>CAZDGB010000327.1:0-7658 GCA_964504645.1 uncultured Planctomycetaceae bacterium | reverse complement strand
TCGGCCCCCGCCGCCAGCAGCCTTTTCAGGTGGGCTTCTGGCGACGGTTGCAGATAGCGCGGCGCTCCGCCGTCGCGCCACCGCGGCGGATCGCTCAGATACCCGGCGACAAATGGCTCCAGCCAGGCGTCGAGAATGATCTCCGACGACAGGATCGGCGTTTCGACTTCCCAGTACCCCGCGTCATGAAAGCACGATCGCAGCACGGTCATCAATTGGGCGCGGCGCTGCAGCCGGAGCAGGGAGGCCGTCGGCTGATGATCGAAGGGCTTCGCGGTGGGTATTGGCCGCATGATAGCGACAAGAACACTGTTCAGCGCGCGGCGTAAATACGATTCATGGCTTGCGCCAGCGACGATAAAACTCGGCAAGACCGCAGATACGATGCCGCGCCAATTCCATCACGTCCGCCAGCGCCTGCCGATGTTCCTCCTCCGTCATCCTTCGCAACTCGCGACGCCGCAGCTTCTCGAGTCCCGGACCGACACGTTCCCAGCGGGCACGATAACTTCGCAAGTCGTCAGCATCGAACGGAGCCGCGGATTCAGTCATATCCGTCTCGCCATCCCGGGGAACTCCAACCAGCTACGGCAACAAATCCTTCACCGTATCTCGTTCCTGCTTCAACTCGCCGACCGTCTTGTCGATCCGGCTCTTGCTGAAGTCGTCGATCTGGAAGCCCGGCTTGATCTGCCATTTGGTGCCGTCGCTGATCAGCGGGAAACCGCAGATCAGGCCGGAGTCGATGCCGTACGGGTTGCCGTCGCTGACCACGGCGGCACTGACGCAACTGCCGGTGGCGGTGGGGCGGATGAGGCTCTTCACGGTGTCGATGCAGGCGTTGCCGGCCGACGCCGCGCTCGACGCGCCGCGGGCCTTGATCACGGCGGCGCCGCGCTGCTGCACGCCGGCGATGAAATCGCCCTTGAGCCATGCCGCGTCGGTGATGACTTCCGTGGCCGCTTTGCCGCCGATCTTCGTATTCACGAAATCGGGATACTGCGTCGCCGAGTGGTTCCCCCAGATCGCGAGGTTCGACACGTCCGCAACCTGCTTGCCGGCCTTCTGAGCGAGCATCGAGGCCGCCCGGTTCTGATCGAGACGCGTCATCGCGAACCAGCGGTCCTTCGGCACGTCTGGGGCGTGCGACATGGCGATCAGGCAGTTCGTATTGCACGGATTGCCGACGACGACGATGCGGACATCTTTCGCCGCGGCGGCGTTGATCGCCTTGCCCGTGCTGGTGAAGATCGGCCCGTTGATGCGGATCAGGTCGGAGCGTTCCATTCCCTGCTTGCGCGGCACGCTGCCGACGAGCAGCACCCAGTTGCAATCGGCGAAGCCTTCGTCGAGGTGGTCGCTGTCCTTCTTCACGACGCCGGCGAGCGTGGGGAACGCGCAGTCGTCGAGTTCCATGTGGACGCCGTCGAGGGCTCCCATCACCGGCGGGACTTCGATCAGGTGGAGCACCACCGGTTGGTTCGGGCCGAAGACTTCGCCGGAGGCGATGCGAAACGTCATGGCGTAGCCGATTTGTCCGGCGGCGCCGGTGATGGCCACGTGCAGCGGAGCGGTCATGGGCAAGTTCTTTCCGAGATCGCGGGATTCGTGTGGGTGACTTACCCCAAGCGTAGCGGAGTTGGAAAAAGGGGACAACTGAACCGAGGAGCGACCAGAAACTCGCTTGCGCTTCGCTGGGCATCGGCGCGCGAAAGCCATTCGCGCCGCGATGCGCAAGCGAGCTATTCCCCTCGCAGCCGGTCTTCCGAGTATCGTTCCAGCCGGAAGAGTTCCCGCCAGACTTTCACGATCGGCACGCGGCGGTAGCGGTCGGGGAATTTCTCCGCGAGCAGCTTCCCCACCAGAGGGTAGTAATCCGAGTTCATGCTCGGAAAGACGTGGTGCTCGATGTGCCACGAAAACCGGCTGTGCAGGAAATCAAACACCTTCGGCACGATAACCGACGTGCTGCACGCCAGCGGGTCGTGGTCGTCATACACGGGGTTCAGCGCGTGATTCGTCCAAACGTACATCATCACGAACGTCGACGCAAAGAACAGCGACAGGATCATTCCCCAGAGGTAGGCGTCCCAGCGGTAATCGACGAGCCGCATCAAGAGGCCCTGCATCGCCAGAATGATCACCATCTCCGCGAAAATGCGGTATCGCTCGGCCCGCGTGTAGGTCGGTTTGGCGACGACGAAGCTGGGCTTCTTATCACCCGGGTAGAAAACGGCGAGCAGGTTACGGTTGATGTACGTCCCGAAGTGCAGCCAGACAAACGGATTCCAGGGCCGCGTCGTGTGATGCGGATAAAAGTAGCGGACATAGAATCTGCGAGCCCACGGGGCGCGCGGCTCGAGTTCCGACGACAGAAATCTGCGATCCGGATCGCTCGCCGTATTGCCGTTCACGTGATGATTATGATTGTGCAGCTTGATCCAGAGTGTCGCCGGCAGAAACGCGATGCCCCACAGGACGACTTCCAGCGGATACTTGATCCAGCGATTGCGGATAATGGCATTGTGAGACAGCTCGTGCGCCAGAAACGCGAGACAGGCAAGTTCGTGGCCGATGACCGCGGAAAGCAGCACCTGGAACCATAACTGCTCGCTGTAGCGCAGGCCGAGGTAGCAGCCGATCGTTACGGCGACATGTGCCGCGATGAACCAGAGTTTGTACGGTGCCGCCACGAACGCTGCCGGTGGAATCTGGTCGCGGATGGCCTTCACATAGACCGAATGCGGCAACGTCTCGGCCAGCGGCGCGACGAGCGGCTCCCGAACAGCAACCGGCAAGCTTTCGACCTCAATCGTCTGCATGGCCGGAAAGTTCTCGCTGTAATAGTTTGGAGAATTCACAGAAAGTTTGAGCAGGCAATCCTTAAGCAAGTTCTCAAAACGACTCTTAGAATTCAAGCCGCTCCATCCATTTTTCGCAAACATCCCGCTCTGCCCAGTCGTTCAACCGGACCTAATCTCCATAATTGCAAATCTGGTAATCAGATGCGGGTGAGGCATTCCCCTGTCTTGATGGGTTATACTGAGAGGGAAACAGCCTGACGGGGACTCTCTTTGATGCTGCTGGCACGCTCTGTTTTCGTCGTCATCCTTTCCTCCGCCGCGGCTTGGGCGGAGGATCGGGCGGCGCTGGAACACTTTGAAAAAAAAATACGGCCAGTGCTGATCGAGCACTGTTACGACTGCCATTCCGCCGCGGCGAAGGAAGTCAAAGGAGAGTTGCTGGTCGATTCGCGGGACGCGTTGCGACGCGGCGGCGAATCCGGCCCGGCCGTCGTTCCCGGCAAGCCCGACGACAGCCTGATTATCGCGGCTCTCAAACACGAGGGTCTGGCGATGCCGCCCAAGAAAAAGCTGCCGGACCGCGTCGTCGCCGATTTCGTGCAGTGGATCGAACAAGGAGCCGTCGATCCGCGCGACGCGGCGACTCCCGCGCGGGCTGGCGACGCCGCGCGGGCCGAGCAATACGACTACCGCCGGCAATGGTGGAGTCTGCAACCGCTCGCGGATTCTTCCATTCCCAACGTGAACCAAATCGCTTGGCCCGCGGGAGAAATCGACCGCTATGTCCTGGCGAAACTCGAAGCCGCGGAACTCGCACCGACATTACAGGCCGATCGGACCACGCTCGCTCGCCGTTTGAGTTTCGCGTTGACGGGACTCCTGCCATCGCCAGAGGAGATCGACGCCTTTCTGACCGACGACTCCCCCGATGCGTGGGAGCGACTAATCGACCGCTGGCTGGCGTCGCCCCATTTTGGCGAGCAATGGGCCCGCCATTGGATGGATGTCGTTCGCTACACCGACACTTACGGCTATGAATGGGATGTTCCCGCGAAGGGGGCGTGGCGGTATCGCGACTATCTCATCCGAGCCTTCAACGGCGACGTGCCGTTCGCCCAGTTGATCCGCGAGCAGATCGCCGGCGACTTACTCCCGTCGCCGCGCATCAACCGCGAGGAGCAAATCAACGAATCGCTGATCGGGCCGATGTTCTATCAACTCGGCGAGAAGCGGCACGGCGACAGCTCGGAATTCGACGGCATTCATCAGGAGATGCTCGACAACAAGATCGACGCGTTTTCCAAGACGTTCCTCGGCCTGACGGTCGCCTGCGCCCGCTGCCACGATCACAAGCTCGACGCGGTCTTGCAGAAGGAATACTACGCCCTCGGCGGTGCGTTTATGAGCTCGCGCTGGGTCGCGAACACGCTCGATTTGCCGGAACGACATGCGTCCTCCATTCAGCAACTCCGCGAGTTGAAACAGCAGTTGCGGCCGCTGCTCGCGCAACAATGGCAGCGTGATCTGGAGACGATCAACATCGCTGCGTTGAAGGAGAAACGCAAAACGCTCGGCGAGAAAGAGCCGCCGTTGGAAGACCCGTTGGCGCTGTGGTCGGCGGTGTTTGCCGGCGAAGAGAAGGGAATGCCGCTCGCCGAGACTTGGAAGGAATTGCTCGCCAAGTATCAGACGGAACGGGCCGAGCGCCAGAAGAAGAACGCGGAGCATTTCACCGTCGTGGCCGATTTCCGCGACGGCGTTCCGCTGGGATGGTCAGTGGACGGCGTCGGCTTCCGCAACCTCACCCCGCGCGGCGACTTCACCGTGGCGCTCGATGGCGACGCGGCGGTCGGTCAGATTCTCCCCGGCGGATTGTTCTCGTTCGCCGATTCGCCACGGCTCAACGGCACGCTCCGCACGCCGATCCTCAACACGCTGGAACCGGGCCACCTCAGTTTCGAGGTCTGCGGCGGCGAGTTCGCGGCCCGCCGCGGTGTCGTCGACAACGCATTCCTCACAGAAAAACAGGACTACATCAAACGCCCGCACGTCGGGTGGCAGATGGTCGACACGTTCGGCGGCATGCGCGAGCGGCACAACTATGTCGAGTTCGCCACGAAGACCAGCAATCCGAATTTCCCCCCGCGTTGGGGATTGGGCGAACTCCTCTCCGACGACCAGATGGACGACCCGCGTTGCCGATTGGGCATCACCAAAGTGGTGCGACATCAGGCCCCGTTCACGCCCGTCGATGATCTGACGCTGATGCAGCGGTTCCTCGATGGCGACGCACCGCAATCGGTTGAAGATCTCGCGAAGCGATGCGCCGCAGTCGCCAGGCAAGCCGTCGCAAAATGGGTCACGAATCAAACCGCTGACGAAGACATCGCGCTGCTCAATTGGCTGCTCGATCAGGGTGTAATTTCCAATCGCCAGGACGCGCCGGAAATTCGCGCGCTTGTCGAACGCTACCGGCAAGTCGAACGGGCAATGCCGACGCCGTGGACGGTCAACGGCATGGCTGACATCGATCCCGGCTATGACCAGAAGTGGCTCTATCGCGGCGACTACGACCAGTTCCGCGACCCGGTGCCGCGGGGATACGTCGCGGCGTTGGGAGGAAAGCCCGAAGGATTCCCCGCTCGCAACAGCGGCCGGTTGGAGCTCGCCGAGGAAATCGTCTCGCAGAACAATCCGTTGACGTCGCGGGTTTTCGTGAATCGCGTGTGGCACTGGTTGTTCGGCACAGGACTGGTCGCGACGCCCAGCGATTTCGGCCACGCCGGCGATGTTCCATCGCATCCGGAACTCCTCAACCGATTGGCGTTGGATTTTCAAAGTCACGATTGGTCCGTGAAGCGAGCCGTACGGAGAATGGTGACGTCGGAAGCTTGGCGGCAAGCGAGCCAGACGACGTCCACCGCGCTCGCCGTTGATCCGGCGAACCGGCTGCTGCACTACTATCCGCTCCGGCGGTTGGAAGCCGAGTCGATCCGCGACGCGGTGCTAGCCGCGTCGGGGCGATTGAACCCCGCGCTCTACGGTCCGCCGATCAATCCGTATCGCCAGAATGAAGACGCGATGAAGCGGCTCTTCTGCGGACCATTGGATGGACTCGGCCGGAGGTCGATCTACACCAAAGTCACGATCATGGAGCCGCCGAAGTTTCTGGCGTCGTTCAACCAACCCGCGCCGAAGATTCCGACAGGCCTGCGCGACATCACCAATACGCCGGCCCAGGCCCTGACGTTGCTCAACGATCCCCTCGTCAAACAGCAGGCCGAGCATTGGGGCAAACGATTAGCCGCGGGAACCGAATCGCAGCCGACGGAGCGGATTGAAGCGATGTTTCGCGCGGCGTTGGGCCGACAACCGACAACCGACGAAATCGCCGCGTGGTCGCAGGCCGCGAATGACCTGACCAGGCTGCACGGCGTTTCCGCGGAAAATCTGATGATCAGCGAGCCGGTGTGGACAGACTTGGCCCACGCGCTGTTCAATACAAAAGAGTTCCTGTACGGGTTGTGATTTGCGACGCTTCGCAGAAGCGTCCCCACCGTCGCCGACGGCGGGCTTTGTAGCATCAGAATCCCGGTTCGTCTTCTGAACCGTCAGAGTCTCTGTCGCACGTCAGTCCTCATAGTTCGCGGTGACATGGAGGTATATTCAATGTCCCGACAGATACGTTCGATTCAAGCGATTTTCGCGACGGGAGTGGCGCTTGTCCTGGGAGGCACCTTGAGATCTGTCTCGGGTGACCAAGCAATACTTGAAATTCGTTTACCCCGCGCAGGCTTAGCGAGGCCGTTTCAAGTAGAAGGCCCAGACCCGGTGATGATGAACATCAACGGCAAAGGCGAACTGTTGGATATCCACGGACCGCTGACACTGCCCCAAGCGGAGTTTTGGTTGGAGCGAGAGTACAGTTTTGTGAAGCGACTCGCGGGCCAGGACATGGCCAAGACCGTGGTGATTGTTCGCTGTGATCAGCGAGCGACGTATTCGCGCGTCTTGGAACTGTTGCAGGTCGCGAAAGGACTTGGGTTTTCACGATACCAGGCAGCGGGAGAGGTGCGCCAAGACGCGCAGGGATCGTCTATTGAAGGACACCTCACCTTTGAAATGGAGCCGGAACCCATCGTGGACGGCATTCAAGTAACGGTCAATGCGTCGCCAGACAAGGACACGCGGCGCGGGCGCATCACCGTCAAGGGGAAGGACTTGGATTTCCAGCCAGACACGCTCACGGAGCTTGTCACAGGGCTCAAGGATTACGCCGGGAAAAAGGACGCCATCGAGCTGCACGTGGACAAAAGCCTCTCTTGGCTGATTGTGATGGAGACAATGGACGCCTGCAGGCAGGCGGGATTTGAGGACGTCCATTTGATGACGCATCCACAAACGACGGAGAAGCTGCTGGAAACCAAACCATGATTGATTCGCTGGGCGGCCCGGGTTGTCGCTTCGGCCCTCATTGGGGTAGATGTGGGTGATGCCGTGTCTCTCCCAGGGTAGCCCCCAAAGCCGGGCAACCCTGAGCTATAAAACGAAACCCCTTCGGGGTATGAATCGGACCAAGCCATGCCGCACGACAACTGCCCCTGCCCCGGTCACATCGCAGCTCCGCGCTCGCGCCGCGAGTTTCTGCAAACGGCGGGACTCGGCGCGGGCTGGCTCGCGTTGGCCGACCTAATGTCCCGGCACGCCGTCGCGGATGTGCGGCCGGCCCATTTCGCGCCGAAAGCCAAGCACGTCATCTTCTGCTTCATGGACGGTGGGCCAAGCCATGTCGATACGTTCGACTACAAGCCCGAACTGAAAAAACGCGAAGGCCAGGCGATCGGCGCGACGGCG
>CAZDGB010000326.1:0-7803 GCA_964504645.1 uncultured Planctomycetaceae bacterium | reverse complement strand
ACAACTTGAAAGAAGGTTCAACAGAATGGATGAAAACCTTCTCCATTCGGTGCAGTCCGGCTTCTGCGTTGATTGACCAAGGTAGATGTTGTCGCCTCTGCACATTCACTTGGGATGTTCTTCTAGAGGGTGTTCAAACGGCTTATTTCGATCAACGTTTTCGACAGAGACAACTCGTCCGGTCTTGTCGGTTCTTAAAATAAAGAGAACAGAGGTTACTGATGGTGCGATGAATACGTCATGCTGACATTCAATTGTGACCAGGAATTTTGAATCGGGTGCCAGCGGTTTAGGCTCTTCGCCGTCTTTGGGAAATTCTTGCCGAGCAATGTTCGGCCATACATCAGGGATTTCTCCGTATCGCAAGCGATGGCCGCGAAAATAATTGAGGTTCATGTGCCAAAGCAATTCTCCGGGATCGTACCGAAGAACTCTCATACTTAAGAGACCATTGATTCCATGAGTAGAAAAGACGAATTCCGTGCTACCACGTGATTGGTCTAAAGAGAGCGAAACCCCAGGGATCATTGACCGAAACAGGATTACAATAAGAAGAATCAGTCCCGCTACCACAACTGCAACAGTCAGTGTTCTCCGGTTGAATCGACTTTCTGTCTTCAAATCTGCCTTCATCTGCAAAATCTGCGGATAGACTTTTCTTCACGCGAACAATTCGGTCACCACGCGGCCTTCGACGTCGGTCAGTCTGAAATCGCGGCCGGCGTGGCGATAGGTCAGTTTCTCGTGGTCCAACCCCAGCAAATGCAGCATCGTGGCGTGCAGGTCGTGGATGTGGACCTTGTTCTCCGCCGCGAAGTAGCCGTAGTCGTCGGTGTTGCCGTAGCGGAAGCCCCCCTTCACGCCGCCGCCCGCGAGCCACATCGTGAAGCCTTCGCAGTTGTGATCGCGGCCCGTTCCTTCGCTGGTCGGCGTGCGCCCGAACTCGCCTCCCCACCAAACAAGCGTGTCCTCGAGCAAACCCCGCGATTTCAGGTCGTAGAGCAGCCCCGCGATCGGCACGTCGACCTCGCGGGCATTCTTCTCGTGGTCCCGTTTGAGTTCCGAATGCTGGTCCCATTGGACTTTGTCGTCGTTGTGCGTGACCTGGATGAACCGCACGCCGGCCTCGGCGAACCGGCGGGCCAAGAGGCACATGCGGCCGTAGTTCGCCGTAACCGGGTTATCCATGCCGTAGAGTTTCATCGTCGCTGCCGATTCGCCGGAGAGGTCTTCCACCTTCGGCATTTCGGACTGCATGCGGAACGCCAGTTCGAAGGAGCTGATCCGCGCTTCCAGCGACGCTTCCGGTCCTGATTGCAGTTGATAGTTACGATTCATCCGGTCCAGTTCCGCGAGCTGCATCTGCTGGATGTGCCGCGGCAACTTGGAATTGGCGATGTATTTCACCCGGGCCCGTTCCGACGGAATGCTCGCGTCGCCTAGCGGGGTGCCCGAGTACGCGGCAGGCAGGAACGCCGAGCTCCAGTTGTTGATGCCGCCGAACGCCAGCGTGGGGCAGATGGTGACGAACGCCGGCAGGTTGGCGTTCTCGGTCCCGAGGCCGTAGCTGACCCACGACCCGATGCTGGGCCGGACGAAGTTGTCGCTGCCGGTGTGGACCTTCATCACCGCGCCGCCGTGGGCTGGATTGGTGCCGTAGATCGAGTTGATCATGCACAGGTCGTCCACGCGGGACGCCGTTGCCGGAAATAGGTCGCTGACCCACAATCCGCTCTCGCCGTGCTGCTTGAACTCCCACGGCGACTTCATCAGGTTCGCTGTTCCATTGAACTGCACGCGAGGCTTTTCGAACGGATACGGTTTCCCGTCGTCGCGCGTGAGCAGCGGCTTGGGATCGAACGTATCGACCGCCGACGGCCCGCCGCTCATGAAGAGGAAGATGACCCGCTTGGCCCGTGCCGCGAACAACGGCAACCGCGCGGCGAGCGGATCGTTCGCCGCGCCGCTGGCGGTTTCACCAAACATCGACGCGAGCGCGAGGGAACCGAAGCCGACGGCGGATTGTTGGAGGGCTTGTCGTCGGGAGAGAAACGTGTGTGTCATATCGATCAGCTTATCGCCGGTAAGTTCAGGTTGATCAGGAATTGTAGGGTTTGCCGAAATCACCGCACATACACAAACTCATTCGCCGCCAGCAGCACGTGGCACAGCACGCTCCACCCGTCCGGTTGTGGTTTGTCCGCTTCCGCTGGCGGGAGCGATTGCCGAACGTCGGCGAGGAACTTCAGGTTCGATTGCAGTTCGTCTTCCGTCGCTTCGCGGCCGTAGGTCCGGACGATTAAGCGTGACAACCGTTGCCGGTCGTCGGCCGATTCCTGCGCGGTGCGCTGGGCCAGGTCGGTCCCGGCCTGCATCACGAGATCGCTGTTGAGCATGAGCAGCGCTTGCGGGGCGACGGTCGTCGTGGCCCGGTCGCCGCTCGGCACGGCGGGGTCGGGGAAATCGAGCAACTGGAACACGTCGTAAACGTTGTTCCGCACGATCGGCAGGTAGATCGCCCGCCGCCGGCTGCTGTAGTCGGTTTTGTCGATCGACGTGTGATCGAAGAAGTAGGCGCGGTTTTTGACGTTGAGGAGGGAGCCGCCCATAGTAGAGTCGAGGGTGCCGCTCAGCGCAAGCAACGAATCTCGCACTTCCTCGGCTTCCAGTCGCCGCACGTTGAAGCGGGCCAAGAGCCGGTTCTCGGGATCCTTCGTCAATTGCTCAGGCGTCGGCGCGCTGCCTTGCTGGTAGACATTTGACGCCAGAATCAGCCGGTGCAGCGATTTGAACGACCAGCCGTCGGCGACGAAACGCTGCGCCAGCCAGTCGAGCAATTCCGGATGCGACGGCTTTTCGCCGAGCAGGCCGAAGTTGTCGGTCGACGGGACAATTCCCCGACCGAAATGCCACCGCCAGATGCGGTTCGCGATCACGCGGCTGGTGAGCGGATGATTCGGCGCCGTGAGCCACGTCGCGAGTTCCATGCGGCCGCTGTGGCCGGTGGCAAACGCGGGCGTCTCCGGCCCGCGCATCACCGGCGGGACATGCCGCGGCACGACGTCGCCCAGCTTCAGCGGATTGCCGCGGATGTGGATCGCGACGTCGACGATTTCGTCTTCCATCACGCCCATCGCGCTGGGCAACTCGGGCGGCGTCTTCTTGAACGCCTCCAGCGCGTCGCGCAGTTCCTTCAGCTTCTTCTGCGTCTCTTCGGGGAACGCGGCTTCGGGATTCTCCGCCGGCTTTTGATCCGACGAATTCGCCTGCAGCGCCTTCGCTTCTTCCAGATATTTGTCGACGGACTGCTGCTTCTCGTTCAATTGCTGATCGTACGCGGCCTTCATGGCCCGCGCTTCGTCGGACGGCAGCAGATTCTCGTTCCACTTCGCGACCTTGTTGTACGTCTCCATCGTCCGGGTGCTTTTGAAGATCCCGGCGAGGCCGTAGTAGTCGGCGGTCTGAATCGGATCGAACTTGTGATCGTGGCAGCGGGCGCAGCCGAACGTCATCCCGAGGATCGCCTTGCCGACCGTGTCGATCTGCTCGTCAACGATGTCCATCCGCATTTTGGCCTGGTCGACTTCCGCCAGCACCTTCGGACCGACGCCTAGAAATCCCGTCGCGACGAGCAGTTCGCGGCGCTCTGCCTCGTCCGCCGCCGGCAACAGATCGCCGGCCAGTTGTTCGACGAGGAAGCGGTCATACGGCTCATCGCGATTGAGGGCGGCGACCACGTAGTCGCGATAGCGCCACGCATTGCCGTGGGCGACGTTTTCATCCAGGCCGTTGGAATCGGCGTAACGGGCGATGTCGAGCCAGTGCCGGCCCCAACGCTCACCGTAGTGCGGCGACGCCAGCAACCGGTCGGCGAGCCGCGCATAGGCATCGGGATTCGCATTGCTGGTGAAGTCGTAGATCTCCTCCGGCGTGGGCGGCAAGCCCGTCAGATCGAACGTCATTCGGCGAATCAACACCGGCTTGCTCGCCGGTTCCGTCGGGGCCAATTCATTTGCTTCGAGTTGCTGACGGATAAAATTGTCGATCGCCGTGTTCGCCGGGAATCGGGTTGCCGGAACCGCTTGCGGTTTTGCCGGCTGAAACGCCCAGTGATTCGGATCGCGCGTGCGGCCCTTGTTGTTCGCCTCCGCCTTCGGATACGGCGCCCCCATCTCGAACCAACGCACGAAGTCGGCGATTTCGCGGTCCGAAAGCTTCCCTTCCGGCGGCATCTTGAAGTCGGGATCAGTCTGGCGAATGGCTTCAATCAACCGGCTATTACCGGGTTCGCCCAGCGTAAAGACGTCTCCCCCTTCGCCCCCTTTCAGCAGGCCGTCGCGCGTGTCAAGGCGGAGGTTCGCCCACTGCTTGTCCTCGCCGTGGCATTTCAGGCAATGCTCGACAAGGACCGGCCGGATCGACGTTTCGAAGAACTTGATCTGCTCCGCCGTCGGTTCACCGTTGGCCGGCGCATCCGCCGCGAACAAACACAACACCATCGCCCACATCGTGCGTTTCCCCATCATCAGCGAAAGAACGAATTACAATCCTTGAATGCATCCATTTTTTCCCAAAACGACCGTTGATGCAATGACCATTCGGCGTTTTCTCGATTTCGGAGTGAACACAGTGCATGTAACGGATCGGAAAATTCGCCAGACAGTGATATCATGATGCTGGTCACGTCGATTTTGACGGACTTTCGTCCGGTTGGAGGGACAGATCATGAGTGCCGCACAGCTCGATTCCGTTCATCATGTGGCGATCGTGGTGCAAAACATCGCCGAGTCGGTGCAGTGGTATCGGTCCACATTTAAGTGCGAGATTACGTATCAGGACGAGACGTGGGCGATGCTGAAATTCGCCAACCTGAGCATGGCGCTCGTCGTGCCGCATCAGCATCCGGCGCACCTCGGTTTCGTGACGCCGCGGGCCAAAGAATTCGGCCAACTGAAGAAGCACCGCGACGGCACGGAATCGATCTACATCAGCGACCCGTCCGGGAACGCGGTGGAACTTCTGTCGCCGGAATCGGTCGCCGCTAGTGAAGCGGCCGCGAAGTGAGCGACGTATCCGTTCCGCAAAGCCACGTCCCCGCGGTACGCATTCGTCGTTGCGGGACAAAACCGCCGGCGACTGACGGTGAGTTCGTCCTTTACTGGATGACGACGGCACGCCGATTGGAGTCGAATTTCTCGCTGCAACGCGCCATCGACTGGTGTCTTCATCTCCAGAAACCGCTCCTAATTCTCGAACCGATCGGTTGCCGCGCGCGTTGGAATAACGACCGCTTTCACGCGTTCGTGCTGGACGGCATGCGGGATTTGCAACGGGAATGCGAGAAGAAATCCATCGCCTATCTGCCGTATGTCGAACCGAAACCCGGCGCGGCGAAAGAGATCTTCCGCCAGTTGGCGGCCCAAGCGGCCGTGATCGTCACGGACGATTTTCCCTGCTATTTTGTGCCCACGATGATCGCGGCGATGGGATGTCAATCGCCCGTGCTGGTAGAAGCCATCGACGGCAACGGACTATGGCCGATTCGGGCGACGGAGCAAGTCTTTCCGTCCGCTTACGTCTTCCGCCGGTTCTTGCAGAAGAATCTGCGTCCGCAGCTCGAGGAATTTCCGCTCGCGAATCCCTTCGCCCGCAAGTCGCTCGCACCGCTGTCAGAGAAAATCTGGTGCGACGTGCAGTCGATGGCGAACTCCGCCGACGACAAGTTGCTCGCCGGCGATGCGGTGGCGCTAGCGGTGTTGCCTATCGATCACTCCGTCGGACGCGCCGCGTTTGACGGCGGACCGGTCGCCGCGGAGAAGACACTGGAACGCTTTTTAAAACAGCGGCTGAGCCGCTACGCCGAGCATCGCAACGATCCCGATGACGAAGCGGCGAGCGGGCTGTCGCCGTATCTCCACTTCGGCCACATCGGCGCGCACCAGATTTTTCACGCTGTGGCAAGGCAGGAGAATTGGTCGCCGGCAAAACTCAGCCAGAGCACGTCCGGCTCGAAAGCCGGTTGGTGGGGAATGAGCGAAGATGCAGAATCGTTTCTCGACGAACTCGTGACTTGGCGAGAGTTGGGCTTCAATTTTTGCAGCCATCGCGAAGATTACGATCAATACGACTCGCTACCCGAGTGGGCGCGCGTGACGCTGAAAAAGCACGCAGACGATCCACGGCCGGTCACGTACTCGGCACAGCAGCTCGAGGTGGCCGAAACGTACGATGAAATCTGGAACGCGGCGCAGCGGCAACTCGTCCGCGAAGGCCGCATGCACAATTACCTGCGGATGCTGTGGGGAAAAAAAGTCCTCGAATGGTCGCCGACGCCCGAGGCAGCGCTGGAGATTCTGATCGACCTGAACAACAAGTATGCCGTCGACGGCCGCAACCCGAATTCGTATTCCGGCATCTTCTGGATCTTCGGCCGCTACGACCGCCCCTGGGGCCCCGAACGCCCGATCTTCGGCACGATCCGCTACATGAGCTCGCAAAACACGGCGAAGAAGCTGCCGCTCAAAGAGTATTTGCGGCGCTACGCGGGCAAGGATGGCAAGCCGGCCTCCGGTAAAGGCTCACGTTCGCTGTTTGCCGACGATTGAACGTCATCGCTTGCTTTCACTCGGCTAACCGTGCGGCTATGGTATCTCCTAGAGTTGTCAACTCGAGTGGAGTTACCTCATGCGACTCATCCTACTGACGGCGATTTGTTGTACGATCGGAACGTGGGCCGCGGCCGGCGAGGCCGACAAGCGGCTGGACATTTACTTCATCGACGTCGAAGGAGGTGCGGCGACGCTCATCGTCACGCCGGCCGGCGAATCGCTGCTGATCGATTCCGGCTATCCTGACTACGGCGGGCGGGATCGCGACCGCATCCTGAAAGTCGCGCAGGAAATCGCCGGGCTGAAGCAGATCGATCATGCGGTCGTCTCGCATTGGCATCTGGATCATTACGGCAACCACGCGGCGCTGGCGGCGAAGATCAAGATCGGCCAGTTCTGGGACCGCGGGATCCCGGACACGCTGCAGGAAGACGGCAAGTTCAGCGAGCGGGCCGCGGCATATCGGGCGGCGGCGCAGAACCAGTCCAAAGCGCTCAAAGTCGGCGACACGCTGCCGCTCAAGTCGGGCGAGACGCCGCTCTCGATGAAAGTCGTCACGGCGAGCGGCGAAGTCCTGCCGAACGACGGCGAACCGAATCCGTTCGCGTATCTCAACACGCCGCAGCCCGACGATCCCAGCGACAACGCCCGCAGCCTGAGCGAATTGCTCTCGTTCGGCAAGTTCAAGTTCCTGACGTGCGGGGACTTGACTTGGAACATCGAAGGCAAGCTGGTCACGCCGAAGAATCCGCTCGGCAAAGTCGACCTGTTCATGGTGACGCACCACGGCCTGGATTCGAGCAACAATCCGGCGCTCGTGCGGGCCATCGATCCCCGCGTTGCCGTGATCTGCAACGGCCCGACGAAAGGTGCCGCCGCCAGCGTCCTCTCGACGCTGCGGTCGGTCACGTCGCTGCTGGCGTGGTATCAACTCCATCGCAACGTGCAGCTCGACGAGTTCTCCCAAACGCCGGCGGCGTTCATTGCCAACCAGGAAGACACTTCGGCCTGCCAGGGGGTGTGGATCAAAGCGTCGGTCGAACCGGACGGCGGCGGTTACACGGTGCAAATTGGCCCGCAGGGAACGCCAATCCGTTACGCGACGCGGTAGAAACATTAACCCGAGCGGGGGGCGTAAGCCCACTGCTTTTAACATCTTTGTTTTGCTTTTTGCAGGATGCGGTGGACGGAGTTG
>CAZDGB010000325.1:0-7815 GCA_964504645.1 uncultured Planctomycetaceae bacterium | reverse complement strand
GCGTCGGCTGATCGAAGGTCACGCGGTCGTCGGTCGGAGAGATCGCGACGGGCAGCAAGTCGCCGATCGGCGTGCCGTCCCAGTTGCCGCCCAAACCGTGGAACGATTCCCAGCCGCCGATCATGAGCAGGCCCGCCCCTTGCCGCACTTGGGCCGCGATCCGCTCCTGCATCATTAGATCAACCTGGGCCGCGGGGTAATCGCTGAAAATGAACAGCCCGGTCGTCGGCCCGACGTGTTCCGGCGTCAACCGCTCATCGCTCGGCACATACCGGAACGGCCACTGCCACGAACTCATCAGCCCGGCGAGGTACGACGCGGCACTGTCGAGCGTCGTGTCGCCGCAGTAGAGGATGGACATAAACGGCAATTTCCTTCGGCCGGGGCCGGATCGACCAGGAGTTGAAACACTGTCAAAATACTGCCACATTCATGACGGCAGTTCCAGACTCGCTGCGAGAGGTCGTTCACCATGCGGGGAGACAGCCGATGAGCCATGCGCACGTGTTCTTTCGTGTGGACCTGCAGCGGCTTCGCGCGCTGTTTGGGTCTCAAGACGACGCGCTGGCCCGGCAAATCCTCAAGAAACGGGCGGACGACATCGAGAACATCGATCTGATCTTCGAAGATCCAATTCGCGACGGATCGTGTCCCGACGCGGCGACCGCTTTGCGCGAAATTCTCGCCGGCGCGCCCTCTCAGCCGCGCCAACCGTCCCTATACGGGTGCGTCCTCGAAATCCTGTGCGAACACATCGGCCGGTCCTGCGATGACGAAGTGGCCGTGGTGCGCGACCATCCCTACGAGTCGCAACTGGTGCGTTCGGGACCGCCGATTCCGATTCCGTATGACCCGGAGTGTTTTCCGCAAATCGGGTTCCTCGATCTGGCCGACATCCCCGCGGAAATCCAGCGCCTTGAAGCGGCGCCGCGGACCAAAGTTCCCGCCGCCGCGCCGGCGATCCTGCGTCCCGAGGATTTCCCGACCAAAAAAGACTATGACGTCGCCCGCCGCCGGGCGCTCCAGCAGAAGCTCGAGAAAACGTCCTGGATTCTGGGTAACGACGACGCCTTGCAGCGAGACATGGACTGCTATCACGCGATCCTGCGGGATGCCGTGAAGAAGCGCAGCGACCTCATCTCCTTCCGCCATTGATCACGCATTCGTCGGGTGGCCGGGGCTGGACCGACCAACGGGAGGGAAGCCCCCGGTGAACGGCAAAAAACCGGGGCTTCGCCGCCGCGGCTCCAGCCCCGGCCACCCGTTCGTTTGCGCCCTGCAACCTCTGGCCCGATTTCGACTTGCTCTCTGGGATTCGATTAAACCGATCGGGCGGACTTTTCCGATGATGTAAGAGTTGCGGGCCGAGGAGCCGGTCTCTCTCGGCCTGAAATCTCACGCGGCGCTGCGGGAACATCGGCTCGATGCGCATCTGGTTCCTGGCGCTCGTCGTGTGCTCCCGCGGGCTGTACGCTCAGCCCGCGCCGGAGATCGTGCCGCCCGTTCCGGAACCGAACGCCATCGGTCCGACTTACGACGTGCCGGCGTATGCGATGCCGCGGTTCCCCGAGGAGACGGAATCGGTTTCGCTCTTCTCCAGACTGCTCTATTGGAAGGTGACGGAAGGAAGCGCGGAGAACTGGGCTCAGGTGATCACGCCGCCGGGTTCGTCGTTCGGCTCCGCGACGTTGATCGACGCCCCGTTTGAATGGCGGGCCGGGTTTCGGATCGGCGCGGCGTATCAGCCGGCGCCCGACTTCGACGCCACGTTGTACTACACCCACTTCGGCACGCAGGCCGTGAATGCGGCGGCGGGGGAAGTCTACTCCGCCTATCTGGGGAACTTCTTCGCCGGCAATCCCGACGGGGCCGACTTCGGACCGCACTATCGCCAGGCGAACGTCGATTGGGACTTCCAGTTCCACACGATCGACCTCGAGTTCGGCCGGCGGTTTGCCGTCAGCCCGGCGTTGTATTTACGACCGTTCGTCGGACTGAAGAGCGCCGTCATCCGACAAACGATCGACACGCAGTGGCGCAATCCCATCGACTCGTCATCGCAGACGTATCTGTTCTCCACCGCCGTCGAACAAGTGCGGCAGGATTTCTGGAGCCTCGGCCCGTCGCTCGGCGCGGAGGCCGTGATCCCGCTCTCGTCGTCGCCCAAGTATGCGCTGAGCTTCTTCGCCAGCCCGTCGGGCGCGTTGATGTACGGCGAATGGAGATTCTCCGACCGCTTTCAAACCGACGGCCCGACGTCGACCGCGATTCCGAATCCCACGGCGATCGCCATCAATTCGAGTCCCATTCACGGCGCAGCGACGATGGCCCGCGGCGTCCTCGGCTTCGAATGGACGCAGCAATTCGCGCGGCTTAACACCCGCGTCCGGCTCGGCTACGAAGCCCAGATCTGGCTCAATCAGATGCAGTATTACTCCTACAACATGGGACGGCTGAACAACCTCACGTCCCTGCACGGCGGCACATTGGATTTCACGCTGGAGTTTTGACGAGCGGTTTCCCAGTTCCTTATGTCGCGTTATTTTCTGATCCTCCTGACGATTCTGCACAGCGCCGCTGCCGCGAGCGCTGAAGGAATCTCTCCGTTCGCGGAGGGCCTGTTCTGGCACGCCTCGGAGGAGACATCGTCGGTCTGGGCGAGCGTGGTGTCGGGCGATGGGTCGGCCAGCACGTTCGCCGCGTCGCAGGCGCAGTTCCCTTGGGACGCCGGGCTGCGGGCCGGCTTTCTGTTCGAGCCGGACGATTCGCCGTGGGACGCCAAACTCTCCTGGACGCATTTTGTCACGTCGCAGAACCAGGCGCTGAACGGCGGCGATCAACTCGTCGTGCCGGAGTTCTTCAGCGGCTTCCTCAGCGGCGACGCGTTCCTGTTCACCAACGCCGCCCTCGATTGGCAGTTCGCGTTCAACACCATCGACTTCGAAGTCGGGCATGAAGTGCCGCTCAGCGAGTCGCTGCAACTCCGGCCCTTCGTCGGCCTCAAGGCCGCGGTGATCAACCAGACGATCCGCAGCCGCTGGGACGATCCGATCCTGTTCCTCTCGGCGACGGAAAACATCGATCACAACTTCTGGGGACTCGGCCCCGATTTCGGCTTGAGCGGGCGCTGGAATGTCCGCTCTGTCGACGGGTTGAGACTCGTCGGCGCGTTCTCCGGCGCGTTTCTGTACGGCACCTGGGACGTCAACGACGTCTTCCAGCGGACCGATCCGTTCGTGGCACCGGATGCGACAGGAACGTTCGCGACGAGCCTGCGGAATTCGAGCCTGGGCACGCTGATGCTCCGCTACTTCGTCGGCTGCGAATGGACGTGGACGGGCCCGGCGGAAATCACGGCCCGCGTGGGATACGAACTGCAATGGTGGGCCAATCAGCAACGGTTGCCCACGTTCCAGCAACTGCCGATGCACGGCGATCTGACGTTACAAGGTTTGACATGCGGCTTGGCCATCTCCTTCTGATCTGCGGAGCGACGCTGCTGGGCGCTCCCGCCGACGCGGGAGAGTTCTTCGCCGAAGCGCTCTACTGGAAAGCGACCGAACCGGTCGATTGGGTGCTCGACACCAATCGCAACCCGGCCAATCAGTACGTCGATTACCGCACGATCAACTACGATTTCTCGCCCGGGTTCCGTATCGGTGCGCGGCACGACGGCGAGTGGAACGCCCAACTCGCCTTCACCCACTTCGGGACGACCGGCTCCGATTCCGCGTCGGGCGATCTCACCGCAGCGTTCCTCGGCGGCAAAGAAGCGCAGCCCCCCGCGCCGCAACTTTACTTTCAGACCGGCCAGGTCGAGTCGAAGATCGACTACAACATCTTCGATCTCGATTTCGGCCCGCGCTTCCAGCCGTCGGATTCACTCACGCTGCGCCCCGTCGCCGGCCTGCGCGGCGGGTGGATTCATCAATCGATCGTCTCCGGTTTTCAGGCCGACTATCCCGGAGCGACCGCGCCGATGCGGCAACAGATGACCGAGACGATGCGGAACAACTTCTGGGGCCTCGGCCCGAAAGTCGGCGTCGAAGCCGCGTGGAACTTCTGGCACGAAGACGATCTGCGGATCAGCGGCTTCACGAATTTCTACGCCGCGTATCTCGCCGGACAATGGGACGTCTCCGATGTGACGTCGATCGCCGCGACGGAAAACGGCGTCACAACGCCGAGCACGAAAATCATCCAGGTTCCCACCCGCGACTTCGGCGCGGTGGCGTTCCAGGCGATCCTGGGCGTGCAACTGCACTACGGTCGCTGGTCGGCGACGGTCGGCTACGAACTCAACGACTGGCTGAACCAATGCCAGATCTTTGACGACGCCACCGGCCCGCACAACAACGACCTCATCCTGCAAGGCCTCAACCTCCGCGCCAGCTACGACTTCTAACGGCGCGCGTCGAGGCTGAAGGCGTGATTTGTAGGCGATCGTTGTGCAGGTGGCGCCTGGCTTTTGGGCTTGTCGCTCGACAATATCTCACTAGAATACCGGCAACTCATTCAGAATGAAGCGCCTGGCATGTTGCCCGATCAGCAGATCGACCTCGTCACCGAGCATGAGCTGTATCTCACGCTCTTCATCTCCAATGGCGGCGGTTGGTGACATGATCGCGGGCCTGCGCACCAATTGGTTGCGCTGGGCGTTGAGCGTCTGCAGCGATTCAGCGTTCCTCTGATGCCGCGATAACGACTCGCCCCGATGTTTGCTTCGATCGCCCGCGCACAAGCCGGCGCGCGACTTTGCAATCTGGCGTCGAGACCTGCTGTCCCAAGCGGCGACTTCCTCGCCGCACCATCCATGAACAAGGTAGCCCTTTATGACACCGCTATTGGTCTTTGTCGCGTTGGTGATCGTCGGAGTCGCCTTAAGCCAACTGGATCGTCGCTCCGACAAGTAACATCACAAATTTTCCGCCCGCCAGATGATGCCGCTTCGAGATCCGATGACTCCGACGTCTGCAGACATCCTCGCCACGGTGCTCTTTGCGCTGGCCGTGCTTCACACGTTCTCGGTCAAGCGATTCGCTCGCTGGGCGCATCAATTTCCGAGCGGTTCCATGGCGGAGAACGTCCTGCACTTTCTGGCGGAAACCGAGGTTGTCTTCGGCCTCTGGGCTTCCGTCCTGTTCGTGGGCATCGGAATCGTCGAGGGCTCGGTCGAGGAAGCGGTGCACTATGTCGAAAGCTTGAACTTCACCGAGGCGAAGTTCGTTCTAGCCGTCATGGTGGTGGCCGCCACGCGCCCCGTGGTGTCGCTGGCGGAGGGTGTCCTGAATGCGATTGCTCGCCGCCTCCCGCTGCGCGCAGGACTGTCTTTCTATGTGACCGCCTTGTCCGTCGGGCCGCTGTTGGGTTCGTTCATCACTGAACCGGCCGCGATGACTTTGCTCGCGATCGTGCTCAAACGACGGTACTTCGACCAGGGGATCAGCCGCCGCTTGGCTTATGCCACGCTGGGATTGCTGTTCGTCAACGTGTCGATTGGCGGCACGCTCACCCACTTCGCTGCGCCGCCCGTGCTGATGGTTGCCAAGACTTGGGACTGGGACACTCCCTTCATGATCGCGCACTTTGGCTGGCGGGCCGCCATCAGTTCGTTCGCTTCCACGATTCTGATCGCGGCAGCATTTCGGCACGAGTTACTGGCGGTGGAATCCGTGCCTTCGGACGCGCGCCCGATACCGGGGTGGCTGACGGTTCTACACGTCCTGTTTCTAGCAGCCGTGGTGTTCTTCGCCCATCACCCCGACGTCTTCTTCGGAGTGCTGATGCTCTTTCTCGGGCTCACGGCGGTCACGCACGAGTATCAAGACGAACTCAAACTGCGCGAGGGATTGCTGGTCGGATTCTTCTTGGCCGGCCTGGTGACGCTGGGCACGCCGCAGGCCTATTGGCTGAAGCCGTTGATCGCTCGATTGGATGGCTCAATGCTGTTTTTTGGTGCGGCGGCGCTCACCGCCATCACCGACAATGCGGCGTTGACCTATCTCGGCTCGCTCGTCGAGGGAATCGAGGCGGACCTGAAATACGCTCTGGTTGCCGGCGCCGTCACCGGCGGCGGCTTGACCGTGATCGCCAATGCGCCGAATCCCGCCGGCGTCGGGATATTGCAATCCGCGAAAGCGTTCGGCGCGGACGGCATCAGCCCATTCGGACTTCTGCTAGGTTCTCTACTGCCGACAATCCTTGCGGTCATTTGTTTCTGGTTCATCTGATATGGAGGCGTCTGCCACCGGAACGACGATTTCTAACGGCGCGCGTCGAGGCGTCAGCCCGACGTGTATTAACGTGCGCCAAGGTTCTTCTTTCCCCTTGAGCCCTTCGTCCTCTTTCGCTACAAGCCGCGTCCCCTTTCCCCCGGTCCGGCGCTCATGGTCCCCTTCCCGCGACGACGGTTTTTACAGTTTGCGCTCTCCGGGCTGACAGGCGTCAGCTTGTCGGGCTGCGGGACGGTGTTGCATCCGGAGCGGCGCGGGCAGCCGGGCGGGCCGCTCGACTGGAAAATCGTCGCGTTGGACGCCGTCGGCCTGCTATTCTTCTTCGTGCCGGGCGTCATCGCGTTCGCCGTCGATTTCGCCACCGGCGCGATCTATCTTCCCTCGGGTCAGTACGGCCGCCGCCGTCGCGAAGCAGACGCCGAGAAACTGGTCGCCGTTCCGTTCCCCGACGAACCCCTATCGATCGCCGCCTTGGAACGGATCGTCACGGACCACGCCGAACGCCCGGTCGAGCTGATCCCGGGCGAATACCAGACGGAACCGCTGGCCACCCTCGATGACTTCTGGCCCGCCGCCGCTCGACTAACTGGAGTGTGAACTTTTTGTAAATCCACATTTGTTCACATTCATCCAGATTGGTGTGAACAATAATTGCCGCTCCGATCGATGTGGGATTGATCTGAAGAATCTGGAATTTCTTTTCAGATTTCTCCGGCAATTGACTTGCGTTTGTTCATTATGCCGCAGTATTTTGGGTGGTTAGGGCCAACGTTTTTCTTTCTCCGGGATGGGCATGATGCGTATCTTCTTCGCCTCGGTTGCGTTACTGGCTGTGGGTTCTTCAGCGTCCGCGGACCTGATCGCCTTCTGGAACTTCAATTCTTACGATGGTAACGCCACCACGATTGCTGCTAGTTCCGGCACGGGAACGTTGACGGCCTCCCCCGGGTTGGTTGCTGCCGATTTGAGCGCCGGCGTAGGGACAAGCGTCAACGCCGGCTCCGATCCAGCAGGGACGGCGCTCACGATCATCAACGGCAATCCGACGAACAATGGTCAATACATCACCCTCTCGTTCTCTACGCTGGGCTTCGAAGATATCATCCTGTCCTACGCGACGACGAAAGAAACCGGCAATTCGTTCAACAGCAATCAATGGTCCTACAGCACCGATAATACAACCTTTACACCGTTCGGTGCCGCCGTGGACCCCAACACGGCCAGCTACGGTCTCACTGCCATCGTGCGGGATTTCAGTTCCATAATCTCTCTGAACAACGCCGCCCTCGTCTATCTGCGATATACGCTGAATGGCGCGAACACCAATGTGAATCAAGCCAATCGCTTCAACAGTCTCGACAATATTCAGATCGTCGCCAGCCAGTTCACTCCTCCCGCCGTGCCGGAACCCGCCAGCCTGGTCCTCCTCGGATCGGGAGCCCTGGGCCTGGTAGCCTTTGCCCGGCGACGCCGTCTGGCCAAGAAGTAACACACGCGACGAATCGCCCTCTCCAATCAATCCGCGGCGGGCTTCTGCCAGCCGCTTTTCTTTTGCCCCCGGCGAGCGTCGCGGCGCCCGCCC
>CAZDGB010000324.1:0-7983 GCA_964504645.1 uncultured Planctomycetaceae bacterium | reverse complement strand
CCAATCAGCGCAACGTCGCCCTCTTGCTGGAACACGCCGAGCAACCCGCACAGGCTCGCCAGCGGACCTTCGGCGACTGGCTGTTTCTCGCCGCGCTGATCGCGGTGCTGGTGACAGTCCTCGTCGGCAGCCTGACGATCTCCTGGTTCCTCATTTCGACCGCTTGGCGCTGGCTGTTTTCAGCGTGACTCCGATTCCAGTCCGGCCAGCGTGCCGGTGCTGGAACCGAAGCGGTCAGCTTGAATGCCCAGTTGCTGCAGCATCGTCACGAACAGGTTGCACAGCGGCGGCGGACTCTTCGGATCGAACGCGAGGTGCCGGCCGTGCCGGAAGCCCCCGCCGGCGAACAGAATCGGCAGGTTCTGCGCGGAATGGTTGCTGGCGTTGCCCAGGTTGCTGCTGAAGAAGATCATCGTGCGGTCGAGCAGCGATTCGTCTTCCTCTTTCGTCGCTTTCAACTTTGCGAGCAGTTCTGCCACGGTCTGCATTTTGGCCAGTTCGATCGCCTTGAGCTGTTCAATCTTCTGCGGGTCCTGCCCGTGATGCGACAGGTCGTGATGGCCGAGCGACACGCCGGGAATCGGCGGCACCAGGCTCGTTCCCAGGAGCAGCATCGTGATCAACCGCGTGGAATCGGTCTGAATCGCCAAATGGATCAGATCGAACATCAGCCGGTTCTTGCCGATGAGATCGGCCGGATTCATGTTGTTCTGCAGCGGCGGGACATCGACCTTGGGTTTCGGCTTGCGCGACCACTCTTCGGCGACGACCATTTTCCGCTCCAGCTCGCGGACGCTGGTGAAGTACTCGTCCAGCTTTTCGCGGTCGCGGGAGCCGAGTTTCGGCTGCAACCGCTGCGACCGCTCGCCGACGGCGTCGAGAATGCTGCGGCCGTCCCGCAAGCGGCGCTTCTGCGTTTCGACTTCGTCGGGGCGACCATCGAGAAACAGCCGGGCGAACAGCGACGCGGGAAACAGATCGGGTGGCACCAGCGCGCCGCTCTGCGTCCACGACAGGCCGAAGCCTTCGGACGACAGCGACAGACTGGGAAACCGCGTCCGCTCGCCGATGTGTTCCGCCGCAAATTGATCGACCGAAACGCTGTTGCGAAAACCGGCCCGCACTTCGGGATGCGGTGCGCCGGTCAAAAAGCTGAAGAGCGAATCGTGGCTCGACCCGACGTCGGGATGCGACAGCCCCGAGATCACCGTGAAATCGTCGCGGAATTCCTTGACGACCTCCAGATAGGGCGTCAATTCATAGTCCGCTCCGGACTTCTCCGGAAAGAAATTGGCCGGGTGCAGCCCCAGGGGTGCGCACAGACAGACGAGACGACGAGGCGTCGCCGCCTTCTCCCCCGCGCGCAATCGCGGGGCTAGCGATTCCAGTAACGGCAACGCCAGCGCCACGCCGGCGCCGCGGAGAAAATGGCGACGATCCAATCGAGGAGAGTGCGGCAACATCGCGGGTTCCTCCGTTATTTCCTCAGAAAGAGATCGCTCTGCACGAGGGCATGAATCAAGGAACGCAGGCCGTAATTTCGTTCCCGAATCTCGGCGACGATCGCGTCGATCTGCGGCTGATCGGCTTCGCTCGGCGGACCGCCGGTGGCGTAGGTGACAAGTTTCACCGTGAGGGCACGGGCGAATCGGTCCTGGTCGGCGAGCAAAAGCTGCTTGAATTCGTCGATGTTGCGGAACGGACGGCCGTCGGGCAACACGTCGGACGGATCGACATCCAGATCGAGATAGACTTTTCGCCCGTTGATCATCAATTCTTTCGCGTCGCGTCGCCAGCCGGCAAACCGGTACTGATCGCGCCAGCCGCCGATGACGTCGAAACTTTCCAGCGCGAATCCCGGCGGGTCGATCTGCACGTGGCAGCCGGCGCAGTCGGCGATCTGCCGGTGCTTCGCCAGTTGTTCGCGGATCGTCGTCGCGCCGCGAATGTCGGGTTCCAGCGCCGGCACATCGGCGGGGGGCCGGGGCGGTGTCGTGCCCAGAATTCGTTCCAGCACCCAGGCGCCGCGGGTGACTGGTGACGTGCTGGTACCGTTGGCGGTCACTTTCATCACGCCCGCCATCGTCAGCACGCCGCCGCGGTGGCTGTCCGCCGGCAGCGACGTCTTGCGGAATTCCCAGCCGTCGACCTCCGGGATGCCGTAGTGCCGGGCGAGCCGGCCGTTAAGCAGCGTGAAATCCGACGCGAGGAAGTTCGCGACGCTTAGGTCGTCTTTGAGAATCTCAGCAAAGAACAACTCCGGCTCGCGGACCATCGAGGCTTTGAGCATGTCGTCGAATTCAGGATAGAGCAGTACGCTCGGTTCCGTGAAATCGATCTCCCGCAGCTTGAGCCATTGCCCGACGAAGTGTTCGACGAACCGTTTCGCGTGCGGATGCCGCAGCATTCGCTCGATCTGCTCGTGCAACACAGCGGCGGATGTCGTCAACTTTTGCTCTTCAGCCAATCGCAGCAATTCCTCGTCCGGCAGGCTGCTCCAGAGGAAGTAGCTCAGCCGCGTCGCCACGGCGAAATCATCCAGCCGGCCGGGCTCTTCGCGGAGAAACAGAAAATCGGGCGAGACCAGGATCGCCGTGAGGGCGATGCGCACAGCCTGCTCGAACGACCGCTCCTCGTCGAGCTTGGCTTTGATCAAAGCTAGATAAGGCTCGAGATCATCCTCGGTCACCGGACGCCGAAATGCCCGAGTCGCGAACTTTCGCAGAATGCGCTCCGCATCCGTCAACGGTTCGGTCGAGACGACCTCCACGCGGTCATGGCGGTGATAGCTCGGCGAACTCGCCTGCGGCAGATCGCCAAAAATGCGGCGATGGCTCTCCGGCGGCCAGGAATCATGCAGTGGGCCTTCGACCTCGACCCAATCCACGGCGAGCCCCGGCCCGTCATAGGCCTCAGCCCCGATCTTGTGGATCGTGTTCGCGGATTCCAGCCCATACGGAAGAATCCGCAGCGTATTGCGAGCCTCCAGCGAGTCGACGAACTCGACCACGCGGGGGTTTTCCGCCGGGGCGTCGAAGTAGCCCACCAGATGCGACGTGCCCGTCATCAGCATCAGGCCGGCATCGACGCGATAGGTCACCGGTTTGCCGCCGCTTTGCACGCCCGACGTCGAAATCCGGAAACGGTAATTGCCACGGTTCGGCGGATAAAATGGCGTCAGCGTGATGGCCTGCCACGGCGAGGAACTGAACATCACGATGCGGCCGTCGTCCGACTTGCGAAAAACGTCCTCCGTCGTCGATTTGACCTGATGCGTCTCCTGCAGGCTGTAGCGCTGCTGAATGAGCGGCGGGCGCGGCAGATTGGCGATGGCCGCGTCGAGTGCCGTCTCGGCGGCTTCGAGATAACGATCCAGCAGAAATGACGACGTGTGCAGCGCCGCGCCGACGTTGTCGAAGCCTTCCGCGGAACTGTCGAGCGGCAACAGTTCCTTGAGTTCCACCTTCACGCCCAACAGGTCCTGCACGGTGGCCTGGTACTCGTTCCGATTGAGCCGGCGCAGCACGACGCGGCCCTGCGCGGCACGATCTGCGGCTTCCGCAGCCTGCAATTCATCGCGAATCCAACGGCAGACGGCTTCCCGTTCGGCCGCCGCCGGGCGGGGCTTTTCCTGCGGGGGCATTTCGCCGGCTTCGATCCGCTGGACGACCGACTGCCAGGTCTTGCGAACCGGCTCCTCGGAGAAATCGGCGGACAGCCGATCGAGCCGCAGGTTGCCTTTGGGCTCTTCACCCTCGTGACACGAGACACAGTGCCGCGTCAGGAACGGCCGGACTTGCTCCGGGAACTTCCGGTTGTGGGGCGGAGGGCGATCATCCGCCGCGAGAGGACTGAAAAGGCACGCCGCGAGCATCAACGCCACGATCACGCACCCGGCGCGGTGTCGATACCTGCTGCTTTTCCCGGCGCGCGGCCGCATGAGCGATGCCCTGGGGAGAATGGCTGAGGCGTAGCGCGCCATCCTACCGTCCGCGACGGCCGGTTTGCACGCTCGATTCGAGATCAGGCACAGAGTTGCGCCGCGTGACGTCTATAAAGTCTCCGCAGCACCAAAAATGGGGGGTCGTTTTTGGGCGTTTGGGAGCGGTTTGGCGAATCGCCTGCGCCCGGATCGGTGAAAATCTTCGGGAAAATCGCGAATTCGGCCGTGTTCACGAATTCTCTGAAAAGCACCGTAGAGTGCTGTTTCAATTCAAACTCTTGGCCGTTGCGTGGCTGCTGGATGCGCGCAGCGTGTCGCTGGCGTGTCGCTCGCTGCGCGCCGGCGGATTGCAAAACAGTCGAAAAGGCCCGATTTCATCACTCTGCGAAATTTGGGCGAACGGGGTTTGTCTAAGAAGCCGATTTCGGGGTGTGATCTCAGACAAGTTGGTCAGGAATGTGATGGCTTGGCGCACACCGCGCCCGGCGTGAGGATGAGGGCATGGAGCAAACAACTCGCGTCGCGTTGTTCATTGCGGGCGCATCCGTCTGCGCCATGCTCGCGGCGTGAGGCTATAAATTGCGTTCCGAGTCGAACTCACGCCACATTTTTCCATCCTCAAAATCATCATCAACATCCCACCACGCAGCCCATGCCCTCAACGGACCATGAAGCGGTGTCTTGTCATATACCCAATTTGCAGGGCCATACAGGAAGCGAGATTTACGCTCCAAGGCCTGGACTGCGCTCCCGACGAATGTCCTTCGGGGTTGTACCGTCATGTCTGCCTGGCCACACAACCGCGGGTTTAGCTGATCATCGAGCCGCTGGAGCGGTGCTTCGCTGAGAACGTAGCCCGCAAAGAAAAGCGGTAGGATCGCCGCGTAAGACCGGCGATTCCATCGCCACGGCGCGAATAAGAGTTTTGGCGTCCGTTCCATACATTCCATCCTCCCGGCCGGCACGGCGGGCGTCAATCGCGAGATGAGACACGAAGCAAAATATCGGCGGGTGCCTGGGGCGCTTGGATGCTATCCTTTGGGATTGATGCACATGGCCCCAGCCGATCCTGGCATCGGCTGGGGCCAGGGACGCCGTCGCCAAGAATCATCCGTATACGCGCCCGAGCCACCCGCCGCCTGACGGGAGAAGCTGATATGCCATTCGACGAGAGCCTCGCCGGTCGCGTGGAGGACGGTTTGACCAGAGAGCATGGCGTCATCAAGAAAAAAATGTTTGGCGTTGCCTGCTATATGCAACGCGGCCACGCATTCGCCGGCGCTTGGGGCGACTCCCTGATCGTGCGAATCGGCCCCGATGCCTATGACGCGGCACTGGAGGAACCGCACGTCCGCGAATTCGACATCACCGGCAGGCCGATGAAAGGCTGGGTGGTCGTCGGACCGGACGGGATCGACGACGATTCCTCACTACGGGAATGGCTTCGCCGGGCGATCGACTTCACGAACTCGCTGCCGCGGAAAGAGCAAAAGCCGCCTCGCAAAAAATGACCTCGTGCCGTTCAATCGACGTGTTCAATCTGTAGGTCCTGGGGCATCGGGTGGTCACCTGGGCGATGCAAATCATCTGGTGCGCGTCCGGCATTGTTTTGGGCAATGCTTTGGGAACCGCACTGATGATCTTTGGCCCCGACGAGCCGATCTTTTTCCGCGAAATATTCATCATCACGCTTCAGTTCCTGTCGTCAGCAATATTCCTCGCGCGGTCCGGCATTTCCGACACACGAATACGACAGGCGATTCTGTTTGGCTTTTGCGCTTCCTCTCTAGCCATCGCATGCATTGTCGTGTACGACCCTTTTGACTCATTGAGAGAAACATCTGCTTACTACGCAGTGTTGATTTCGCCGGTACTCTTGGTCGTAACCGCGGCATTTTCTGCGGTTGTCGTTGCTTTCTTCCGCATCTTGTTGAATCGCCGGACTCGCACCGTCGAGTAACACACCGAAACGCCGAGTCGTCCGGATGTTTATTTTCAGTTGAAACTGAGCCACTACACGCCTTCGCGGTAGACTTCATGCATTACAATTTCGTCCGCGTCCATCAGACGTTGCGGTCCACCCGGAGATGCGAGCGGGCGTTGTCGATCACCTGTGGACGCTGGAAGAAATCATCGGGCTGATTGACATGTTCAACCTGTAGGGCGAACCATGGGCCAGCAAGTTCCGCAAGAATTCAGGATCACCAAATCAGCATGGGCCGTCATTCGCTCCTTGGTCGAACCACCCCACCATCTAGCATGGGTATGCTGGACGGCGAGTCGCCATAAACAATCGGGCGAAGTCACCGAAGGCTGGACAGTATTCAGCCATGAGGAACGAGAATGCGATAATCCTGTAGAGTGGGAAGGGGTTCGCTTCGTGTTCGACGAAATTCGCAGAGATGAGCTGATTGGAAAGACACTGGATTGGACCGATGAATATCGCGCCGATGGAAATGGATTCCGCCTCGTCTAATTTTGCAGCATAATCGACCCGGCGCTCAATTTTTCGACTTAATATTCAAACTGAGCCACTACCCGCCTGTATCACGCCCGATCCCCGATTGCATCCCTGCGGCGGGTGAATCAAGAATCATTCAGCTTCTGAGGCTGTATGAAATTTGGTCCAAGGGAGAGTTGCCACATCGGCGACTGCGCTGAGCGGCAAATCGAGAGTCGCCAACGCTTTCATCGGCAATACAAAAGCGCCATTTGGATATCTGAGAACTCTAATGTCTTCTCTCACTCCGCCAAATGGCTGCTGCAGCGGCACTTCGTCCGGCACGCTCGGGTTGCTCGCGAAATTGTAGAAAGTGCTGCAACCAGAAGCGGCAGCAATCAAGCCCGCGGCGATGGTTTGGGGGAGCCGGCTCATGCCGGAATATTCCGGCCAGATCGAAAGCCGTCAAGACCAATTCGGCCGTTCAAAAAAGTACCGTTCCAGTCAGAATTTATTTTTAATTCAAACTGCCCCACTGCCCGCCGATGCCACGCCCGATCCCCAATTGCATCCCCCTCCGTCCGGACTTACGATGGGACCGAACATCGATCGGGAGCAACCGTGATCGGCATCGGCTCTTTTCGGGCGCAGACTTGCGACGGCGTTGGCCGGCGGTCGTTTCTGCAACTGGCGGGGGCGTTGCCGCTGGCGCTGGGGGCGACGGGCAACGCAGGCCGCGCGGCGGCTCCGGTGCGGGCGAAGTCGGTTCTGTTCGTCTTTCTGTGGGGCGCGCCGAGCCATCTCGATACGTGCGATCCCAAGCCGAACGCGCCGCTCGAATACCGCGGGCCGTTCGGCGTCATTCCGACCCGCACGCCGGGCGTGCATTTCACCGAAATGATTCCCGGCATCGCGAGCCGCAGCGACCGGTTTTCGCTGGTGCGCAGCCATACGACGACGGCGCCGGGCCATCCCGATGCCGGCACGGTCGCACTCACCGGCTTTGCGGAAACGCCCGCGCCGCCGCAGCCGAACTTCGGTTCCATCGTCGCGAAGTTCCGCGGGCAGAATCGCGCGTTGCCGCCGTTCTTCTCCATCGCGAACGGCGTGGTGATGGACGGCGGACGCCGCATCGAAGGTTACGGCGGCGGCACGCTGTCGCAGGCCTACGATCCGTTTCTCATCGGCTGCTCCGAAACCGGCCGCGTCAATTTTCCGGCGCTGAAACTTTTGGATGAACTCAACCCGTTGCGGATCCAGGACCGCCGCCGGCTCACGGGAGTGCTCGACGGCGCGCAACGGCGGATCGAGCAGGCCCAGCAGCAGCCGTGGCTCCGCTCGACGCAGTCGGCGTACGATCTGCTCCTCGATCCCGCGGCGCGGCAGGCGTTCGACCTTACCCGCGAGACCGACGAGACCCGCGCCCGCTACGGCTACACCACATTCGGACAGAGCAGCCTGTTGGCCCGCCGGCTCGTCGAGGCCGGCGTCCCGTACGTGCAACTGAATTACAGCCGGCACGTCGAAGCCATCAATCCGGGGTTTGAATTCGGCTGGGACACGCACATCTACAACTTCGAGCTGTTGCAGGATCAGCATT
>CAZDGB010000323.1:0-8025 GCA_964504645.1 uncultured Planctomycetaceae bacterium | reverse complement strand
ATGACGCGGACGTTCACGGCGATCTGCTCCCGCGAGCCGACAGGTTGCAGCACGCGCTCCTGCAAGACGCGGAGCATTTTGGTCTGCGCGGCGAGCGGCATGTCGCCGATCTCGTCCAGAAACAGCGTGCCGCCGTGGGCCTGTTGGAAGACACCGACGCGGTTCGTCTCGGCCCCGGTGAACGCGCCCCGGACGTGGCCGAAGAGCTCGCTTTCAGTGAGCGATTCCGGAATGGCCGCCGTGTTGACGGCAACGAATGGCCCGATGGCGCGGTCGCTTAAATGGTGGATTTCGCGGGCAATCAGCTCTTTGCCGGCGCCGGTTTCGCCACGGAGCAAGAGATCGGCATTGGACCGCGCGGCTTTCGCCATCTGCTGGAAGAGCTGCTGCATCGCGCGGCTCACGCCGAGCAGCGAACCGCAGCCCTGCAGCGATTGCACGCGATCCTGCAAATCGGTCACGCGCTGCTGCAATTCCAGCCGCTGTGCGACGCGGCGAGCGATCGCGCGGACCTGCTCGACTTCATACGGCTTGGTGATGAAGTCGGCGGCGCCGAGGCGGATGCAGTCCACCGCCGCGGCGACGCTGTCGTTCGCCGTGAGGACGATGATCTCGATCTGCTTCGCCAGCGGGCCGAGTTCCTGGAGAACGTCCAGCCCTCCTTTGATCGGCATCGAGAGGTCGAGAAACGCCAGGTCGGGCCGTTCGTCGCGGAGCAGCTTCAGGGCTGCGTCGCCGTGCTCGGCTTCAAGAATCTCGCCAGCCGCTTGCCCCAGCGCCCGTCGCAACGCGAACCGCGCCGGCTGCTCGTCGTCGGCGATGAGGATGCGCATGAATGGCCCGCGTCAATTCGATCTTCGTTCGGCGCGGGTCTCCTGACCCCGCCGGTTTTCTCTTGCGGTCTCCCGACCGCTGCCTTTTGCTCCGTCGAAGAGGAGGCCTGCGGTCGGAACAGCGGCGAGTCAGGAGACCCGCGCCCAACAATATCCGATCACTTCCGCTTCGGCTCGGTCTTAGCCGGCTTCTGCTTGTTGAGCGATTTCGTAAAGGCCTCGTAGGCCGATTTGTAATCGTTCGGCACGGGAGCGCGGCGGCCGCCGCTTTGGTCGACTTCGCGCTGCGGGCTTTTCTCGCCTTGGCGTTTGGCTCCGGAGTTTTTGAGATCGAGCGTCTTGAGCATCGCTTCGAATTGCTGGCGGCGGGCCTCATCCTGCGGAGTCAATTCGCCGGCCGGTTTTTCCAACTGCTTCGCCAGGCGGTCGACGAACCGTTGCAATTGGTCCGGCGTCCAGCCGAGCTCTTCCAGCAGCTTGGGATCGACGTTGTCCTCATTCAGATCGTCCTTGAGCCGTTGCAGCACGAGTTCCGCGGCCTGACGGTTGTAATCGAGATTCGCCGCTTCCGGATCGGCGTCGGCATCGGCGGCGTTGCCCCCCGGACCGGACGTGCCATTGCCGCGGGCGTCGCCGCTCGTCGGATTGGCCGCGGGAGAGGGCGACTTCCCTGGCTCGCCGGGTTGTCCGTTGTGCGATTTTCCAGACTTGCTCGAAGAGCCTTGCGAGTTGCCTTTGGTTCCTTCGCCTTCGCCGCCGCCGGACTCTTTGCCCCCTTCCGACTTCGACGACTGCTGGCCGTCCTGTTTATCGCCCTGCTGTTCGCCGGCCTCGTCGCCAGGCTTCATTTCAGAGCCTTCGCCGGGGCGCTGCTGTGGATCGGATTTGCCGGTCTTCTGCTTGGCGGCTTTTTCCTGGCCGGCTTCTTGGGTGTCTTCGCCCGGTCCTTGCGTTTTGCTGCCGGAACTCCCCTGCTTGTCCTGCGCGGAGCCCCCTTGCTCGCCCTTTTGCGGCTGCTTGGACTTCTGGCCGTCTTTCTCCCCCTCGCCTTTGAGTTCCTCGTCGGCGGACTCGGCCTCGCCGTCGCTCGGCTGTTTCTTCTTGGGATCGGCTTTCACGCCCTTCTCGGATTTTTGCTCGTTGTCGAGATCGGTCTTCCGGGCGTTCGGATCGGGTTTGCCGGGCTTGGTTTTCTCGGGCTTGTCACCGGATTCTTCCTCGCCGGGCATGTCGCCCTCACGACGATTCTCGGAGCCGTCGCTGCCTTCATCGGCCTGGGAGTTCTCCTGGTCCTGATTCCCACCCTTCGGCGACGACTTGTCGTTCGGCTTTTTCGCCCCCGGCTTTTGTTGTTCCGATTTCTTCTTGGAGTTGGCCTTCGACTTGGCGGCGGAAGATTTGTCCTTGTCGCCCGGTTTATCGCCGGAATCACTTTGCGGATCCGAGCCGCCGTCTTCGGAGTCCGAGCCGCTATCGCTGTCGGAGCTTTCCGATTCCGACGATTGCGAAGATTTCTGTCCGTCAGACTTCGACGATTTGCCGGCCTTGGGTTTCGATTTCGACGAGGACTGATTATTCGAGGACGGTTTGGAAGCGGAGTCGGACGCTTCGGAGTTGCCGCCTTCCGACGATTCCGAATCGCCATCTTCCGAGGGCATCGGCGATTCGTCACCGCCGCCGGAGGGGCCGGATTCGGTCCCCTTCTCCTGCGAATTCTGCTGTTCCTGCGGGTCGCTCTTGGACTTCGATGTGTCCTGCTTGTTCTTCTTGTCTTTATTCAGACCGTCTTTGGGAACCTGGTCTCCGGGGGCCGGTTTTTCCTTTGGCTCTTTGTCAGTGTCTTTCGCGTCGCCCTCTTTGCCGGATTTGTCTTGCTTGGCCGTCGACTTGTCCGGTTTCATGCCCGGCTTCTCAGACGGATCGTCTTTCGGAGACTGCTTGCCTTTCGCCGGCTTCGCTTTCGACTCGGCGTTCGGATCCGATTCGGTATCCGCCCCCTCCGACGGCGATTCCTCGCCGGGCATTGGTTCCGCACCGTCACCCTTCTCGCCAGTGGACTGACCCGGTTTTGGTTTGTCGCCGGATTTGTCCTGTGAACCGGTCTTCGGCTTGGACTGCGCGTCGGCTTTGTCGGTCGCGTCCTGCATCTCGCCGGGATCGCCTTCGTCGCCCTCGCCGGGCTGCGATTCGTTCGGATCGCCGGAGGGCTTGTCGCCGGGCTTGGGCAGCGACGGCTGCTTCTGGCTCTTGCCTTTCTTGGAGTCCGTTCCATCCTGGGGCGATTCATCGCGTGGATTCTGCGACGGGTCTTCGGACGGGTCCTCGTCGCTCGATGCGCCGTCTTTTTCGGACGGCATCGGATCGCTGGACTTTTTCTCGTTCTCGCCGGGTTTGGGCAGCGTAGGCTGCTTCTGGTTTTTGCCTTTCTTCGAATCCGTGGCGTCCGACGCGGATTCGTTGGACGGATTCTCCGGCGAATTATCGGAAGCATTTTCCTCGCCGGTGGCGCCGTCTTTCGAAGGCGGCATCGGTTGATCCGCGTTCGGCTTCTGCTCGCCGCGGTTATTCTTGGGTTGATCCGATTTCTGCGACGGATTCAGGAAGTTGTTGAGCTTCTCCAAAGCCCGTTCATCGTCGGCGCCGTCGGGATCGATTGCACCTTCGGACGACGAATCCTCACCGGTTCCCTCCTGCTGGCCGGTTCCGCTTTTCTCGCCTTTTTCGCCGCGGGCTTGCGAGCCTTGACCGGTTTGGCCTTTCTCGCCTTCGCCGGACTGCGCGTCGCTGCCCGATTGTGTACCGTCCTCGGTCTTGGAATCGGTGTTGTCCTTGTCGCGTTTGCCGGCGTTTTCCTGCTCTTCGCGTTCGCGTTCCCGCGCGTCGGCGTCCTGCTCGCGTTCCTCGTCTTGCATGTCGCGTGGTTGACGATCCTGCTGGTCGCCGTTCTCTTCGCGCTCGGCTTCGTCCAAGCGGTCCTGACGTTCTTGCTTGTTCTCGGCGAGTTGCTGGGCCGCTTCTTCCTTCGAGACCGGCTCTTCGATGCGGATTTTCAGCCGCGGCGTGTTCTTGCGGTTGCGGCGAGGTTGGCGGTTGTCGATCGCTTCCACCCAGAACTCGATTTCGTCGCCCGCCTGCAGGCCCAGTTGCTTCAGGTCGAAGTCGTATTCGAGCGTCAGTTTCTGTTTCAGCCCTTCCGACAGCGGATATCGGTGGATCAGCGCGCCGTCTTTGTCGGCGTGCAGATTGACGTACTCCAATTCAAAATCGGGATCACTGGCCTGCACCAGCAGCGGAATGACGGCGTTCGCCGGAGCGGTGAGATCGCGTTCGGGATGAAGCAGCACCACTTCCGGGGGCCGGTCGGGTTTGACGGCGATGCTGTAGACCGTGGGCGACGGGTCGGCCTGGCCTTCGTCGTTACGGCAGACGATGCGGTAGTGCTTCGGATACGTGTTGTCGGACCGGAAACCGAGCGTCCATTGCGCCTTGAGCTGCGTGCCGTCCGTCACTTCGACGGGAAATTCTTCGCCCGTCGGCGGCGATTGGGGATCGTTGAGGAACTGCAGAACGGCGCTCTTGCACGGTTTGTCGGCAGTAGCGGAGATCGTCGCGACCGCGCCTTCCCAGCCGTCGATATTGCCGCCGGAAATTGTCGATTCACCCAGCTTCATGTAGTCAGGGAACTTCAGCGAGACTTCCTGGACGGTCGCTGACGGCGGTTGCTGCACCTTCACACGATACCGGCGGGATTGCGCGTCGCCTGCAACAACATAGTAAGTGAAGTCCTGCAACACTCCGCGGCCGTTTTCACCGGCGAATACGCCGCGGAAGCGCGCCCCCCCTTCGGATTCCGGCCGCAAGACGACGGCTTCGTCCTGGATTCGTCCGTCCGAGGTGGTGTAGCGCATCTCGACCAGGGACGGAATCTCGCCGCTGAGCGCGACACCGACATCGAGTTGGCCGCGAGAAAGCAGCACGGTGTCACCGGGGGTGACTTCGAGAATCTCGGTCCGGGTGACGACGCCGGCCTGTGTGAACGGCAGCATGCGCCACAGGGCGCTGCTCACCCTTTTGGGAGACATCAGCGCATAGCCGCAGAACAACACCACGGCCGCGAGCAGCGCGTAGGACGCCTTCAAGAGCGGGCGGTGATCGACGGCCTGGCCGACATCCATCTTCGAAAGTTCGGTCGCGGCCTGCTTTTCGATCGTCTGCATCACGGCGGGATGGACTTTGCGGCCGGCGTCCCGCAGATCGACCCAGTTTAGCAGATTGCTTTTCAAGGCCGGGTCGGCGTCTTCCAGTTCTTTCGCGGCATATAAGCGATTGACGCGGAACAGCGCCGGCAGGCCGATTTTCCAGACCAGCCAGCCGATCACGGTCAGACTGAAGACAAGAAACCAGCACCAGCGGGCGAAGACGCTGAATCCGCCCGCAATCACCCAATGATCGAGGACGACGAACGCCAGCGCTCCGGCGAGAACGAACGCCAGGGCTCCGGCGATGGCCGTCATCAGGTCGTTGGTCTTGATCGACTTGCGCGTCTTGTCGAGCTGAAACTCGACGTATTCGTCAAAATCGACATACCGTTCGTTGCCGGGAGTGGTCGCACTCGACATGGGCGCATCCCAAGAAGGGAGAATGGCGTCTCGAAATTATTCTAACAACCCCGCGGGAGGAGGAGAGTCTCGGGACGGAGATTTCTCCCAAATTGCGGAGCCGCTTCAACTTCATCGACGCTTCCCTTTGCGGCGACGTTCCTGAAATCCCGTCCGGAAACACCGAAAGCCGGAATCATCGCGGAGCCTGCGCTCCGTGACAATTCCGGCTTGTGATGGATCGGGAGACCTGATGTCGTGACTTATTGCCGCGTCGGCGCCCAGCCGGCTTGCTGGATCGGCTTGGCGGCGGAGGTCGCTGCCGGCGTCACGGCCGGAGCGGCCGGTTCCCAGCCGCCGAGTTGCGTGCCGGCGGTGGTGGCCGCCTGGCTGCCGGGGCCGGAGATCACCACGCCGGGCAGACGCTGAAATTCTTCCACAGAGACGTGTTGCGTGCTGGGTGGCGACTGCAGGTTGCTGCCCATGTCGGCCGGGGGAATCGGCGGGGGCAAAGCCGTGCCGGAGCGGGGCATGGAAGCGGGGGAAGGCGTCGGCACGGTCATGGGAGGCGTCATGAAGGGTGTCGTGGACTCATAACCCATCGGGGCGCTCTGGCCGCAGCCGCAACCACCGCCGCCACCCATCCCGTCCATCATGATCCCGGCATCGCCGCCGCCGCACGTGCTGCAGCCGCAACCGCCATCCATAAACGGCGTTCCGCCGTAAGCCATTCCGTCATATCCGATTCCGCCGAGGCCTTGCTCTTCCAGGCACTCGCGGCACTTCCGGCACTTCTTGGCACATTTCTTGGCTTTGCGGCTCTCTCCGCAGGAAGGTCCGCCGCATGACGATCCGCCGCAGCAGTCATCTCGATGGCAATATCCGATGCCGAAAACGCACTCGAACACGGCACAGCCCGGCGCAAACAGCAGTAATGTTCCCGCGACAAGCAATGCAAATTGGGGTTTCATCCGAAGGTCCTTCCCTGGACCGCAGGGGGTGGTGATAAGGAAACGAGAACTGCGGTCTCCTTCGGATAGTTCGGCAAGGGGTGATGTCAAACTTTATCGATTCCGTGGACTTTAACGATTCTGTGGCTGTTCCGCAGAAATTTCGAAACGTAACCAGATTCCAGGTATGGGGTTAAGAATCTGGACGAATTCCAAAGAATTCTCTCAAGATTTTCCCCATTGACCGGGGCGGATGGAATTCCGAGAATTTTCCCGAATAACGGCAGAAGGGCCTGAACCTTTTCCGCCGTTATGACGTCCTACGGCTAGACGCAAGGATTTCAGACAGACTTATTGTTTCCCAACCCCGGCGATGGTGTATCGCCATTTTTTGCTGGTCCGGCTCGATGGCGTCTGCGAGTGGAACCGGCATCGTTTCTTGAGGCTGCGGCAATCGCAGGAGGTGTCCCGATGAAGACTCAATTCGGCAAACAGCAACTGATCAACCTGACGACCGGCCAATTCAATGGTCTGGGCAAGGTCGTGGTCGCTGCCGAGGGTTATCGGGTCGTCTCCCATCAAGACCGCCCCGCCTCGGAACGTCTCTCGACCGATTGTCGCAACTCAGGGCGCTCCATGCGCACCCGCCCCCCCGAAGCCCGACTTCCCGAGTCGGTCGTCGGATTGTGGCGGAGCGATGCGCAGAGAGCCATACCGACAATCGACCCAGGTGCGGCGACGATCACGGCCTTTGCGGCCGCCGAAAGTCGCTTACCGGCCCCGGCATGGGCAGCCTTTGTGCTGAACCATGCTCTGTGCGGGTAGGTCGCCGTGTTCAGCGCAGGTCTCACGACCTCGCTGACAATGGTTTCTTGAACTCTCGAGTTCTCGAAAGCCCGGCGGCTGCGGGACGGCAGGCGTGTGGTCGAAGGTTTCCCTTCGACTCGTGTGAACACTCCCAGGTCCCGTCGGTGATTGGTCGTTTCCCCGTTGCATTCGCTCGCTCGTGAGCCGCAGCGCGGAAGTCCCTCACGCCTTGGCCATTCGCTTCCCGTGAAGCGGCAAAACGAGTTTGCCGTTTCCCGGCGTAAGCCGCGAGAGACCTCATTACTATGGAACAGAACGAAATCTTCGAGTTGGTAGTGCGGGCCCAGGGTGGTTGCCGGGAAGCCTTCGGCGAATTGGTCCGGCAGTTCGAGCCGACGGTCTTCGCGATCGCTGTACGCCGGTTGCGGAACGAAGCCGATGCGTCCGAGTTGACGCAGGACGTCTTCATCCAGGCGCTGCGGAAGATCGGCCAGTTGCGGGAGCCGGAACGGTTCGCGGGCTGGCTGCGGCGGATCACGGTGCGGATGGCGATCAACCGGGCGGTGCGCAAGCCGCCGGAAATCGCTTCGGATCCGGTTGTGTTCGGCGCGGTCCGCAGCGACCGGCAGTCGCCGCTGGATGACTTGATGTCGAACGAACGGGCCACGGACGTGTGGGGCGGCTTGAAGCGGCTGCGGGACCTCGACCGCAAGACGCTGGTCGCCTTCTACGTGGAAGGCCAGTCGCTGATCGAAATGTCGGATCGGTTCCAGAGCCCGGTCGGCACGATCAAGCGCCGGCTGCACACGGCCCGCATCCGGCTACGCGACGAACTGG
>CAZDGB010000322.1:0-8089 GCA_964504645.1 uncultured Planctomycetaceae bacterium | reverse complement strand
GGTGCAAATTTATTCGTGGGCGCTGCTACTACTTCGGCACCTGGTCTGATCCGGACGGCGCGCTGGAGGAGTACCGCGAGGTCGCTGAAGACCTCCACGCGGGTCGCGAACCGCAACAGAAAAAGAAACAAGCCGGTGCCACGATCCGCGACATCTGCAATGCGTTCATGAAGTCGAAGCGAATCAAGTTGAACGCAGGCCGGTTGTCACCGCGCTCACTGATTGATGCCGATCAAGGCTGCAAGTTTCTGGTGGAATCGTTCGGTGCTGGCCGAGCCGTCAGCGACTTGCGACCAGCCGATTTTGAAAAGTTGTGCAGCAAGCTCTCGGAACGGAACGGCAGATTCAAGACGCAGGGTGAACCGATATCGCAAATCTCTGTGAAGAATGAAATCGTGATGATCCGGTCGATTTTCAAACATGCGTTTGAGTCCGACCTCATCGACCGTCCGGTGAAGTATGGGCCGATGTTCAAAATCCCATCCGCTTCTGACTTGCGTAAGGACAAAGCCAAGAAGAAGCACAAGCATGGATCACGAACGCTGGAGGCCGCGGAAATCCGGGCGCTGGTGGAAAAGGCATCACCACAACTGAAGGCGATGCTTCTGCTGGCGATCAATGCGGGCTTTGGGAATTCGGACTGCGCCACACTCCCTTTGTCTGCGGTCGATCTTCGCCGTGGTTGGATTGATCATCCTCGCCCGAAAACAGGTGCAGAGCGAAACATTCCTCTTTGGCCGGAGACCGTCGCGGCGCTGAAAGTTGTGATTGACGCACGGAAGGAACCAGACAATCCCGATTACGCCCAACTCGTCTTTCTGACGCGCCTGGGGATGGCGTGGGTCCGGTTTTCGATCATTGAGGAAACGAAGCACGGCAAAACGAAACTGCGAGCCAAGCAAGACGATGCCATCGCGAAGGAAACGACCAAACTGCTGAAGGCATTGAAGTTGAAGCGACCGGGAGTGAGTTTCTACTCGCTTCGCCACACGTTTGAAACGGTCTCCGGCGGTGCTAAAGACCAAGTCGCCACGGATGCCATCATGGGCCACATCGACAGCAGCATGGCAGGGAACTACCGGCACCACATTGAAGCCGAGCGATTGCAGGCGGTGGTGCAGCATGTCCGCAATTGGCTGTTCGATACTAAGACGGAGGAGAACGAGTAACCACCGTAACTAGCGTTACCATAGTGTCCTACTAATATGCCTTTCCCTGTGGGGAAGGCATATTTTTTTGGTCGTCATTGAGGCAAGACAAGTATAATGAGGTCATCACACGAGCTAGTGAGTACCATACATGAGCGCGATATTTAATCTAATCCGTTACGATGCTGCCTGCACAGCTTTGTCAGAGGCCAAGGCCGTCGATGAAGCAAAAGAGATTCGTGACGTGGCGGAAGCCATGCGTGCCTACGCTCATCAGGCGAAGAACAAGCAACTCGAAATCGATGCCGCGGAAATCCGCATCCGTGCCGAGCGCCGCATCGGCGAACTGATGAAGGCGCAGAAGGACGCGGGGCAGATGGCGACCGGTACGCAAGGGCAGCTTAATGGGAAGGACGCTTCTGGCGGGTTTGTTGTGAACCCGCCAGAAAAGCCAATCACGCTCGCCGAAGCTGGCATCGACAAGAACTTAGCCAATCGCGCTCGCAAGCTGGCCGCAGTGCCAGAAGAGGAATTTCAACAGGAGATGGAGGAGTGGAGGGATCGAGTCTCCGGTGAGAACGAGCGGGTGACGACTCGGCTGGAGACTCGTGGTGACGAGGAGTTGCAAAAAGAGGACAAGGAAGAAGCGAAGGAATGCAACATCCCGGACGGTGCCATTGTTGATGTGTATTTCATATGTCCAAAGTGTGGCAACGAGTTTCGCAGCAACCTCGTTAGCGGATGCCCGAACTGTGCTCAAGATGGGCAAAACGGAACTGAGCGCAAAATTCTCGGAAAGGGTGTGTTTCTCGCTAACGAAGCGATTAACAGCTTGAGCCGGATACCAACCAACGATGCGTTACGGATGCGTGGTTTCCAGATAGTGATGGATTGGATCAAGAAGAACATCGGGGTAGCGCGTGAAGAGGTGCATTCATGAAAAAGTCTGAAGCCGACAAGACCGATAACAAGCAATATTTGACGCCGCCCGAGGTCGCCATTTTTTTGGGTGTTGGGCACCCAAAGGTGATCCGCTTTATCGAGACCGGCGAACTGCCCGCCGTGGACCTGTCGTCGGAGCAGGGCACCGGTAAGCGACCACGTTACCGGATCAGCCGGGCGGCGCTGGATGCGTTCTTGCTCCGGCGTAGTGCCAAGCCGCTGCCCGCTGCCACGCGGCGGACAAAGTTACCGGTTGACGACGGCACTCCGAATTATTACTAGCCATGATGACTTTCGAGCCACCGTCGCAGAACTTGGTCCGGCTGCGGATCAAAGCCGACAGGCTGGGCTTTGATCGCTTCGGCCATCGCGATCCCAACGAACTCGACGCCGCCACGGTCTACGATCTGCCGTATAATGAGATCCAGCCATGCCCGTCCGTGACGACGGAAGTCCGTCGCATCGCTGACCTACTGTGGCCGCGTGTTGAACCGTTGCTCGGTCCCAGAAAACTGGCACTGAAGCGGCGTGAATTCGGCAAGATCGTTCACGCGCTCGCCTGCGCCGCCGCGCAGAACGGATGCGTGGCCTATCAGCGGCACCTGAGCGAGACATCCAAAATCTCGCTGCAACTCATTGACGCCGCCGAGCGGATCGGCTTCGTCCGAAATGTCGTATCACCGAAGGGAGCACCTAAAATGTCACGACTCGTCCCGATGCCGGAATTGGTGAGCCTGTTTGATGCCGATCCGTGGCTATGCGACGGCGAACGGATATGTCAGTTCGTCTACTTGAAGACTCGTGCCACGGACGAGGAGGACGGCGAAGAAATCGACTTTGACCGGGATGAGCCGTTCCCGGCAGAAGTGCAGCGCAAGCTGGCCGTCATCAACGCAACCAATTGCGCCTTTGAGATTTGGTTCCGTCCCTTTGATAAATGGCAGATGGGAGGCATCGGACGCCGCCAACTGCGACCGGTGCATTACGCCGTGTTCACGGATACATGGGAGAGGCACGGACGCATCTACACGGGCAAGTATGGGCACCAGGCACTCCGCGGCGATGAGCGGCAATCGATTTATTTCCGCGCGCCGAATGGTGAGATGGAGGAGCATGGCGTGGAGTTGGATTTCTCCGGCATGCACACGCGGCTGTGTTACCACTTGGCCAAGCAGGAACTCCGGACCGATCCGTATGCGTTGTGGAGCGTCACGACGCCGCCCATGCGATTGCTCGCCAAGGTGACCATCAACGCCGCCTTGAACGCGGAGACGCGGGAGGGCGCAATCTCGGCCCTCAACCAGATGCTGAACCCGAAGACGGAGGCCGACCACTGGAAGTCAGGGAAGGCCAAGGACGACGCCAGCCTCCTCCGTGAAGCCGTGAAAGCGACCAGCCTAAAGTTCGCCGACATCTACGATCTTGCGATTCGGCACCACGAGCCGATCCGGCATCGGTTCGGTTCGGATGCCGGAATGGAACTCATGAACATCGACGGCAAGATTGCATTGGATGTCCTCTATCACTTCACGTCGGCGGGGGTGCCGTGTCTCGGCGTGCATGATTCTTTCATCGTCCCGCAGTGCTTTTTCGACGACCTTCGTGAAGTCATGATTAGCACCTATCGCGATCACATCGGCTTCGATCCGGTGGTGGACTGATGGGCGGAGTTCAACAGCAGTTATCCAACCATCGCCAAAGGACTTCCGGAGATAAGTTGCATGTTATGACCCCCCCGTCCCGTTCCGGTAGTCGGTTTTTGAACAAAGAGAAGAGAGAAAGAGAAGGAAAAGAGAGAGGAAGAATCAAGAGAAAAATAACACTCTCCGCCACCAACTCGTTGGTGGAAAACCCATCCTGTGATCCCTGTGTGAGTTCATAACAAGTGATTAGTTCCGATTCCTGATAGTGCTAGCGGAATCCATTGCTATTGACCTTCACAAGTATAATGAAGCGTGTAGGATCAATCCGCTAGAAAGTAATCACGATGTTGTCGTTCATCCGAACTGAGCTATCGACACTGCGTCCGCTGCTGCTGGTGCTAGTCGCCGCGGCAATCGGATTCTGTGTCTCGGCGATCTACAAGTCTGGGTTTGAGCAAGGAGTGCTAGAAGCGTTCCACGATCAGGACGTCATCACTCAAGCTGAGGTGAACTTGAGGGTGAAGGAAATGGAGGCGGGGCGCAACCCTCCCGCCGGGATGTCCAGCCAGCCTCACGGCCATCCGGACAACGCCGATTAGCGGAATAGTGCCTGTCACGGTCATAAGAACCGTGACACGCCTCACGAAAGGCTACGAAACAGAGGTTTGATGATGGCCACCCTGTAGTCAGGACTGTACCGGCACCTTGTTCAGTATCTCGAAGCCAGACATGAGCGCCCTGAAGGACCAACGCGAACGGAAGCCGGGCGGAGCGCCGCCGAAGAACACCAACGCGCTGAAGAACGGCAAGAAATCCTACCGGCTCGTGATCGGCGAGATGCCCGATACGATGCGCCGTCAGCAGATCAACGCCTTGCGCTACCGGCGAGCGTTGGAGAGCGAAGTTCAGCTTGCGAAAGGCGAAATCTCATTGGCCGACGCGCACGCAATTGATGTCTGCACCGCCGGTGAAGTCCATTCGAGCGTTTGCCGTTGGCTGTTGAAGACCCGCCTCAAAGAGATGACTGTTGCCGATGTGCTGGCGTGTTCGCGTGAAATCCTCCGCGCAAAGGAAACGCGATTGAAGGCGTTCGGCACTCTCAAACTAGGCAAGGCCGAAGCCGACACACTGGCCTCCCTCTACGATCTTGGACCGGATGAGCCGCTCAGCATCGCCGTGGATGAGCCGGATGACGACGACGTGGACGATGAGTCGTCTCCGGACCCGAACGCAACAGACGCAACGCCAGAGTGTCCTCCACAAGAGACGGAATCATGACTGAATTGCAGGTGCTAGACGTGATCCACAAGCAACGCCACAACCGCTGGCCGGTCAGCTACGCCCTCCACGGGCGGAAAGCGACCCTGCTAGTCGCCGCAATGGCATCTCTCTCCGGCACTGTCCCGACCTGTAAAACCCTGCTTGACGTGCATCTCGCCGTCGCGTCGTCCCTCGCTCGGATGAACGATGGTCGGATCACCGGCGTGCAGTTGGGGTTGGAGGCACGCCGCATCAGAGATTTGCAGGACGAGCATCGCAGCAAGATCGCGACGACGAACTGATCGGCACTTGTGGCCAATTGGCCACAACTCGGAGACGACCATGACGCCGCTTGAAGCTGTGGACACCGTGATCATGTCCGAGTGCCGTCGCTGGCCAGCGGGCGGGACGACTGACCGGGCATTGGCGCTGAACGTAGCACTAGCACAACTCTCCGGCTCACTCCCTGCCTGCGACACGGAAGACGACTTGCTCGCCGCATGCCGGGCCGGGATGAATCTCCTGCTGTCGCGGCAAGTCAGCACCCAAGTATGGGAGCAAGCCGCGGACGCTGTGGAGCAAGAGCTATCCCACTGGGCAGCGGCGAACGATGAGTCCGTGGCCGAAGCCGAACAGTTGATCGCAGCCCACGCGAACGAGCCGGTGCCGACTGGTCCATACCGGCAAGGCAAGGTGTTCATGCCGCGCCAGAATCTGAACGATCTTGATGCGCTGGACGAGTGGGACGACTGATGACGACCGACACACTCAAACGGATGCAGCAATCGCCGGTCGAGTTCCGCAAGCGGCTCGTGATCGACTGCGACGGCTCACCCAAGCCACTGGCATCGGTGCTAGACGACTGGCAACGCCAAGATTTCGAGCGATTGGACGACGCGTGGCGAGCCGTCGCCGGGCAAGATGTTCCACCCGGCACAAAGCTGCGGAGTTGGTGTGAGCGGCCGCGCGGGCATTCCAAGAGCGGCGATCTAGCCGTCCAAATCGTCTGGTGCATGTTCGCAGCCCGTCGTCCGATTCGTGGAATCATCGCGGCTGGCGACCGTGACCAAGCCGCGCTGCTGCGATCTGCAATTCTGACACTCGTCCGGCACAATAGCTGGTTGGGCGGTGTCCTGAAAATCACGAACTGGCGAGTGGAAAACACGAAGACCGGCAGCAGTTTGGACGTGATTTCGTCCGACGTGGCTTCAAGCTGGGGGCACCTCGTCGATTTCGTCTGCTGTGACGAACTGACCCACTGGCCGAATCGCGATTTGTTCGATTCGCTCATCAGCACCGCGGCGAAGCGAAAACGATGCCTGTTTGCCGTGATCGGCAATGCAGGCTTCCAAGAGTCATGGGCATGGCAGGTGCGAGAAGCGATCCGCGTCGATCCGAGTTGGCATTTCTCTCGGCTCGAATCGCCGTGCGCAAGCTGGATTTCGCAGGAGGCACTAAACGAGCAACGCCGCCTGTTGCCGCTCGTGGCGTATCGCCGTCTCTGGGAGAACGTGTGGTCATCCGGTTCCGGGGATGCACTCTCGGCGGATGACATCACCGCGGCATGCCGTCTCACCGGTCCGACCAGCACAGCGGAACGCGGCTGGCATTTCGTGGCCGGACTCGACATCGGATTGGCTCGTGACGCCGCGGCGTTGTGTGTGCTAGGCATCCACCACGGCTACAGCGAACGCATCCCAAAGCCGCGGCAACTCACGCGGCATCAGCAGTTGATGATCGAAGCGGGCATTTGGAACGAGCCGCCGCGCGAATATGACGAGAAGTTTGTGCCAGCAACCGGTCGTCTCATGCTCGCCGATCTGCGCATCTGGCATCCACGCGACTCCGCAACCGGGCGTGTGGACTTGCAGGAAATCGAAGAGTGCATTTACGAACTCCACCAACGATTCCGTCTGCAACTCGGCGCGGACCCGTATCAGTCCGAGCATTTGGCACAACGGCTGATCAAGCGCGGCGTTCCGGTGGAGTTGGTGCCGTTCACGCCGCTGAATTTGACGCAGATGTGTTCCACCGTTTTGGAACGATTCTCATCCGGGCTGATCGACCTGTATCCGGACGAGCAATTGCTCCACGATTTGCACAATTTGCGCGTCGTGGAGAAGTCCTATGGAGTTCGATTGGACTCACCACGAACACTTCGCGGCCACGGTGATGCAGCGACGGCACTAGCAATTTCGATGTTTTTAAACTCAAAAATCGCGAAATTCAATATTGGCGCTTTTTCGCAAACAGATAGGCTGATCGTGGCGTGATCGGTTCACGCTCTACGAGCAGCCGTTGGCGATGCTGCACACCAAGTCCCGCCCTCCCTCGGCAGACCGTGTGCAATTTCGTCAGCGGCTTTTTCTTTTGATCTGGACGCCCGGCTGCGGGCTGCATCTCCCAGCCACGCGATGACGCAGCCGGGTTTTTGACCACTTGGAGGTGCCGTTCCCGTCGGTGTCCAGCACGCCCATGCCTTCACCGGCGGGAACGGCCCAGTTGAAATTGCTCGGCGGTGTCGGTGTCCGGCGTGAGGGAGTAGGCACCCAAGCGACGGGCGAAGGAGCCGACACCTCCGAGCAGGCTAACAGGAATCAACGATGCTCAAGGTCACAAAAGATTTGGTTCGCTGGTTGATCGACAAGGGCATCTGCACTCCCAACGGCAGCGCGGACTACTACCGGCACAACATCAGCAAATCGCTGGTTGACGAAACGCTTTCACGAGACGAGTTCCTCCGATTGTCGCTGGACTCGACCGAATACGACGACTCAGTGCAAGGCCGCAAAGAATTCTTCGGCCAGCAAGATCAGAAAGACGAGGACGACATGACCACCACCACACCCGAAAAGCTGTTTGCCGGTCGCGATGGCCGCGTGACCGTCAAGCGCGCCTCCGAACAGTATTCCGAGAAGCGCTTCGCCGCCAAGAACAAGTCGGGCGAAGCGGTCTTCGACCCGTGGCACGCGAAGAATTGCGAAACGCAGTCCGAGCAACAGGCCGCGATGTCCGGCGCGCTGCTCAAGCACCTGGCCTTCAAAGCGGGCGTCACGTCGTCCGCGCTCGACGAACACGAAAAGCAGTTGCTGGCCG
>CAZDGB010000321.1:0-8119 GCA_964504645.1 uncultured Planctomycetaceae bacterium | reverse complement strand
GCATGAAGTTCCGGCTGATCCCGCCGGGGGAGTTCACGATGGGGAGCACAGCCGAGCAGATTGAAGCGGCACTTAAACTCACGGGCAACGACACGCATTGGCAGGAGTGTCTGCGCAGCGAGGGCCCGCAGCATCAGGTCCGTTTAACCCGGCCGTACTATCTGGCGGTGGACGAAGTCACGCAGTCACAGTATGCGCAAATCATGGGGAAGAATCCGTCCTGGTATTCGCCGGAGGGGGGAGGCAAAGCAGTTGTCCAAGGTTTGGACACCGCGAATTTCCCGGCGGATCATGTCAGTTGGAATGAGGCCGCGGAATTCTGCGAGAAGCTCAATCGTCAGCAACCGGCCCCCGCGGCAAAAGCGTATCGGCTCCCCACAGAGGCCGAGTGGGAATTCGCCGGCCGGGCCGGCACGACGACGAGATTCTGGACCGGCGACTCGGATACAGACCTAGCCTCGGCCGCCTGGATGGAGCCGAACTCCCAGCGGCGGCCGCATGCCGTGGGAGAGTTAGCCGCCAATCCGTTCGGACTGCACGACATCCACGGCAACGTCTTCGAGTGGGTCCACGATGGATGGGAGGAAACTTACTTTGCCAGGTTCCAGAAGGAACCGGCCGTCGATCCGCCGGGGGCCGGTTCGTCGACGCACGTGTTGCGCGGCGGCGATTGGAACGACCCCGCCTTCGGCTGCCTCATCTCCAGCCGGGACGCATTACCGGCCGGCGCCAAGCTCGACACGCTAGGCTTTCGCATCGGCCTGGAAGTGACTGCCGTCCAGGCGTCTTTGCAGGCCGCATCGAAACCCGCCGGGAACCGACCGCAACTCGTTTCACCGAAACCCGGCGGCGTCATGCCGAACGGCACTCCGGACCGCCGGACGGGGTATACGTGGACGTTCGATTGGGACGATTACCCGGGGGCCACGAAGTATCACTTGTGGGTGCACGGTGCCAAGGCGAAGACCGCGGTGATTGATCGGGACAACCTGGCCGAATCTCGCTACCAGGAGAAATTCACCGGATATGTTCATCTCAACAACATCAAGAACTGGCTCTGGAAGGTGCGGGCCTTCGTCGACGGCGAATGGAAGGACTGGAGCGAAGAACGGCGATTTGACGTCACCGACTATTCAAGCGCCGCCACCCCGCCACTCGCCGTTGCCCCGTTCGACGCCGCGCGGGCCAAAGCCCATCAGGAAGCCTGGGCCAAACACCTCGGCGTGCCGGTCGAGTACACGAACAGCATCGGCATGAAGTTCCGGCTGATCCCGCCGGGGGAGTACACGAGGGGGAGCACGCCGGAGCAAATCAAGGAATGGACCGACTTCTATCGAGCAGACGATCGGGAGGCTCAAGCCCGGGCGCGCGGCGAGGGACCGCAGCACAAGGTCCTTTTGACCAAGCCCTTCTATTTGGGAATGTATGAGGTCACGCAGAAGCAATACGAAACGGTTATGGGGAACAACCCGTCGCAGTTTCACCCCAAATCACCGACGGAAAGGACTCGATCCAAGGTCGAAGGAAAAAATACGTCTGATTTTCCCGTCGAATCCCACACCTGGCCTGATGCGGGGAAGTTCTGCGCAAAGCTGGGGCAACTCGCCACGATAGCCGAGTGCCGTCTGCCCACCGAAGCGGAATGGGAATTTGCCTGCCGCGCCGGCACCACCACCCGACACTGGTGGGGTGATGACGCTTCAAAATTCGTCGAGAACGAAAACTTCGGCGACGCGCCCGGACCGGTCGGAAGCCTGAAACCCAATCCGTTCGGTCTCTACGATATGAGCGGCAACATCAGCGAGTGGACGAGCGACTGGTGGAGCGAGACCGAGTTCCAGAAATTCGTGAGTCAGCCCGCTATCGACCCGGTCGGACCGGACAGCGGAAAATGGCGGGTCCTGCGGGGCGGCAGTTGGGGCGTACGCCCGGAACTGTTAGGACAATCGTCTTTGCGCACCTATGAGACGCCTGCCGCGCAGGGCGCGGGCTACGGCTTTCGGGTGGTGCTGCCGGTGGATGTGACGGATGCGGCCATGTTCGCTGCGGGCGGTTCAGACGCCGCTTCCGGCGACGTCCTCTGGCTCGACGACGTCCTGCCGCCGAAGGCCGTGCCGGAAGGACCGAATCCGTGGACGTTCGCCGGCGCGCCGCAGCCTGTGCACAGCGGGGAGAAATCGGTCGCGCTGACGACGAGGAAGCACGGCGATCTGATCTTCAACCTGGCCGATCCGCCGCTCGTCGTCCCGGCGGGGGCCACGATTTTCGCCTACGTGTATCTCGGCCGGAAGAACCCGCCGAAGGAAGTGATGCTGCAGATCTACGAGGGAGGCAATTGGGAGCACCGGGCGTATTGGGGCGCGAATCTGATCAAGTTCGGCACGGACAAGACGGCGTCCCGGCTCTCCAAGGGGCCGCTGCCGAAGAAAGGCGAATGGGTCCGCCTGGAAGTCTCCGCCGCGGAACTCGGCCTGGCCCCGAACGCCCGCATCACCGGTCTGGCGCTGACGCAATACGACGGCAAGGCGTACTGGGACACGCTGGGGTATTCGCTGAAAAAGGAAACCGCCGCGGTTGAGACACCGGCCAAGTCGCGGTGAGTTCGGCGCGGCGTCCCATTTTAGACACGTTGTTCACGAACCTCCCCGCAAAACGGCTTTTGAAACAAGCCCATTCACCCCAATCCGCGCACAGTGACGGTTTCGGTTGTTCACGAATGCGCCGGCGCACGCCGCGCGACATGCGAGCGACACGCGGCGCGCATTCCGCGACACGCCGGCGTCACGATTTGGATTCCAAACGGCACTTGAAGTCCCTTCGCGCCGCAATCTGAAACACGCGGCGAAGTGCCGTTTTCCCCTCGTTTTTCCCGCTTTCGATCGCTAACCCACCGACAAATAGGCTCAAAACCGCCCAAAGACACCCCCCCCGAAATTTTTTTTGGCGCAATTTCCCAACACGGCGAGCTCTAAACTCTTAATCGTCGGCCGCGTCACTCGACGGCGAAGCGATAACCCACGCCTTGTTCCGTCAGAATGTGCCGCGGCCGGGCCGGGTCGTCTTCGAGTTTGCGGCGGAGGCTGGCGACGAAGACCCGCAGGTAATGGTTCTCCTGGGAATCCAGCGGGCCCCACACCTCGCGCAAGAGAAAGCGGTGTGTCAGGACTTTGCCCGCGTGCTTGAGCATGGTCACCAGCAGCTTGTATTCCAGCGGCGTCAGGTGAACTTCGTCTCCCTTTCGCGTGACGATGCGGGCTGCGAGGTCGACCTTCAGGTCGCCCGTCGCGATCGTCGATTCCTCCGGACCGGCGCGGTGCGCGTGCCGCAACGCCGTCCGCATGCGGGCCAGCAGTTCGCCGACGCCGAACGGTTTGGTGACGTAGTCGTCGGCCCCGTGATCGAGCGCCAGGACTTTCTGCGATTCCTGGTCGCGGGCCGAGAGAATGATGATCGGCGACGAATACCACTCGCGCAGTCGGGAGAGAACTTCCTGCCCGTCGAGATCGGGCAGACCGAGGTCGAGGATCACGAGGTCCGGCGGCTGGTTCGAGGCCAACCGTAATCCTTCCGCCGCCGTCGCCGCTTCGCTCACTCGGTAGCCTTCGTTGGCGAGCGACGCGCGCAGGAACCGGCGAATCGGCTGCTCGTCTTCGATCACCAGGATGTGATGGCCCGTGGCAGACATCGCTCTATTCTACCGTGATGCGCGGGGCGTCGGCGGGAACCGGCAGGCGGAGCACGAACTCCGCGCCGCCCCCAGGCCGGTTGGAAGCCGTCAGCGTGCCGCCGTGCGCCGCGGCGATGGCCCGACAAATCGCTAGCCCCAATCCGCTGCCGCGGCCTCCATCCGCCGAAGTCGCAGCCCGGAAGAATTTGTCGAAGATCCGTTCTTCCGATCCCGGCGGCAGGCCGGGACCGTTATCCGACACGGCGACCCGCAGCGTCTGGCCATCGACGGCCGCCGCGATTAGCACCTGCGTGCCAGCCGGCGTGTATCGAGCGGCGTTCTCCAGCAGATTGACGAACACCTGTTCCAAGAGCAGCCCGTCGACCCAGATGAGGGGCAGATCGGCCGGCAAGCGGATAGTCACCTCATGCTCGGCGAGTTGCCGCCGCGTCCGGTGGAGCGCCGAGCCGACGATTTCCTCCAGCACATGCCATTGCTTGTTGGGCTGAGCCGCGCCGGCGTCGAGCCTGGACATCTGCAGGATGTTTTCCAAGAGGCGATTCAACCGGCCGGCTTCCTCCGCCACGGTCTCCAGCAGTTGCCGGCGCGACTCCTCGTCGAGCGAACTCGATTCGAGCAAGCTGCTGCTTGCCCCGGCGATTGCCGCCAGGGGCGTCTTCAGGTCGTGCGACACGCTGCTGAGCAGGCTGCTGCGAACTTGCTCCGCCTCCGCTTCGATCCGCGCCTCCGCCGCTGTAATTGCCAGTTGATCCCGTTCCAGCGCCAATGCCAACTGGCTGGCGCTCGCTTCGAGCAGCCGGCGTTGATCGGGATCGAGCAGCCGTTCCATTTCCGGCGCGCGGATCGCCAACGAACCCAACACTCGCTGCGACCCGACGAGCGGCAGGAACAACGCCGCGGCGTTCGGCAGCGTGTTCGTCCCGGCCCCGGCGATCTGATTGTGCTCGATCACCCATTGCGCCGTCGGCAGGCTGACCGGATGCCGGACGATTTCGGAATTCTGCCCGTAGACGAGGTCGATGTTTCCGTCGGGCCGCTGCAGATAGATCGCCACGTCGCCGTGGAACATCTCCGCAATCCGCTTGCCGGCGGCGTTCAGCAAAAAGACCATGCCATAGAGCGAGCTCAATTGTTTCCCGAGTTCGTGTAGCGCCGCGGTGCGCCGCTCGCGTTCGCGAGTGCTGTCGACTTGGGCTCGCAGCCGCGACGTGAGCGTGCTGATCGCCAGGCCGATGGCCAGCATCACACTGAACGTCACGACATATTGAGCGTCGGACACGGCGAACGTGTTGAAGGGCGGGACGAAGAAAAAATCGAACGCCAAAACCGCCAGCACGCTCGCCAGCACAGCCGGCCCGCGTCCGTAGCGAAACGCCGCCCACGCGACCGCCGCCAGGAACACCATGACGGTGTTCGCCTCGGCGTCCGCGAGGTGATAAGACTGCAACGCATGGGCGACGCTGCCCGCCACCGCGACGGAAAACGCCGCCAGCAAGTACGGACGTCGATCGGCGCGGACGTTCGCTGGTCGCGGCGCGGCGGACTCCGGATGTTCCTCATCGCCGTGAATCACGTAGACATCGATGTCGCCGCTCTGTTCCAGCATCTCGTCGACGACGGTGTTGAAGACCAATCGCCGCCAGCGCGGCTGGTTCGTCTTGCCGATCAGAATTTTGGTGACGTTGCGGGAACGGGCGTACTCCAGAATCGTGCGGGTGATGCGCTGCCCCGCGAGCGTCACAGTCTCGGCTCCCAGCCGTTCCGCCAGGCGGAAATGCTGTGCGATGCGCTGCTTGGCCGGCGTGCTCGACGGGGCTCCCGTGAGATCGACTGAAACCGCGAGCCATGGGGCATCCAGCGCGGCGGCCATGCGTTTCGCCGTGCGGATCACGCGGGCCGTCGTGGGACTCGGCCCGACACACACTAGCAGCCGGTCCGCACTGGCCCACGGCTCGACCGCCGCTTTTTCCAGCCGGGCCGTCTCGACGTCGGTGTGAATGCGCCGCGCGGCTTGCCGCAGCGACAGTTCGCGAAGGGCGTGGAGGTTCGCCTTCTGGAAGAAACTTTGAATCGCCCGTTGCGCCTGTTCGGTGAGGTAAACCTTGCCGGCCCGCAGCCTGGCGATCAGTTCCTCGGGCGTGATGTCGATCAATTCCAGTTCGTCGGCCGAATCGAAGACGAGATCGGGAATCGTTTCCCGAACGACCACGCCGGTGATCTGCCCGATGATGTCGTTCAGGCTCTCGATGTGCTGAACGTTGAGCGTCGTCCAGACGTCGATGCCGGCCCGCAGCAGCTCTTCAATGTCCTGCCACCGCTTTTCATGCCGGCAACCCGCGGCGTTGGTATGGGCCAGCTCGTCGACCAGCAGAATGTCGGGATGCCGCGCGAGGGCGGCGTCGACGTCGAATTCCCGCAGCGTCACGCCGCGGTGTTCCAAGGCCTGCGTGGGCAGCGATTGCAGCCCGGCAAGGAGGGTCTGCGTTTCCGGCCGGGCGTGCGGCTCGATGTAGCCGACGACGACGTCGCGGCCTTCCTTCACGGCGGCGTGCGCGCTCTGCAACATGGCGTACGTCTTGCCGACGCCGGCCGCGTAGCCGAAAAAGATCCGCAGCGATCCGCGCCGTTCCTGCGCCTCGCGGGCCTGGACCTGGGCCAGTACGGCGTCGGGATCGGGACGATCATCCGGCATCATGTCGACGTCAGTCTTCGTGTTCGAGCCGATCGAGGGCCCGATTCAATTCCAGCACGTTCACCCGCGGCTCACCCAGCACGCCCCATTGCCGCTGACTCGTATGCTGACGAATCCGCTCGCGAACGGCAAACTGCTTCATGTTCCGCGCGGCGGCGACGCGAGCCACCTGAAACTCGGCCGCCGCCGGTGAAATGTGCGGATCGAGTCCGCTCCCCGACGCCGTGACGAGATCGACGGGAATTTTGCCGTTCGTTTCGCCCTTCTTTCGCAAATCGGCGCTGCGTGCTGCCGCGGCTTCCTTCAGCGCCGGATGCAGCGGCCCGTAGTTGGAGCCGCCCGATGACGACGCGTTGTAAGGAACGGGGCTGGTCGCCGAGAGCCGTCCCCAAAAGTACTTGGCCTGCTGGAACGGCTGGCCGATCAGCTTTGATCCCACTGGCATTGTTTCCAGCCGCGTGGACGGCGTGCCGCTCCAATCGTAGCGATTCGCATCCGCTGCGGAATTTCGAGCCGCCGAGTCATCCGACCAGATCAAGCTGCCATTCGCCTGATCCGTAAAGACGACTTGTGCGACCACCGTCACGGCGAGAGGGTAAATCACCCCCGTCAACAACGTGAAGACCGCGAGCATCGTCGCCGCGGTACGGAATTGAGAAATCATGTCCTGTTCTCCTTCACGCCAGTCCCGCAGCGGCGAGCACGAGGTCGATAACCTTGATGCCGAGAAACGGAACGATCAATCCGCCGAGACCATAAACGAGCAGATTGTTCCGCAGGAGTTGGGCTGCGCCGACCGGCCGGTATGTCACACCTTTCAGTGCCAACGGAACCAACGCGATGATGATTAATGCGTTGAAAATCACCGCGGACAGAATCGCGCTCGACGGCGACGACAAGCGCATCAGGTCGAGGGCCTTGAGTGCCGGATACGTCGCCGCGAACGCCGCCGGGAGAATCGCGAAATACTTGGCGACGTCGTTGGCGATGCTGAACGTGGTCAGCGCGCCGCGCGTCATCAAGAGTTGCTTGCCGATGTTGACGATCTCGATCAGCTTCGTCGGATTGGAATCGAGGTCGACCATGTTGCCGGCTTCTTTCGCCGCCTGTGTGCCGCTGTTCATGGCGACAGCAACGTCGGCCTGGGCAAGCGCCGGGGCGTCGTTGGTTCCGTCGCCCGTCATCGCGACCAGCCGGCCCCCTTTCTGATAATCGCGAATCAGCGAGAGCTTGGCTTCCGGCGTCGCCTCCGCCAGAAAATCGTCCACGCCCGCTTCCGCGGCGATCGCGGCGGCCGTCAACGGGTTGTCGCCCGTGATCATGACCGTCTTGATGCCCATCTGCCGCAACTCGGCGAACCGTTCCTTGATTCCCCCTTTGACGACGTCTTTCAGCTCGATCACGCCGAGAATTCGGGCGTCGTGGCTCACAACCAGCGGCGTGCCGCCCGATTGAGCGATCTGCTGCACAACAGTCTTCACGCCCTGCGGCACGAATCCGCCAAGACTGCGGACATGCGTTTCCACCGCCTCGGCGGCCCCTTTGCGAATCTGATGGCCGTCGAGCGTGACGCCGCTCATCCGCGTCCGCGCGGAGAACGGCACGAACTCCGGCTGAATCTGTTCCAAATCGCGTCCCCGCAAGCCAAACTGCAATTTCGCTAAGACGGCGATGCTGCGGCCTTCAGCCGTTTCATCCGCCATCGACGCGAGATGCGCGGCTTCGGCCAGTTCCTGCTT
>CAZDGB010000320.1:0-8133 GCA_964504645.1 uncultured Planctomycetaceae bacterium | reverse complement strand
TCGAGCACCAAGTCGTAAAAATCCCGCATCCGCTTTAGACGGAGTTCCAGGTTTTCGATGGCCGCCAACTGGTGATTGAAGCCGAGCGCGGCTTCGTTCTCTTCTTCGAACTGCGCTGCGATCGATTGCTCGTGGGCCCGATCCTGCAACAGGCGTTGTTGCATCATGCGGTGCAATTTCGGCCCGAGATCCGCGGTCTGCATCTGCTGCATCGACTGGGCGACGGACTTTTGCCGTTCCGCCAGCCACTTTTCGCGGCTCTGAATGCGGTCGGTCAGTTCGAGGACCTTGGGATGCATTTTGCCGTAATCTTCCCGCATCCGCTGGAGCTCCGAGTAATCGTCGACGATCTGATTCTCGATGCGGGAGACGAGGTACGCGTCCTGCGAACTGAAGCCGATCTCCTTCAAGAGGACTTCGCGGCCGACGCCGTCGGCGATCTGCATGACGAACTGCTGGATGTCGCCGCCGGATTTCAACGCATGTTCGAACGCGATGAGCAGGGCGCGGGACTCCAGCGTCCGCTTCTGCGCTTCGATGAGGGCCTTGTTCAGTTCGACGGTCCGCTCGATCAGGACGTGCGTGCTTTTGTCGCCGTTGAGCAGCACGCCGGACTCCCGTTTGAGCCGCAGCAGCTCTTCTTCCTTTTCGGCGAGCTGCTTCTCGAGCTGCGACTTCTCGGTGCGGAGGACTTCCAGCAATTCCTTCGAGTTCGTGCGATGCATTTGCCGCATGTATTTGACGTAGGATTCGATGACAGCTCCGACGACGTGAGCCGCGGTCTCCGGCGATTGCGACCGGTAGCGGACGTTGATGATGTGCGTCTGCCGGGCCGAGGCGATGGTCAACCGGTCGCGCAGCGAGCGCGCCCATTTGTCTTTGGAGACGCCGCGGAAATCGATGCGATGCTTGCGCGGCAGCGCGCGGATCGCCTGGTCGAGCACGGAATCGCTGGTGATGACGCGTTGGTAGGTCGGGAGAAATCCCTGAATGTCGTTGCCGGCCTGCTTGTTCTCGAGGACCGCGCCGCCGGTCTGGAGCACCAGGATTTCCGCGGACGATTCGTAAATCCGCGTGGCGAAGGTGTAGACGGCGACGCCCACGCCGCCGCCGAGAAACACGCACAGGCAGAGGAGGCCGAGCCGCGCCCGCACCACTTGCAGAAAGCGGGCCGCCTCGACCAGCAGGCTGGAAGTCCCCACGATCGGCGGAGTGTACGGCGCTGCGGTTGGCTCCATGCTGGTCGATCCGCTTTGCACGCCGGTCAGAGTCCGAAGAAGGTCGTCAACGGCAACGTGGCCCCGACGCCGAGGTTCAAACGGTGGAACACGTCCATCATCACGGTGCTCGGCGTCTGCTCGACGCTGACGACGTCGCCCGGCGCGAGCAGCAGGTTCGCGCTCTCATTCCGCTTCGCATCAGAGATCTTGAGGTTGACTACAAACGTGTCGGTGGAGTTAGGCTTACGCCGGATGATGTAGACCTTGTCGGCGACCGTGTTCGAGAGGCCGCCGGCCATGGAAATCGCCCCCAGGAGCCGCAGTTCTTCTGCCGGAGGATATTCGTAGCGGTCCGGCTTGCGGACGAGTCCTTGCACGAAGATCGGCTCGGGATCGCGCTTCTCGACGGTGATGATGGCGCCGTCGTCCAGGAGATATGGCTGCCCTTCGCCTTTGGTGGCGGAGATCAAGTCAACCTTGAGAGACGTCATCCGGCGTCCGGCGAGCGTCGAATGTCCGACGGCGTTGACGCCGTCCTCCGCCGATTCCGCGATCGCCGCGGGATCTTCCTGCGATTTGCCGCGCGTCGGGTTCTGGATTTCAACCTTGGTGCCGGCGTCTTTGGCGAGTCCGCCCGCTTCCCAGATCGCCGCGAGCAGATCGCTTTTGCCGCGGGGAAGATCATAGATGGCCGGTTTTTCGACCGCCCCGACGACCATGACGCGGTTGGTCCGCTGCCGCTTCATCGTCACATTGACTTGCGGATTGCGGTACAGGTCGCGTTCGATGCAGGCGTTCGTGATCGCGGCCTCGGCGCTTTCAAATTCCAGACCGGCAAGCGTGACCGCGCCGATCGTCGGCAGCGCGGCGACGCCGTTTTCCTGCACGCGCACCGGGAACGTGATCGTGTCTTTCGAGCTCAAGCCGGCGGTGATGCTGACTTCCAGCACGTCGCCGCGATCGATCGTGTCGCTGCGGCTGGATGCACTGGCCAGCCGCGACCATTCCAGCGTGTGCGGATTATCGCGTCGTGCGGCGACATAGGTTTGCGGCAATTGCTGGAACGAATACTCCTCCATCGGCAGGCTGGAACACCCCGCGACCAGCGCGCACCCCGCAAGGACGCACCACGCAGCCAGCGTGTGACGAGGATCGCGCTGTACGGAGGAGAACATCATCCGTAAACCGAGCCTTTGCCGGGAGTTTATGAACGAAACGTCAGGACAGGAAGTCACCCGTTCGGCAGAATCCGCCGACCGAAGGGCGGCGGATGTTAGGCCATGCTCTGCGGTCGGTCAAGACGGATTTGATGCGGGGGACGGGGCAAACCGCGGGGATTTGACAGATGAATGCCAGCAGGAAATCACGTCCGACCTGAAAACAGGGCCGCGCAGCCGACGACGTTGATCTCGACCACGCGAAACCGTTGTTGGAGCTCTCGGCGCAGGCCGTCGAGATCGTCTTGCTCGTTCGTGAAGACCCCTTTGCCGTTGTAGAACTGCATCAGACGTTTCGCGGCCCAGTTGCGGCGAACGCATCCCTGCAACAGCGTGGAGCCGAAGAGGACGGCATTGGGATTCATCAGCTCGCGCAGGTGATCGAACGCGGCGGCTTTGGATTCGATCGTTCCCGGCAGGCAGTGCAACAAATAGTTGATGCCGACCGAGTCGAACTTCGCCGGGGGATCGGCGATCGGTTCCAGCACGTTGCGGAGATATTTCTCCGGTTGATACCGCGCGATCCGCTGGGCGGCGAAATCGAGCGAATTGGGATTCAGATCCATCAGCGCGATGCGCGGCGACGGAATCGGAAACCGGCAGCGGTCGAGAAAATACCCGGTGCCGACGCCGACATCGAGATGATTGGCCGTCACGTGGCGGGTATAGAATTCGACCAGCTTCGGCGTGGGACACCGCCAGATAAACCGGTTCGAGACGCCGAGCACGAGAAAGTCGTATGCATTGAGCAGACGCTTGGTGTAGACCGCCTGTCCGGCGGCAACTTGATCAGGGGTGGGAGGCATGGTCCAGGCATCATAAGGTCTGCAGCGCTCTGGGCAAGGGTGTACGTGGTGCCTCAAATCCGCTCAGTATTTGGCGCGCCGGCAATGAAACGATATTCTAGATTCCAACGCCCCTCTCGACAGCTCAAATCTTTGTAACGTGAATTCGGCAGGAGATCTCGGGCCAGGATGGTCCTCGGCTAGGAAGGGCCCCCGTCATGACCGATCGAGCCGAACGATTGAGGTCTTTACCTCGACTGCTGCACGACGAGTCTTCGCAACGCAGGACCGTGCACGACCTCTTCCAGCAATACGTGGAGGCGACTCCGCTCGGTATTCTGCTCATGGATGCGGATGGGACAATTTCGTACACCAATCAGAGCCTGTGCCGCTGCTTTGGATACGAACCGGGCGAACTGATCGGACAGTCGATCGAAGTCCTTGTGCCGCAGGTGATGCAGCCGGACCACGCGCGTCTGCGCGCGGCGTACATGGCGCATCCGACGCAGCGGCTGATGCAAGGCCGCGAGGTGCGCGGCCGTCGAAAAAACGGGGTCGACGTCTCGGTGGCCATCGGCCTGAACCCGCTGATCGAAGGGGATTCCCTGCGGGTGGCCTGTACGGTCGTGGATCTGACCGCGACGCGGCAGGCCGAGGAGGCGATCGCCAGCTTCTTCGACCTGTCGATCGATCTATTCTGCATCGCCAGTACGCGCGGCTACTTCCTGCGGGTGAATCCGAATTTTTCCCGTCTGCTGGGATATTCCGAGCAGGAATTGCTGTCGCGGCCCTTCCTCGATTTCGTCCATCCGGACGACGTCGACGCGACGCAGGCCGCGGTGAACATGCTGTCGTCCGGCCAGCCGGTCGTCCGCTTTCGCAATCGCCACCGGCAATCGCAGGGAGGCTATCTGTGGATCGAGTGGAGCGCCCGGGCCGTTCCGACGGAAGAGCTGATTTTCGCCGTGGGCCGCGACGTCACCGAGGAAGTTCGCTTCGAGAAGGAACTGCTGGCGCGGGAACAGCGTGAGCAGGCCCTGTTGGAAAATACGCCCGCCGTCATCTACATCAAGAGCGTCGACGGGAAATATCTCTATGTGAACCAGCAGTTCGGCGATCTCTTTTCGCTCGATCCGCTGGTGGTGCAGGGGAAGACCGACTACGAGATCTTCCCGCGGCATTTGGCCGACAATTTCGTGCGCAACGACCGCAAGGTCGCTGCCACCGCGTCGAAGCTCACGATCGAGGAGCGGGCGCCTCACGCCGACGGATTACACACGTACATTTCGGCGAAGTTCCCGCTCTTGGACGCTAACGGCGACGTCTCGGCGGTAGCAGGGATTTCCACCGACATCACCGAACACATCCGCGCGCAGCATTTCTACGAGCAACTGAAACTGGCCACGCTGTTCCAGCAGAAGCTGTTTCCCGGACAAGCGCCCACGCTGGCCAGGCTCGACCTCGCCGGCGCGGCGGTTCCCGTCGCTCACCTCTGCGGAGACTATTACGACTTCATCGTCACGGGCCGCGCACGCGTCACGATTGCGGTCGGCGACGTCAGCGGCCATGGATTGGGGCCGGCCCTGGCGATGGTGGAAGTCCGTTCCTTGCTGCGCGGCATGTTGCAGTACGAGGCGGAAAACGACCTGGTCGCGATCATTCGGCGGCTCAACAAACTGCTGCGCGACGACTTGCCGGATGGCTGCTTTGTCAGCCTGTTTCTCGCGGAAATCGAACTCGAGCGGGGACGGGTTCGCTACGCGGGCGCCGGACATCCTGCGCGAATCTTCTCGACCGACGGCGCCGTCGCGATGCTGAACAGTTCGGGACCGGTCCTCGGCCTGATCGACGACGCCAGCTACGAGGCCGTTCCCCAGGTGAAGATGAATCCCGGAGATCTGCTGCTGGTCTGCACGGACGGCGTTACGGAAACGATGAATCGCCAACGCGAGATGTTCGGCAGCCAACGGCTGATCCGCGTGGTCTCCGGCTTGTGCGAACACTCTTCCGCCGACGTGATCGAAAACCTGTTCGGGCATGTCCACGCATTTGCCGACGGAAATCCGATCAACGACGATATGACGGCCGTCGTGGCGAAACTGGTGGCGTAGAAATCAGGAAGGTCATTTTTTCGCCGGTGCTTCCGCCGGTTTCAGGTACTGCTCGTCGATCGCGTCGTGGCCCTGGTCCCGCCACCATTGAGCCCAGGCTTGTTTGTCCTGCTTGAAGTCTTGGCCGGTGAGCCGGGAGAGCGCCGCGCGGGCTCAATGCCGCGTGTTCTGATTCCCATGATCGACCAGACTGACGAGCACCGGAACCGTGTCGTCCGCTTCCTGGCGAGCCAGCGCGGCGACGGCCATCCACTTGGCCCGGCAATCGTAGTCGCGATCGGGCAGGTGATACCCGGCGACCTTCACCAATCCGGGGACCAGCCGCTTGTCTTTCAACGCGCTCGCTTCGGCAAGCCCCGCACACAGGTGGCGTCCGTATTCCGCTTCCTCGAACAGTTTGGCCAAATGCCGAATCCGCTTTTCCTTCGCCTCGTCGTCGAGATCGACCGACGCATCCTCCGGCAGCCACAGTCCCCCCGGCCCGAACGTGCGAGCCGTCCACAGGATGTACTCCTGAATCTCCGGATGCGCCTTCGCATAGTGCGTTTCGACCTCGGCTTCCACTTTCTTCACGTCGAACCGCTCCGCGGCTTGAGTACTTCCGCTGGAGAGCCCCCATGCCGCCAGCACGAACAGCGATGCGAGAATCCACGGCCTCATGATCGTCCTCCTCGTCAGAGAGCTCGGCGACGTTCCGGAACGCTCTGCGCGATCATGGCGAAATCGGCGGACGGCGTCAAAGAAAAAAGAAGCCCGGCGATGCGATCGCCGGGCTTCTGGACTTCACAATCGATGGACGGCTAACCGCTACGGAATCGCAAAGAAGATTCCCGTGACCACGGCGGCCTGGACGGCGGCCGCGTGAGCATTGAGCGGGAACTGGTAGTGCAGCTTCGGCGCGCATTCGCCGGGGCGGTACCAGCCCAGCGTGTACTGCTTCGTGCAGATCGGGTCGAGCGTCATCTGGTACGGCAGCAGCACGAGTTGTCCGCTGAAACGGGCCAGCGACGCGATGGGTTGGGCGATGCAGCCGTAGGTGTGGCCGTAGCGTTCCAACTGCGGGTCTTCGAAGTAGAGTGGGTAGTGATAGAAGTTGGACGGCTCCCACTGGTAAACGGTGCCGGGGAAGACGCGCGGCGGATAGGCGCCGTGGCCGAGCGAGACGCCGTACTGGACGGCCTGCTCCTGGGCGAACTTGCGGATGTCCTGATCGATGCTGACGTCGTACCGGGGCGAGATGTCGCCGATCTGCCGCGGCCGGCGGAACGCCGGGTTCGCCTTGTAACCCGGGTCCGTCATCTCCTCCATGTGCTCCTCGGTCGATTCCGCCTCCTCTGCGGACTGTTCCGCATCAGCCGGAGCGGGATCGGGCTGGGCCGCGAGTCGCGGAATTCCCCGCGGGAACGCTTGCGCCGGCGCATCGTCCGTCCAAGCCGACAAATCTTCGTCTTCGGAAATCGGGACTGATTCTTCGGCGGGTTCCTCCGCGCGGATCTTGCGCGGCCGAATCACCTGCGGCTGCGGAGCCGCCGGGGCGAACTCCTCGTCGAGATTATCCAGCAGCCCGGCTTCGCCTTTCGCCGGCTCTTCGTCGTCCGCGGGGAAGGGGAGGATGGAACTGGCCGGTACGGGACGACTTTCGCCCACCGGCTTCACTTTCGGCCGGACGTAGTCTTCGTCGAGGCCGTCGCGGGATTTCAGCTCTTTCCAGCGTGCCGAGGCTTCCGCACTCGGCTGGGCGGATTCCTTACTCACTTCTTCGGCGGCGACGTTGCGCACCGGGTAGAAGCGTTTCTTCAACTGCAGCTTGCCGCCGGTCCCGTCGCCGGCGACGGACCACGGCGCGAAAATTGAGAGCAGCAGCACGGCGGCTGCGCTGCGGGAATCAAGTCGATTCCACGGGAGCGTGCTCCACCGAGTAATTAGGCGATTCTTCCACAATCGTAATGTCATGAGGATGGTTCTCCCTCACCGTCGCGGCTGAGACTTGAATGAACTTGGCTTCCGTGCGCAAGTCCGCAATCGTGCGGACGCCGCAATACCCCATACCGGCCTTGAGGCCGCCGATCATCTGATACGCTAAGTTGTGCAGCGTGCCTCGATACGGCACCCGGCCTTCGACTCCCTCCGGCACCAGCTTCGACGCTTTGCCGTCCTCGGACCGGCTCTGCCGGTACCGTTCGCTGCTGCCTTTGACCATCGCCCCGAGCGATCCCATCCCCCGGTAGCGCTTGTACGTTCGTCCTTGATAGAGGATGACTTCGCCGGGACTTTCATCGAGTCCCGCCAAGAGTCCCCCCAGCATCACCGTGTGCGCTCCGGCGGCGAGCGCTTTCGTCATGTCGCCGGAATAGCGAATCCCCCCGTCGGCGATGATCGGCACGTCGGTGTCGAGCGCGGCCTTGGCGGCGTTCGAGATCGCCGTCAGTTGCGGCACGCCCACCCCGGCGATGATCCGCGTGGTGCAGATCGAACCGGGGCCGATGCCCACTTTCACCGCGTCCGCCCCGGCGTGAATCAGATCCCGCGCCCCTTCCGTCGTCGCCACGTTGCCGGCGATCACGTCGATCGTCCAGCGCCGCTTGATTTCCCGCACCGTATCGACCACGTTCTTGGAATGGCCGTGCGCGCTGTCCACGCAGAGGACGTCCACCCCTTTTTCGATCAGCCGTGCCGCCCGCTCGTAATCGTGAACGCCGATCGCCGCGCCGACCCGCAGCCGGCCCCGGGCATCCTTGCACGCCAGCGGATATCGCAAGTTCTTGTCGATATCCTTGATCGTGATTAACCCCTTCAATTG
>CAZDGB010000319.1:0-8219 GCA_964504645.1 uncultured Planctomycetaceae bacterium | reverse complement strand
TCCGGCGTCGTCAAGGTGAACGAGAAGGTCCAGATCATCGGCCTTGCCGACACGAAGGACACCGTCGTCACCGGCATCGAAATGTTCAACAAGCTGCTCGACGAAGGTCAGGCTGGCGACAACGTCGGCATCCTGCTTCGCGGTATCGACAAGGAGGCCGTGACCCGCGGCCAAGTGCTAGCCAAGCCGGGCAGCATCAATCCGCACACGAAGTTCGAGTGCAACGTCTACGTGCTGAGCAAGGAAGAAGGGGGCCGGCATACGCCGTTCTTCTCCGGCTACAAGCCGCAGTTCTACTTCCGCACGACCGACGTCACGGGCGACTCGAAGCTGCTGGACGGCGCCGAAATGTGCATGCCGGGCGACAACGTCCGCCTGGAAGTGACGCTCGGCAAGCCGATCGCCATGACCGACAATGTTCGTTTCGCTATTCGCGAAGGCGGCAAGACGGTCGGTTCCGGCGTTGTCACGAAGATTCTGGAATAGGGCGGGCGGGGCGAGCCTTCGAGGCTCGCTCTGTTTTGCGAAGACTTGGTGGGCCTCGAAGACTTGACCCACCCTACGGTGCCTTGAGATTCGAAATTTAAGATTTCGCCCCCACCCTCGACATGAGGGTGGGGGTGTTTTGGCTTGAAGGGAGAGGGCATGGCCCGCGAATATGTCTGGTTGGAATGCACGGAAACCGGCCTGAGGAATTACCGGGTCAACAAGGAGACTCGAGGCACGGAACGTCTCGAATTGAAGAAGTACTGCAAGAAACTGCGGAAGCACACGATCCATAAGGAATCCCGGAAGAAGTAGGTTGTTGGTTGGGTGGGAGAAAGCCTTTCCACCGTCGCCCACAACCTGCAACCCCTGCTTACGGGCGTAGCTCAATTGGCAGAGCAACGGATTCCAAATCCGTAGGTTGGGGGTTCAAGTCCCTCCGCCCGTGTTGCAAACCCGCGAGAAACGTCAGTCCGCTGATACGGACATCACCGGCAACTGTTCGCAAGATCGAGAACCTCATGGCCAAAGCGGATCGCGAATCTTCATTCTGGACGGCGCTATTGCACGCCGGCCTCTACAAGCGGAACCAGGGCCGATTGACTCGGCAATTGACGGCGGGGGCGGCGATCGCCGCCGTCGTGCTGTCGGCGTGGACGATGTCGATCCACCTGTTCAACGGACTCGACCAGTCGGTGCAGTACGGCGTGCCGATCGCGCTGGGACTGGCCGGCATCTGGGCGGTGTACCGGCTGGTGAATTACCCGCCGTTCGCCGACTTTCTGATCGACGTGGAAGGGGAGATGGCGAAGGTTTCGTGGCCCAGCGCCGACGAGTTAAAGCGCGCCACGGTGGTGGTGCTGACGACGATGATCACTCTGAGCCTCGTGTTGTTTCTCTACGACAACTTGTGGCTGCAGGTGTTGCGGTTTCTGGGGATCTTGCAGTTCTGAGTCGAGGAGCCGATCGGCTCCGCTCGCTGCGAGTCAAAGTTTTCACGGGCGGAATCCTTGCAAAAAATCCTCGGGGTCGGCATGATGGCCGGTTCCCCGTTGCGAGGCCCGTCTTTGGGTGCAGGCGCCACCGGAGCCGAAGTGCGGTTCCCGTTCGCCGTGAGAGGGCGTGCCAATGTCGGAAGAACAGGCGGTCGTCGACAGCTCCTCCGAGCCAATCGGAGGTAAGCAGTGGTACGTGCTGAAGGTTCAGAGCAATCGGGAGCGGACGATCAAGGACTCGCTGTTGCGGCGCATCCGGCAGGAGGGTCTGGAAGAATACTTCGGCGAGATTTTCATCCCGACCGAAAAGGTGGCGGAAACCAAAGGGGGCAAGAAGCGGGTCACGGAACAGAAGCTCTTTCCGGGTTACCTGATGATCCAGATGGAGCTCAACGACGAAACGTGGTACCTCGTCCGCACGACGGGCGGGGTCGGCGATTTCACGGGAGCGGCCGGCAAGCCGATTCCCATGGAAGAACATGAAATCCAGCGAATGCTCGGGCAAGCCCAGCAGGCCAGCAAGCCGGATGAGCCCACGAAAGTCAAAATTCAGTTCCAGATCGGCGATACGGTCAAGATCAAGGAAGGCGCCTTCGAGAGCTTCGAGGGCACGGTCGAGTCCATCGACGAGGCGAGCGGCAAGATTACGGTTCTCATTCAGATCTTCGGCCGCCCGACGCCGGTCGATCTGGAACACTGGCAGGCGGAACGGGTGTGAGACACATGCGGAATGCGGGCGACGCGTTCCCGACTAGAACTGATCGGTCATGGCGAAAAAAGAAGCGAAGATCAAGGCCCAGGTGAAGGTGCAGATCCCGGGCGGCAAGGCGACTCCCGCCCCTCCCGTGGGTACGGCTCTCGGTCCGCACGGCATCAACCTCGGGCAGTTCGTCTCGCAGTTCAACGACAAGACGCGCGACCTGAACGGCATGATCGTGCCGGTCGTCATCACGATTTTTGAGGATCGCAGCTTCAACTTCGTGCTGAAGAGCCCGCCGGCGTCGGTGCTCTTGAAGCAGGCGGCTCAGTTGGCGAAAGGGGCGCACAACGCCAAGACCGAGAAGGTCGGCCGCGTCACCAAAGCGCAGCTCAAGGAAATCGCCAAAACGAAGATGGAAGACCTGAATGCCGCCGACATGGAGGCTGCGTCCCGCATCATCGCCGGGACCGCCCGCAGCATGGGCATCGAGGTTATCGACTGATCGAACGCATTGCCTCTTCGCGGCGCTTCGCAGAAGCGCCGTCTCGTTTTGTTTCATTCGGATGGTTGTGTCATGGCTCACGTGTCGAAACGCGTCAAGTTCCAGAAGGAAAAGGTGGAGTCCGCCGGCACGCTCGATTTGCCGGCGGCCGTCAAACTCCTCAAAGGTTTGGAACCCGGCCTCCCGGCCAACATCAAGAAGTGCAAATTCGACCAGACGGTGACGCTCGCCGTCCGGCTCGGCGTCGACCCGAAGCAGGCCGACCAGATCGTCCGCGGCTCGATCGTGCTGCCGAACGGCATCGGCAAGTCGAAACGAGTCCTGGTCTTCTGCCAGGGCGATAATGTCGCGGTGGCGCAAAACGCCGGAGCGGACATCGTCGGCGGCAAAGATCTGGCGGACAAGGTCAAAGGGGGCTGGACCGATTTTGATGTGGCGATCGCCACGCCCGACATGATGGGCGTCGTCGGCCCGCTGGGACGCGTCCTCGGTCCGCGCGGTTTGATGCCGTCGCCGCGGGCCGGCACGGTGACGCAGGACGTCGCCGGGGCTGTGAAAGAGTATAAGGCGGGCAAGGTCGAGTTTCGCGTGGATGCCGGCGGCAATGTCCACTGCGTGGTCGGCAAGCTGTCGTTTGAGGAAACCAAGCTCCTGGAGAACGCCGAGGCGATGCTGAAGTTCATTCGCTCGCTGAAGCCGGCGACCTCCAAGGGGCATTACGTCCGGAATATCTGCCTCGGCGCGACGATGCTGCCGGGAATCAATGTCGCCATCTGACGCCCTCGGCGGGATCGCGCAGGAATCGAGCTATGAGCAAAGTCGTTAAAAAAATGATGATGGACGATCTGTGCCAAGCGGTCGGCGAGTGCCGCGAGGTCATCGTCGTCGACGTGTCGAAGCTCGACGGCGTCACCAGCAACAAGTGGCGGGTCGCGCTGCAGAAGAAACAGATCCACGCGGTCGGCGTCAAGAACGCCCTAGCGCGCAAGGCGCTCGGCGACATCGGCCTGAAGGGGTTGGGACCGGCCTTGAAGGGGCCGTCCACGCTCATCTTCGGCGGGGAAGACATCGTCGCCTTGTCCCGGGAAATCTCGGAGTGGGCGCAGAAACTCAAGGAAATGGTGATCTGCGGCGGCGCGATCGGCGAAACGTCGCTCTCGGCCGCGGATGTTGAAACCCTCAGCAAGAGCCCCGGCCGCAAGGAACTCCTGGGGCAGTTGGCCGGTCTGATCCTCAGTCCCGGCGCCCAACTGGCGGCCGCCATTCGGGGGCCGGGCGGCAAGGTGGCCGGTTGCATCCAGTCGATCGCCGACAAGGAACCGGCCGCATAAGTTGCACGATTCTTCAGGAAGCGAACGTTTCCCGTGTAAAAAGTCTCTGACGGTCGCGAGGCGCGAACTGTCAATTTGGTCAATGCCCACACGTTTTGAATTCGAGCAGAAAGGAACCCCGTCATGTCGGAAGCTACAGTCGACGCCTCGACCAAGGAACTCGGCGACAAGATCGCCGGACTCACCCTCCTCCAGGCCAAGGCCTTGGTCGATTACCTGAAGGAAACCCACGGCATTGAGCCGGCCGGCGGCGGCGTGATGATGGCCGCGATGCCTGCTGGCGGTCCCGGCGGTGCCGCACCGGCTGCCGAAGAAAAGACCGAATTCGACGTCGTGATGACGGCTTTCGGCGACAACAAGATCGGCGTCATCAAGGTTGTCCGCGCCGCGACCGGCCTGGGCCTCAAGGAAGCCAAGGACTTGGTTGAAGGGGTGCCGAAGCCGGTGAAGACCGGTCTGGCCAAGGAAGAAGCCGACAAGTTGAAGGCGGAGCTCGAGGCCGCCGGCGCCAAGGTCGAGCTGAAGTAGCCCGACCGTGCCGGATTGCGGGCAATCGAAAAAAGTCTTGCGCTGGTTTGACTTCTGTCGGACGGATGCGTAACCTTGAGGGTTCGGACGAGTGCTGGCTCGTCCGAACAGCAATTCTAATGCCTCAAGGAAATCGGCACGGATGCTTTGCAGGGTCTGGACATCGGCCGAGCAAGAGGTTTGTCGAGTGGGGGGCGGAATGTCGTGGCAGGCCGTGGCCGCGCCGCGATTTTCTTTCGCCCCGTACCGCGACGATTCCCGGGGCAGTGCATCTGGTTCGCAATGGATGCCGTGTTGCCGCAGCTGCAGGAAACCACTGGAAGGCACAGTGAGCGTGCGGAGGGGAATGCCGGATTCGCCGCGTCCGGCCTGCTAGAGTCCCCACCTGCTGCGCGAGCAGATTCGGTTCGTCACTAACGATTCGCGAAGGAAGCAAACCGCATGGCCATTTCTTCCGTCCGCACCATTCCCGTCCAGGAAGTGCGCAGTTTCGGAACGATTCAGGGCGAGTTCGAAATCTCCGATCTGACGAAAATCCAGACGGAAGCCTATTACCGGTTCCTGCAGCTCGAGCGCGATCCCAAAGAGCGCAAAGACGAAGGCCTCGAGGCCATCCTCCGCGAAGTCTTTCCGATCGACAGCTACGACGGCAAGTACCGGCTGGAGTACGTGAAGTACGAGCTTGGCAAGCCGCGCTACACGCCGCTCGAATGCCGGCAGTTGCGGCTCACCTACGGCCGCCCGTTCCGCATTTGGCTGCGCCTGCAGAAAGAGCAGCCGCTGGAGGAAGAGGTCTATCTCGGCGATATGCCGATCATGCTCGGCGGCGGCGAGTTCATTATCAATGGGGCCGAGCGCGTCGTCGTCAGCCAGCTGCACCGCTCCCCCGGCGTCGACTTCGTGCAGTCCGCCGAGCCGGGCGAACGCAAGCAGTTCTCCTGCCGCGTGATTCCCGAGCGCGGCAGCTGGATTGAAGTCGGCATCACCAAACGCGACACGCTCGGCGTGCGGATCGACCAGAGCGGCAAGTTCTCGGTCATGACGTTCCTCCGCGCTATGGGACCGGAGTTCGGCACTACGGCCGCGCTGATCAAGCTGTTCTACAAGACGCAAACGATCAAGTCCAACAAGGACGACGCGATCGAACTGCTCACGGGCAAGCGCGCGGCCGATGACATCATTTACCCGGTGGGGCACGAACGCTGCGGCGAGATCATCGCCGAGGCCGGCCAGGCGATCACCAAGCCGCTCGCCGAGGAGATTCGCAACTCCTCGCTGAAAACGGCGGAAGTCATCGAGAAGTTCGACGATCCACTCGCACTGGAAAGCATTCTCGACGACCCGACCGCCACGCACGAAGACGCCTTGCTGCGGATTTACCAGCGGCTGCGGCCCGGCAATCCGCCGCAGCTCGAGAAGGCGATCGACCTGTTCAAGGAAAAGTTCTTCGACGTCAATCGCTACCGGCTGGGCCGCGTCGGCCGGTTCCGCATCAATCGCAAGTTCGACCAGTCGGTTCCCGACAGCGAAATGACGCTGCGGCCGGACGACATCGTCAACGCCATCCGCTACATGATCAAGCTCCGCTCGGGCGACGGCCAGGCCCACGTGGACGACATCGACAATCTCGGCAACCGCCGGCTGCGGACGATCGACGAATTGGCCTCGGACGAAATCCGCAAGGGCTTCCTCAAGCTTCGCCGCACCGTACAGGAGCGGATGAGCCTGAAGGACGTCGAAGAAATGTCGCCCCGCACCCTTATCAATCCGAAGAGCGTCTCGGCGGCGATCGAATATTTCTTCGGCCGCGGCGAGCTCTCTCAGGTCGTCGATCAGACGAATCCGCTGGCGACGCTCACGCACGAGCGGCGGCTCAGCGCGCTCGGCCCCGGCGGTCTCAATCGCAAGCGGGCGGGCTTCGAAGTCCGCGACGTGCACATCTCGCACTACGGCCGCATCTGCCCGATTGAAACGCCTGAAGGCACGAACATCGGCCTGATCTCCAGCCTGAGCATCTTCGCCAAGGTCGACGATTACGGCTTTTTGATCACGCCGTATCGCAAGGTCGTCAACACGAAGGTGACCGACGAAATCGCGTGGCTGCGGGCCGACGAGGAATCGCACGCGTTGATCGCCCCCGCCGATACGCCGGTGAAGAATGGCAAGATGGCGGAAGACCGCGTGATGGCCCGCTTCCGCAACGACGTGGTGTGGATCGCGGCGAGCGAAGTCAACTACATCGACGTGGCGCCCTGCCAAATGGTGGGCGTCTCGGCGGGGTTGATTCCGTTTCTCGAGCACGACGACGCCAACCGTGCACTGATGGGTTCCAACATGCAGCGGCAAGCCGTGCCGTTGCTCGTGGCGGAAGCGCCGCTCGTCGGCACCGGTCTCGAACCGGCCGTGGCGGAAAGCTCCGGCATGGTGCTCCGCGCCGAGAAAGCGGGCAAAGTCACCTATGTCGACGCCGATGTGATCGACATCGAAGGCAAGAAGTATCCGCTGCGCAAGTACACCGGTCTCAACGAGCGGACCTGCCTGAATCAGAAGCCGATCGTGAGTGTCGGCCAACGAGTCAAGAAAGGCGAAATCCTCTGCGATAGCGCGGCGACACAGAAGGGCGAACTGGCCCTCGGCCGCAACGTCCTCGTGGCGTTCATGTCGTGGGAAGGGTTCAACTTCGAAGACGCCATCATTCTCTCCGAGCGGCTCGTGAAGGAGGACGTCTACACGTCGATCCACATCGACGAGTTCGACGTCGAAGTCCGCGAGACGAAACTCGGCCGGGAAGAATTCACCCGCGACATTCCGAACGTCAGCGAGAAGGCGCTGCGGCATCTCGGCGAAGACGGCGTCGTGCAGATCGGCACTCGCGTCGAACCGGGCGATATCCTCGTCGGCAAGGTCTCCCCGAAGGCGAAGACCGAATTGACCCCCGAAGAAAAGCTGCTTCATGCGATCTTCGGGCGGGCCGGCGAAGACGTGAAGAACGAATCGCTGGAAGTACCGTCGGGCGTCGAAGGCATCGTCATTCACACGGAGAAATTCTCCCGGCGGATGAGCCTCTCGGAGCCGGAACGTAAGAAGTTCGAGTCGGATCTTAAGAAGGCCGAAGAAGCCGGCAATTCGCAGGTCGCCGAAGCCTTCAAGACGTTCCTCAAGGAATTCGAGCGGACGCTCGACCGGCACCTCGCGGACGACGACGGCCGCGAAATTCGTTCGATCACCGACGACAAGTTCGTCGCTGCCTATGCCGAGACGTTCCACGACAAGTTTGAGGCGCTCGACATCCGCAGCCCGCAGAAGAAGGCCGATTGCAAGAAGGTCATCAAGGAGCTGTGGGGCCCGGTCGAGGACACCATCGACGACCGCGACCGCAAGCTGAACTCGATGAAGCGCGGCGACGAATTGCCGAGCGGCGTCTTGCAGATGGTGAAGGTCTACGTCGCCCAGCGGCGGCAGATTTCGGTCGGCGACAAGATGGCCGGCCGCCACGGCAACAAGGGCGTGATCTCCAAGGTACTGCCGGTGGAGGACATGCCGTTCCTGGAAGACGGGACGTCGATCGACATCATTCTCAACTCCAGCCGCGACCGGGCCTCGCGCAGCGACCGCTCGCGCTCGGAGGCCGACACCTCGCGCGTGCCCCGCACCACCACCCCGTCGATCTCGATGCG
>CAZDGB010000318.1:0-8244 GCA_964504645.1 uncultured Planctomycetaceae bacterium | reverse complement strand
GGCCTGGAACGCGGCGCTGGCGCTCGTCTGCGGCGACACGCTGGTCTGGAAGCCGTCCGAAAAAACGCCGCTGACGGCGATGGCGTCGCAAACGCTCTTCGCCCAAGCCGCGCGGACGATGAAAGAGGTTCCGGCCGGAGTGAGCACGCTGGTCATCGGCGGCCGCGACGTCGGCGCGGCGCTCGCTGCGGATCATCGCGTGCCGCTCGTCTCCGCGACCGGAAGCGTGCCGATGGGCCGGGCCGTCGCCCAAGCCGTCGCCGCGCGGCTCGGACGGTCGTTGTTGGAACTCGGCGGCAACAATGCGGGGATCGTCGCGCCGACGGCGAACTTGGAACTGGCGATCCGCGGCATCGTCTTTGCCGCCGCCGGAACGTGCGGCCAGCGCTGCACCACGCTGCGGCGGTTATTCCTGCACGAATCCATCGCCGATGACATTCTGATGCGTCTCAAAACGGCGTACGCGTCGCTGCCGATCGGCGACCCGCTCGCCGAGGGGACGCTGGTTGGTCCGTTGATCGACGAACGAGCTTATGTCGCGATGCAACTGGCCTTGCAGACGGCCAAGTCGCAGGGCGGCACGGTGCACGGCGGAGAACGCGTCACCGCCGCCGTGCCGAACGGTGGTTGGTACGTCCGGCCGGCCATCGTCGAGATGCCCGATCACACGCCGATCCTGTCGCAGGAAACGTTCGCTCCAATTCTGTACGTGCTCCAGTATCAGTCGCTGGAACAAGCAATCGCTTGGCAGAACGGCGTGCCGCAGGGTTTGGCCTCGTCGATCTTCACGAATGATCTCCGCGAGGCCGAGCAATTTCTGTCGACGGCGGGAAGCGATTGCGGGATCGCCAACGTGAACATCGGCCCGAGCGGGGCGGAAATCGGCGGCGCGTTCGGCGGCGAAAAGGAAACCGGCGGCGGCCGCGAATCGGGCTCCGACAGTTGGAAGGCCTACATGCGCCGCGCCACGAACACGATCAACTTCGGCCACGACTTGCCGCTGGCGCAGGGCATCCAATTCGGCTGATGCGCCGCTTACTTCGTGCGCGGCTCTTCGGGCAGCGCCGGGAGGGCGTCGAGCGGTGCGCCGAGGTCGGTGCCGTCGGTGGCGGCGTTGACGGCGGGGTTCGGGCCGCCGGAGGTCGCCAGTTCGACGTCGTTGAGGCGCAATTCCGACAGCGTCTGCGCGCGAAGGTCGCCGACCCAACGAATCGCCGTGTTCGCGGAGCCCGAGAGGTCGCTGCCCCAGAATTCCTTCCACGCGGCGAAGTCGAGCATCGACACGTTTTCCCGCGATCGGATGATCCAAAATGTCTTGAGGTCGTTGTACAAGTTCCGCTCGCCGCTCCACTCGAACGAGCGTCGCAGCTCCATCGCTTCGCTCAGCGTCAGGTCGATCAACGGCTGGTCGCGGCCGACGGAAATCAGGTTGTTCTGGGCATAAACCTTCAGCGGCAACGGCTCGGCATTGAAGTTGTCCTCCGGCCGCGTGACGATCAGGTTGCCGTTCGTCACCACCGTCGTGTGCAGCAGTTCCAGTTTCATCTGCTGGTTTTCGCCCATGCCCATCGCCGGCCGGGCCTGCACCAAAAGCAGCGATTCGTCGATGGCAAACAGCGAGTCTTCCAGCGAGCAGCGCCCGGCGACGAAATCGCGGAGCGCGATCAGCGTGGCGGCGCCGCGGACGACGCAATTCGACAATTCGATTTCCGGCGCCGGCAGCGACATCCCGGTCTTCGGCATCGCCGCCGCTGCGCCGGCAGCGCCCAGTTCGATGACGCTCGCGGGACGCCGGCGCGGGTTGACGACCGTCACCGTCACGCCGTCGAGCTTGAGCCCTTCCGGGCGTTCCAGATGAATCAGACTCCAGGCCGACGACGACGTCGGGCTGACCTGCGCCACGATGTCGAGATTCCGCAGTTGCAACGAACCGCCGGAGACCGCGATCAAGCGCGCGGTCGGCTCGCCGTTGCGGCCGGCGTCGGAAAAATCGAGCCGCGGACGGAACCCTTTTGCCGCGCGAATGGTCAGCCGTTTGTTGGTCAGCTTCAACGACTGCTCCGCCGGCTGGCGGGCGCCGTCCCAGCGCAGCTCAATGATGTCGCCGTCTTTCGCCTCGTGGCACGCTTGCTCCAACGACGGAAACGCCGTGCGTCCGGACGCGGTCACAATCGAAACCGCCGGCAGCGATTCCTCCACGACGGGCGTGGGGGTGGGCGTCGCCTTCGGCTCATCCGGCTGCTTGACCGGAGGATTCGCCACCTGCTCGGCGTCGACTTGCATGTCCTCCGTCGGCTGGGGCTTCTTGTTCACTGCAGGGACATCGGCCGCGGGCAGCGCGGGCAAACGCGGGCTGTCCATCTTGGGCCGATCCGAAGAAACTTGGGCGTCGGGCGAATCGAGCGATGCGACCTGCGGACCGGACGGCTCGATCGTTGAATTCCCGTTGTTCTCCGTCGGAGTGCGGGGCGACGTGCCGAACGTCATCGACCACGCCGTGAGTTTGTCAAGCAGTTCGGGAGCCGCACTCATCGAAGCGACGATCAGCCCGAGCGCCGCCGCGGTCAGCACCCAGCCGAAATTGCGGTCCCACCAGGTTCCCTGCAACTGCCGTTCGGGAACGAGCGCCGCAGAATCGGACGCGACCACCCGCAGCCCGAGATTGCGGGCGATCACGGCGAGGTCCCGCAACAGTTCTTCCGGCGAACTGTAGCGCCGCTTCACGTCGCTGGCCATCATCTTCTTGATGACCGCCGAAAACGCCGGCGACACGCGGCGATTCTTAACGCCCACATCGGGCGTTTCGTGCGCCTGGTGATCGAGCAGCTTCTGCAGCACGGTCCCTTCGGGGTAGGGGGGCTCGCCCGTCAGCAAGTGATACAGCGTGCAGCCAAGAGAATAGATGTCGCTGCGGACGTCCACCGTCCGCGGATCGCGGGCTTGTTCCGGCGAAATGTAGTCGAACGTGCCGAGCGTCGTTCCGGCGACCGTCAATTCGCCGCCGAGTTCCGTACCGTCCCGCTTCGCCAATCCGAGATCGACCAATTTCGCACGGCCGTGCGGCGTGACGATGATATTGGACGGCTTGATGTCGCGATGGACCACGCCGTGCCGCGACGTGTGCCGCAGCGCAGTGGCGATTTGAATCGCATAGTTAACGGCCTCGGCGGGCGACAGCCGGCCCCGTTGGCGGATCAGATCGCGGAGATTGATGCCGGCGACAAATTCATAGGCGATGAAATGCAGTCCGCCTTCTTCGCCGTAGTAATAGACTCGCGCGACGTGCTCATGATCGAGCCGCGCGGCTGCCTGGGCTTCGTTCTGAAACCGTTGTACGGTGCTGCCATCGGCGGCTTGCGACGGGGCAAGCACCTTGAGCGCGACCTGTCGATGCAGCCGTTCATCATAGGCCAGAAAGACGGAACCCATCGAACCGGATCCGATGGGCAATTCGATGGTGAAGTGCCCCAGCGTGACGCCTTGGCCGGTTTCACTGGTCGGAGGCAGCGGCGCACCGTCGGCCGCCGCGGGAAACAACTGCTTCCAGAACGACGGCGTCGGCGTGGCCGAAGGCTGAGCCGCTTCGACAGAGTCGCCGCGCGGCGCCTTGAGCACGGTTTCCGATTCGCGGCCCGGCACGACGCGCCAATCCACCGGGTCGGAAAGACCCGGGGCGACTGCGCTCAGCGGCTTCAGGCTGCTTGCCATTGGGATGAAAATCTGGTTTTCGTTATGGGAATCCTGCCGAGGCGCAGGAATCGTCAGAAAGACGTCATCGAAAAGAACGCTCCGGACAACGCGTCACGCCCCGAAACGCTACTTCATTTTAGCACAAATGCCCTGTGGGCAATGGCTAAGTTGCTTGGCATCCTTGCTTCTTTGTGAATCCCCCTACGCACCACCTTATGGCCGGCTTTCCGTCGCAGGCCCTGTCCCCTCAATGGTTTGCGCGCCGCGCCAGCGCGATTTCGGCCATCACACTGTCCCTGTCGTCGCCAGATGTTCGACTTCCTCGGCGATGGCATTCAGCAACTTGCGGAATTCTTCGTCGAGTTTCGCCGTGTATTGCTCCGCCTCGAGAATCGTCGCGGCATGCGTCCGGATCGTCACATCGCGGATCGCCGACGGATCGAACGACGGTTCGCGGGCGCGGGCCAGCTTTTGCAGATTATGAACTTTCGGCAGAAACGAGTTCTCGAGATGATCGACGACTTCCCGCACGCCGCGCGCAGCATCGCGACATTTGTCCCGCAGCGTGAGTTTTTCGGGCGCGCGATTCATCAGTGAACCTCAGGCCGAGTAGGATTCCATTCCAGGCCACAGTATTCTGGGGTCGTCGCTTGCAACCCGTCAAGAGGAATCTCGGAATAGTCGGCTGTTCGTCGCGACGCGATCGCGGAGTGATCTTCTAGAACCTCGCTCCGCTCGCATCACGGCGAACCGTAGAACATCCAGCCCCATGAAAATTCTCCTGCTGGCCGATGTTCATGCGAACTCGCACGCCTTGCTGGCCATCCGGGAGACGTTTGACGTGTGTCTGTTCCTCGGCGACGCAGTGGAATACGGGCCCGACCCGGTGCCGTGTCTCGATTGGATCCGTCAGCACGCCAATCACGCGATTCGCGGCAATCACGATCACGCCGTCGTTCAAAGAGTGCCGTTATCGCAAGCCACGGGCTTCCGCCGCTTGGCGTCGGCGACGCGGCGGCAGCATTGGAACGTGCTCAAGCCGTCGCATTTCAAGTATCTGTCCCGTTTGCCGGTGACGCAGTATCTGGAACTCGACGGCCGTTCCTTCTTTCTGGTCCATGCGACGCCGCGCGATCCTCTGGACGAATATCTGCTCGACGATGCCGACGCCTGGCGGCAGCGGTTGAAAGGCATCGACGCCGATTTCGTCTGCGTCGGCCACACGCACATGCCGTTTCATCTCGACTTGGGCCGCTGGCAACTGATCAATCCCGGCAGCGTCGGCCAGCCGCGCGACGGCGACCCGCGCGCCGCCTATGCCGTCATCGACAACGGCCGGATTCAGTTCCGCCGCGTGGAGTACGACATCGAGGCCACCATCCACCAGCTTTCCCAGATCGAAATCGACCCCGACTGCCTGGAACTTGCCGCCACCGTGCTGCGCCACGGCGGCAAACCGACGAGCACTGGCCCGAGCGAATTCTGAGGTACCCTTTGTTCGGCGCGGGTCTCCTGACGTCAGGAGACCCGCGCCGAACGGGGGCGCCGATCAGCCGAAAGCACGGGTTTCTGGTCACAGGCCGTTTCATCTTTTAGAATTTTGATTTTCCTTCGGGTTTCGAATTTCGGATTCCGCTCTGGTGACGTCCTCCACTCCAGCCGCCTCTCGTTATGTCGTCGGCCTCGATCTCGGCACGACGAACTCCGCTTTGGCTTACGTCGATACGGACGCTTCGCCGTGGTCGATTGAGACACTGGCCATCCCGCAGATCGTCGCGCCGGGGCAGATCGAAGCGCGGGACGGGTTGCCGTCGTTTCTCTATCAGCCGGCGCTCGGCGAGTTTGCCGCAGGATCACTGCGATTGCCGTGGCAGAAGGCCGATCCGCCCGACATCGCCGGCCAGTTCGCCCGCGATCACGGCACAGCGGTTCCCGGACGGATGGTCGCCTCCGCGAAAAGCTGGCTCTGCCATCCCGGCGTCGATCGCACGGCGGACTTGCTTCCGTGGCACGCGGCGGAAGACGTGCGGCTGATGTCTCCCGTCGCCGTCAGCGCCCGGTACATTCAGCACCTGCGGGAGGCGTGGGACGCGAAGTTCCCCGAGCATCCGCTGGCCCAGCAGGATTTCGTCCTCACGCTGCCGGCGTCATTCGATGAAGTCGCCCGCGAACTGACGATCCGCGCCGCACAACAGGCCGGTTTGAAACGCGTCGTGCTGATCGAAGAACCGCAAGCCGCGTTCTATGCGTGGATCGCGAAACATACCGACGATTGGGAGCAGCGCGTCGCGGAAGGACAGACGATCCTCGTTTGCGACGTCGGCGGCGGCACGTCGGATTTCACGCTGATCCGCGTCCGCAAACAGGCCGACGGCACGATTCAATTCCACCGCATCGCCGTCGGCGATCATCTGATCCTCGGCGGCGACAACATGGACCTCGCGCTAGCCCATCATCTGGAACGGCGCCTCAAACCGAACGGCCGGCTCGACCCGCGGCCGTGGAGCACGCTGCTCCGTTCGTGCCGCCATGTCAAAGAACTCCTGATGGGCAACCAGCCGCCGGAGCAATACACGCTCTCCGTCGGCGGAACGGGTTCAAAGCTAATCGGCGGCTCGTTGCAGATTCCCGTGTCGAAGTCCGAAGTCGCCGAATTGCTCATCGACGGCTTCTTTCCGTTTTGCGAACTCGCGGCGAAACCGCAAGCGGCGCAATCGGGGTTTCAGGAATTCGGATTGCCCTACGCCGCCGACGCCGCGATCACCAAACACCTCGCCGCGTTTTTGACGTCCCACCGCGATTCCTCGGTTAGCCGCGACGCGAAGTCCTCGGAGCGGAGCGCTTTGAACGAAGCGCGCTCCGCTCCGCAAAGCCTCCGCGTCGCGGCTAACCACGAACACGACGCGGCCCGCCCGGATGTGTTGTTGTTCAACGGGGGCGTCTTCGGTTCGCCGCAGTTGCGGCAACGATTGATCGACGTCGTCCACACGTGGTTCCGCCGCGACGATCCCCACTGGTCGCTGACGGTCCTCGACCACGAGCGGCTCGATCTGGCTGTCGCGAAGGGCGCCGCATACTACGGCATGGTCCGCCGCGGCGAAGGAGTCCGCATCGCCGCGGGATTGGCGCGCACCTATTACGTCGGCGTCGCAGGCGACCCGCCGAGCGCCGTCTGTCTCGCTCCGGCGGGGATCGAACCGGGCGAAGAGATCGACCTGTCGCAGCGGAAGTTCGAAGTCCTCGTCTCGCAGCCGATCGAATTTCCGCTGTTTTATTCCAGCGTCCGCTTGAACGATCAGCCGGGCGATGTGATTCCGATCGACCGCGAGCAGCTCACGCCGCTGCCACCGATTCGCACCGTCCTTAAAACGGGGAAGGGGGGCGACGCCGCGCAGCTGACCGTGTCGCTGCACGCGAAGCTGAACGAAATCGGCACGCTCGACTTGTGGTGCAAAGAGCTCGACGGCAAGCGAACGTGGAAGCTGATGTTCGACGTCCGCTCCTCCACGCAGACCGACGTCGCCGCGCACGAATCGGCCGCCGAAGCGCTCGGCGTCGTCACCGAAGACCAGCAGCACGCCGCGGAACAGGTGATTCGCAACACGTTCCGCAAACACGGCGACGACCCGGCCCAGTTAATGAACCGTCTCGCCGTCGTCCTCGAACAAGACCGCGCTTCCTGGCCGCCGTCGCTGCTGCGGCAATTGTGGGAAACACTGCTGGCGCACGACGCCGGCCGCAAGCTCAGCCCGATGCACGAAGCCCGCTGGCTGAACTTGCTCGGCTATTCGCTGCGGCCCGGTTACGGCTTCGCCCTCGACGATTGGCGCGTCAACGAATCGTGGAAGCTGCTGCAGAACAAGCTCGTCCACAACTCGCCGCAATGCCGGCCCGAATGGTGGATTCTCTGGCGGCGCCTCGCTGGCGGTCTCGCCGCCGGACAACAGCAGGCGCTCCTCGGGCCTGTCGTCGGTCAGATCAAGCAACTCGACAAGCTGACGGCGTCCAAATCGGGCGGACTCAGTCTGCACGAAGCCGCCGAACTCTGCCGCGTCGCCGGCGCGTTTGAACTTCTTCCGGTTACCACAAAGATCGATCTCGGTTCCGCGGCGATTGCCCAATTGCAGCGCGGCAAAGTACCGGGGCTGCGGTCCGCCCTCTTGTGGATGCTCGGCCGGCTCGGCGCGCGGCGGCCGGCGTACGGGCCGCTGCATCAAACCGTCGACGCCGACCGTGTCAAATCGTGGCTGAACGACGTGATGAACCTCGCCGGCGGCGAGCCGATCGACTCGTTCACCGTGATGCAACTCGCCCGCAAGACCGGCGACCGTTACCGCGACCTCGACGACGAAACCCGCGACCACGTCCTGAAATGGATGGACCGCATGCAGTCGCCCAAACATTACCGCCGCCTCGTCCGCGACGTCGGCACGCTCGAAGCCGAAGAACAATCCCTCGTCTTCGGCGAATCGCTGCCAGCCGGTTTGCGGATCCTGTAGGGTGGGTCAAGGCTCTGCGAGGCCCACCACTTCGCTTGAATCCAAGGTGGGCCTC
>CAZDGB010000317.1:0-8259 GCA_964504645.1 uncultured Planctomycetaceae bacterium | reverse complement strand
GGGGGAGAAGGGACCATATGGTGAGCGAGTGCGCTACTTTGTCGTTACTTCTTCTGTTCGATCAGCGGCCGCGCGGCGGTCGGCGATGTCGGTTGATCCGACGCGTTCGAATCGGTCGGACGCACGGGGACGCTGGGCGACGGAGCGTTCGGCGACGCGGGCAACTGTTGTTGCGGCGGGTTGTTCTGCGTCTGCGGGGCCTGGCTGTCGATCAAACGGCCTTTGTCGTTGAAGCGGTTGATCCCCCGGCCCGAGCCGCGGAAGATTTCCGTCGCGAATGGTTCGACGGGCTCCTTCAATCCGAGAATGTCGTAGAGCGTCACCCGTTCCGCGTTCGTCACGGCGAGTCCGCCGTTGCCGCGGCCGCTGGGGTTATAGGTCAGGTTGACGTTGCCGCGGCTCTTGGCGAGCGTGAGGACGTTCGCCTGCTGCTCGGTGAGTTCCAGCGTGACGTGATTGCTTCCCCGGTCGCCGCGGTTGCCGCCGCGATTCACGGCGAGGACGCGCACGCCCTCGAACAGCCGCATCGTCAGGCCGCCCTGCACGGCGTCGTTGCTGGTCCCCTGATACGTGAAGAGGACGTCGACGAAGTCGCCGTTGTTGATCATGCCGTCGACCATCGCCGTGCTGTCGCCGACTTCGACCGAGATCGCCCGCATGCCCTCCGCGACTTTGAGTTGCGGCAAGACGTTCGGCGGCAACAGGTCGTTGGCGCGGAACGGATGGCCGGCCTTGACCGGCACCCGCGTGTAGCGGCCGACGATCACCCGTTCGGTGCGGAGCATGTCCGGCGACATGTGCTTCTTCGGAAACGGCCCCTTGCCGAGATGCTCCGCCGTCAGCTTCGTCCCCGGCGGGAGATCAGCGATCGCCATCGGCATCAGATCCTCGGTCGCCTCGCGCGGCTTCTCCTCGACGGCGAGCAGATTCTTGGCGACATAGGCCATGACCAACAGACCGACGACGCCGAACATGATCGTCGTCAGCGAGGCAGGGGTGAGGCGCTTCATGGTGTTCGTCCTTCGATCTCGCTGCAAAATTCCAAATCCAAAACTCGAAATCCGAAATTCGAAGGAAATCTCAAGCACGAAACTCTAAACGCTACGAATTCACGCCGTTTGGAATTTCGGATTTGGGATTTCCTTCGGATTTCGAATTTCGGATTTGAGATTTGGCCCTTCGAAACTTCGGAACTTTGTAAATCGGTAATCCATCACTCCCGCACCATCCGTGTCTCCGAATACAGATCGCGTCCGTTGATTCCCAAGCCGATGGGCCACAACAGATCGGGGGCGGCGGCGGCCATCGGGACTTCGACGCCGACCCAGACCAAATCGCCGCTGTGTTCGCCGAACTCGGCGTAGACGGTCATCCCCTGCTGCAACTGCGGGGTGAGAATCCGCCGCGCTTCGAACTCGACGTCGGCGAGGGTCGCGCCGGCGAACGTCGCCCGCCGCGCCGCGGCCCGGCTGGCTTCGACGACCAGGCTCCGCGAGTAGAACAGCAGCGTGAACTCGAACAGGCCGAGGAGCATCACGCCGAGAATCGGCAGCGTGAGCAGGAGTTCCATGCTCAGAATGCCGCGGCGGGAACCCGTGCAGAATGCAGAACGCGGAATGCGGAGTGGGGAATGCCCGACACTCCGCATTCCACACTCCGCGTTCCGCATTCGTCGTCTCATGGTCCCAGTTGTCCGTGCGTGATCGCGACCGTGTCGAGCAGCAGAATCATCCACGTCGCCAAAGCCACCGGAACGGCGAAGGCCATCACGCGGCGATTCTGGCGTTGTTCCACCGATTCAGTCGCCACCGGGCGTCCCTGCGCGTCTGTCCTCCCTGTGGCGAGATATTGCTTTTTCCACCGCTTCGCGCCGTGACGCAGCACGGTCCACGCCATGAGGGCGCCCGTGCCGAGAATCACGAACACCATGCTGAGGACCATGGCGTAGAGCGTGAGCTTGAAGCCGAGCCAGACGCTGAGCGCGCCCATCAGCTTCACGTCGCCGCCGCCCCCGCCGCCGATGATCCACAACACGAAGAACGTGCCGAAGCCCACGGCGAACGCGCGGCCCGCGTCCGCCAGCCCCGGCCAGCCATGAAACACCGCTTGATAGATCAACCCCGCGACCAGCGCAGAGACTGTCAGCCAATTGGGAATGCGCCGCGACCGGGTGTCGGTGTACGCCGAGATCCCGGTCAGCAACAAGACTCCCGCCACGAACACGACGGAAGGCAACCATTCGGGCATGATTTCGTCCTGGCTCAAGTCAGGGGATGACGATTCCTGCGGCCCGCGCCGCAATCCGAACAAACGTCGCGCCGCGCGTGATCCCTAAGCGCGACATCCTCCGCCGGCGCAGCGGTCGCTCTACTCAACCATAGGTCACGAACGCGCCCCGTGCGGAGCCGCGCGGCGTGCACGCCGTGCGGATTCTGCCGAGTGTGCGGAAGACAACGGCCTGACTGGCCGTTAGCGGCGGCATCGGTGATAATCCGTCGCCAGGAAAAAGGAGAGTCCCATGCTCGATTATTTGCGGGCCGCGGAGGATGCCGCGCGCGTCGCCGGTCAAATTCTGCGGAGTTGGTCGTCCCGGTTTACCGTCCGCGAGAAGAGCCGCGCAAATCTCGTGACGGAAGCCGACGTCGCCTCGCAGCAGGCCATCGTCGATCTCATTCATCGCCGTTTTCCGCAGCATGCGTTTCTCGGCGAGGAAGACCTCGGCCACGACCGCCCGGAGGCCGAATTTCGCTGGATCATCGACCCTCTCGACGGGACGACGAATTACGTCCACGGTTTTCCGTATTACGCCGTCTCGATCGGCCTGGAACACCACACCGAACTGGTCGCTGGCGTGATTTTCGACCCTGTACGCGAAGACGTTTTCGCCGCCGCGAAAGGCCACGGGGCGACGTTGAATCGCCGGCCGATCCGCTGTTCCGATATCTCTCAACTGAATCAAGCGATGTTAATCGCGAGCCTGCCGGTCGGGACGGAAGTTAAAGACGCCGCGGTGCATCGATTTCTGACGATCTTGCCCCACGCGCAAACCGTCCAGCGGACCGGCTCTGCGGCGTTGAACTTGGCGTATCTCGCTGCGGGACGAGTCGATGGCTTCTGGTCATCGAGCCTGAAACCGTGGGACATGGCAGCGGGGGTGCTGCTGGTGACGGAAGCCGGCGGCCAGATCACCGCGATGAACGGTCAGCCGTTCGAGTTGTACGCCTCCGACCTCTTGGCTAGCAATGGCACGCCGATTCACGGCGAGATTTCCAACCTGTTGTCCGCGTGAGCTTTGCGGCGTCGGTTCCGAAAAAATGCTTTCGCAAAGCCCGGGCGTGAGGTAGGATAAGATGATTCATTTCCTCCCCCTCGTTCCGGGGCAGATTCCTTCGTTCCCAGCCTTCTGCGCCGGCTTATTCATGTCGTTCTCGACGCGAACGCCGTAGAGAAGAAGGGAACAGAGAAGATGGGAAACCCCTGAGCCAAGCCGGTGAGTTGTCGATGGATCGCAGACGACACGGGACGCATTACGGACTGCTGGCCGCGATGGTTGTCAGCGGCTTGGTGTTCGCGCGTCCTGCGCCGATTCTCGGGCAGGCTGAACCGGCCCGCGAAGCGCAAGCGACGAATGACGCGGCCGCAGAGACAGCGAAGAGGGCTCCGTCGCTTCTGGACGTGCTTTCCCCGACGGTCGTGTACATGCTCGATCGCAACGGAGATCCCGTTCCCGTCCGGCGCAACGCGGAACTGGACAAATGGCTGCAATCGCTCCAGCATCCGGCCGTCAAACCAGACACGGCCCCGGCGGCGGAAGTGGCCTCCATCACGTTGACCGGCACGGCGGATGACGAACGGGCCGTGTTGACCGCGAAGTTTGTCATTCGCGTTCCCCGCGGCGAGGAAACGGTGTCGGTGTCGCTCGGTTTGAACGAAGCCGTGCTTCGTTCCGATTACATCCACGACGGCCCCGGAGAATTCGGCTTCGACGAAAACCATCGCACCCAGGGAAAAACGTGGTGGGTCCGCGGCAAAGGCGATCACCACGTCACGCTCGACTTGTTCGTACCCGTCAAGAAACAGGGCTCAATCCGCCGGCTGCAGTTGTCGCTGCCAGACGCGGCACAGAGCCGGTTGACGCTAACCACGAAGTTTCCTGCGACCGCGGTGAAGAGTGCTGCCGGTGAAGTGATTACGAATCCCGATCAGCCGTCGCAGATGGAGTTGCTCGGCTTAGGGACGCGAGTCGATTTGACCTGGCAGCCGAGCGTCGCCGAGACACCGACCGCGCCGCTACTCGAAGCCGAGACCGTCATTCTTGCCTACGCCGGGACCGAGGAATTGCTGATCGAAGCCCACCAGCGCGTGAACGTCGTGCAAGGATCGATTACCGAATTCACAGCCCGGCTTCCCAAAGGGGCGAAGTTGGAATCGATCGACGGCCGCGACGTTCGCGGCACGCGCCCCACGCCGAACGATCCGGAGCGAGTCACCGTCCAACTACTGGGGCCGAACAATAGCCAAACCTCGGTGATCTGGCGCGTCCGGCTTCAAGCCACCGAACAACGCCGCTTCGTTCTCGACGGTTTTGTTGTGGAGTCTGCGCGGAAACAAAGCGGCAAGATCGGTTTGATTCCCATCGAAGATTTGCGGCTGTCGCTTTCTTCCGGCGACCACCCGCAGTTGATGCGCACGAATCCCGCCGAACTGCGGCCGCTGGCGCCGCAGGTTTCGAGCGCGTACCGCTTCTTCAGCCAGCCATTGCGGGCCGTGCTGTCGGTCGACACGGTTGAGCCGTATTTCACTTGTGAGCCGCGGCTCACGCTGCATGCCTCGTTAGAGGACCTGACTCTCGAAGGCCTGTTCTCGCTGAACGTTCTGCGCGGTAAGCTCCGCGCGGTGGAAATCGATTGGCCGAACGCGAAAACGGACGGCTGGCTCGTGGATTGGGGAGAACTCGTCGAAGCGGTCGAAGACGTCGAAGGGAAGCCCGGCCGCGTGCGCCTCAAACTGGCGGAAGATCATTCCGATCAGTTCGTATTGCGGTTGAAAGCACAGCGCACCATTCCCGCCGGCCAATCGGTGCCGTTCTCGCTGCCACAGTTGGTTTCTCCCGACAGCATTGCGACGTCGCTCAAGATCGTCGAAGCCGAAAACATGACGACGGAATTGACGCCGATCGGCGAGACGCTGCCGGAACTGCAATCGGCCGGCGGCGACGAGACGGCCCTGTCCCGCAAGACCCGCACGTATCGTCTGCTGTCGGGCGAGAAGCTGTTCTCTCTGCGAACGGTCCGCCAAAGCCGCCGCGTGCACGTCCATTCCACGACCAGCCTCGAACTCGACGAGTCACGGCTGCGCAGCGTGCAGACGTTCCAGTTCGATGTCGACCACGAACGCCTGGCCCAATTCCGACTCGCGCTGCCAGAAGGCCGGCTGCCGGTCGACGTCTCATTCTTGATCGATCCCGATCGTTCCCTCGCCGCGGAATGGTCGACGACGGAAACCGACGGTCTCGCCGTAGCGAAAATCGTCTTGCCGGAACCGCGTATCGGCCGTTTCACCGTGCAGGCTGTCTTTGAGCTTCCTTTGTCCGACGCCGTCCTCGGCGGCGCGTCCGCCGTAGACATTCCCATCCTCAACTGTCTCGACTATCCGGTGCGGCAATACGAGCTGAAAGTCGTCGGGACGGCGGAATCGCATTTGACGACGTCCGACGCGCTCTGGAAGCCGCGAAACGATGTGTCGGGTGGAACGCGATGGGTCGCCGAGGGGGCCGTGAATTCGGTGCGTATGCAATGGGAGAGTGACGGCGCAGCAACACAGCAGATTCTGATCCACGCGGCCGATCTGCGGGCCGAATGGGACCGCCAGGGAGCCGCCTTCTGCGAGGCCCGGTATCGCCTGTCGGGAGTGTTCCCCCGGTTGACGTTCGTCTTGCCGCCGGAATCGACTTTCTCGGAAGCGGCGTGGGACGGACGACCGCTGCTCGACCCGGTGGAAGTTTCCGCTGATTCGCGGCCGCGGCACTACACGGTGCGCGTGCGGTCGCTCGGTTCCGAGCCAACGGAACACGAGCTGACGATTCAATATCGCCTTGCGCCGGCGCAATCGTTCGGGTTGTTCAACCGCTGGACGCTGCTCGCGCCGCAATTTCCTCAAGCCCGCTGGCTGGCACAAGCGACCTGGGACGTGCGCATCCCCAGTGATCAGCATTTGTTCGCCTACGCGCCCGCGGTCACGCCGAAATTCCAATGGGAGCGCCGCGGTGTGGTGTGGAGCCGCATCAGCCCGCCGGCTGTGGGAGACGCCGTGTCGGACGGCGCGGCGCCGCGGAATCGCTACGCGTTCGAGCAATTCGGCGAGGTGCGCGAGCTACCGTTTTCCACGATGAGCGGCGCGATGATTCTACTCGTCGGGGCGTCGATCTCGCTGCTAGTGGGCTTCCTCGTGTTGAATGTCGCCGGCCTGCGGAATCTGATGACGTTGTGGGGGGGGCTGTTCGCCGTCGCCGTCGCAGGACTGTGGTTCCGTCCGCAATTGGAAGTGCTGTTGCAGCCGATCCTGCTCGGGTTCCTATTTCCGCTTGCGGCAGTCTGGCTGCAGAGCCTGCGCCGCACGGAGACGCCGCCCGTCATGAGTTTCGACCCGCTGATGGATCTGGTGGAGGCCCGTTCGTCGGTCACGCGGGCCCGCCCGTTGGGCGAACCGGTCCTGCCCGAACCGGTGCTGGTGCGATCACCCACCGGCAGCACGCATGACTTTCTGAGAAGCGAAGCCGGAAGCGGCGTGCCATGAGACGTTGCTTGCGTAGGGATTCCTGTTGGTTTGAGCGGCAAGATCTTTCCTTGCGTTGGCTTGGTCGCGGCGTGCTGGTCGTCACGCTCTTCGGTTCGATGGCATTTGCTGACCGAGCCAATGCGGAAGAGCAAACGCCGGCGTGGACGAAGTCGATTCAGACCATCGCCGTCCCGGACGATCGGCCCAAAGATTGGCCGTTGACTGAGCTCTCCTGGATTCCGTGGGATCGCGCGACGTTCGAACGAATGCTGTCGCGGCATCTGCCACCGCCGGACGGGCCGCGGCAGCCGATGTTGCGGCGGGTCCGCTATTCGGCGGTGCTCTCCGGCGAGACGCTCGCCGGAGGACGCTTGTCGGCCCAGCTCGAACGCTGGCCGAAAGCGGAATCGTTCCTGAGCCTGGGAACGCCGACGCTCGCCTTCGAAGATCTTTCGTGGAGCGGTCAACCGGCCGTGTGGGGAACCGGACTGGATTCCCGCTATTGGCTGAAATTACCGCGTGAAAGTGGAGAGTTGGAAGGCCGCTGGTCGGCGCGCGGCCGCGTGCTGGCTCAAGCCGTCGCGTTCGATCTCGAATTTCTTCCCGCGGCGGTCACGGAACTGGAAGTGCAGACCGAACGGGGCCAGACGATCACGTCCGACGTTGGCGACGTGGAACGGCTGCCCGACAATTCGGACGAGACGCATTCCCGCTGGCGGATCAGCTTGGGAAATCAGACCCGCTGCCGTGTGGTGGCGGCGAAGGAAGCGACGCCGCGCGTTGAAATTCCGACCGTCCTCTACGAACAAGACCAGACAGTCGTGATCAGCCAAGACGAACTGCAGATCTGGCAGACATTTCGGCCGGAAGTTCTGGGCGGCGAAGTGCGGCGTCTGACCGTCTCGCTGCCGCGCAGCGTCGAGATTGTGGCGGCGACCTACGGTGAGACGCAACCCGCGCCGCTCAAATTCGAACGCGTCCCCGCCGAAGGGCCGGCGGCGCAACTCGTCGTCTCGTTTCCCGACGCGCTGCGCGGCCGCACGCTGCCGTTTCGACTGGAAGGCTTCGTGCGGCGCGGCGTCGGCGAATCGATTGCGCTGCCGCAATTGGCCATCGAAGGGGGAATCTGGCTGCAGGGCCGCGTCGACGTCACCGTCTCGCTGCCGCTCGAATTGCGGTCGTTGCGGGCGCCGGGGTTTCGACAACGCTTGCCGGCGACGACTCGCCCCGAAGGCGAGCATTTGTCGTTTCAGCAACTGGCGCCGCGCTCGCAGCTCGTGCTGAACGTCGAACGCCCCGCCGTCGAACGCCAGGCGCGGGTTTTGAATCTGCTCGACACGAGTTCGCCGGAGTGGACGCTGACGGCGGAGATCGCGTGGGAATCGCAGTCGGGCACGGTCTTCGAAGCCGCCTGCCGTCTTCCCGAGGGATGGCGCGTTTCCAATGTGACGCAGCTGGGCGGCGGCCCCGAAACGGAACTCG
>CAZDGB010000316.1:0-8351 GCA_964504645.1 uncultured Planctomycetaceae bacterium | reverse complement strand
AGGAATCGCCCGACGTTGTGCACGCCGAGGAAGCCCGCCGTCCACGCCCCGTTCGTCTGCAGCGTGACGGCGATGTACCAAGGCAGCGCGATGGCGAGCGCGATCGGCACGCCGAACCACAACTTCATCGACCACACCGTGCGGAAGAACCGCGACGGCGAGCAGATCATCAAGACGAGATTCAACGTTCTCCGCCACCACGGCCCGCCGCCGAGCGTCGCCTGGCCGGAGAGCAATTCTTCCCGCGTGCTCAGGCTGAGACCGAACATGCCGATGATCATGCACGGCAGCAGAAAACCGATCGGCCCTTTGGCGAGCATCGCCAGGCCCATCAGGACGAAAGCAAAGAGCGAATATCGAGTCGCGAAGAGCTCAGCAGGTTTGGTGGGTGCGTTCCATTCGCGGCCAGCGACGAACGCGTAGAAACACCACGTCAGGCAGCAGACCAGCGTGGCGTCGGGCGTGACGGCGCGGCCGACGGCGGAGAACATCAAGCTCGTCACAATCACGACGGCGGCGAGCAGGCCGACTTGCCGGTCGTACAAGCGGCGACCAATGAAGTACGTGGCGAGCGCCGTGCCGATCGACAGGATCGACGACCCAAACCGGGCCGAGAATTCCGAAATGCCGAACAGGTGGAACGAGCTGAGCATCACCCAGTAGACGAGGACCGGTTTTTCCGTGCGGAGGTCGCCGTTGAACGTCGGCACGATCCAGTCGCCGCGGCGGAACATCTCCACGCCGCAGACGGCGTTTTTCGGCTCGTCCTCGTCGAACAGCGGAAAGTTCCCCAGGTTGGTGAAGAAGACCAGCCCGGCAACAGCCACCACGGTCAACACATCGCGCACGCCCGCAGACATGACGGTTCCTCGCTTCGGTTTTGGAAGGCCGCGGAATGTAGGCGTTATCGCCAAACGCGGCAAGAGGAAACGCGAAAACACTGCGAACCCGCCAGCGATCGTTGCTGATCGCTGGCGGGTTCGCAGCCGCTAATCGATGGAAATACGATTCAGCGCGCCGCGGCGAGCCACTCGTCAACCAGCTTCGCGCAAGCGCGCAAGTCGGCTTTGAGCGCGTCGAGCGCCAGATCGACATCGTTGCGGCAGCCGATGCGGGCCGCACCCTGCAACGCGGCGGCGTCGACGACGATCCGCGTCGCCGAAACATGGACGGCGGCATCCTTCAGCGCGCCGGCCAATCGCGACAGCCGCGTCCAGTCGCGTCCGACCGACAAGAGTTGCAACTCGCGCAAATCGGCGTCGGCCCGATGGCGGAATTTCTGCAGGACCTGCACGGCTTGTTCCGCGTCGTGATTCCAGTTCTCTTCGAGTTGTTCGCGATCCACCACGGGCAATTGATCTTCGTCTTTGTGCTGAAATTCCGGGAAGCTGTCTCCCAGCGGCACCCACGGTGACGACCACTCGCAGGAGAAGGCTTCGTCGTTACGCTGGGGTTTTAACGGCTGCGGCAACGTCGAAGCCGGTGCGTGCGAGGTTTGAACCTGCGCCGGGACCGGGCCGCTCCACACCGGGATGAAGTTCATCAGATCCTGCAACGCCGCGCAGTTGTCGAGCGCCTCGGAGACCAGCGTGTGCGGGCGGCGGTCTTCGAGCTTCGAAAGAGCCTGGAGCACGGCGGACAGCGAGCCGACATGCTCGCAGAATTCGTCGAGCCAATGCTCGGAGACGACGACGGCCAGCGAGTGTTCGTGCGAGTGGACTTCCGGGACGGAGCGCATGGCATGCTCGTGGAATGGGAAAACGGACGCGACGGACCTGGAATCAGGCTTGTGAAAGTCTAGGTCACGTGCGGCGGCGACCTTTGGATTCGGACCGCAATTCCTCGGGAATGGGCGCCGGGAGACAAAGTGTGCGGAGCCTGCGGGTTGTAGGGCCGCTTCGTGATCAAGCCGAAGCCACTTAGGATCACTTGGGGAAACGGATCAAAAAAAGCGAGCGGGTGGGCTTGCGAGTGGTGTGGACACGGTTACAATGGAGCGACGAGTTGAGACTGAATCTCAATTTCGTCCTGCCGAGTGCCTGCCGACGGAAATTGCTCCCATGGACTTCTCCGCTGATCAGAGCCTATCGCATGGCCCGCGACCGGTGTGTCACTGCCTCGGCGTGCACGCGGACGAAATCCACACCTGCATCTCCGAGCAGGATTTGAGCACCGTTCGCCACGTCACGAAAGCCTGCGGCGCCGGCGGCGGCTGCACATCGTGCCATCGGCACATCAAGCGAATGCTGGCCGAACACGCGGCGCAGAAGCGAATGACGCCGTTGGCCGAAGTCGCGATCGAACCGGTGCTGGGCTGCGCGTAAGTCCGGACGCCCAGGGATAACTATCCTGGGCTTCTTCTTCGCTCAGTGGGTCGCTTCCTCGAATTCGCCCATCTGGTGGCCGAGGTAGATTTCCAGGCCCATCTTGCTGATCAGGTCGAGTTGCGATTCGAGCCAGTCGACGTGTTCCTCCGATTCCGTGAGGATGCTCGTGAGCAGATCGCGGCTGGCGGCGTCCTTCTCTTCTTCGCAAACCTTGATCGCATCGCGATAGGCCAGGACGCCCTTGGTCTCCAGGGCCAGGTCGTTCTGCATCTGCTCCGGAACGGTGGTGCCGACGCGGATTACATCGTACCGGGCGATCTCCGGGACGCCTTCCAGGAAGATGATGCGGTCGATGAGCTTTTCGGCATGCCGCATCTCGCCGATTGATTCCTCATAATGCTTCTTGCCGAGCTTGTTCAGCCCCCAGTTGCGGCACATTTTGGCCTGCACGAAGTACTGGTTGATCGCCGTCAGCTCGATGGTCAGCCCGCCGTTGAGTGCGTCGATAACGCGTTGCGAACCTTGCATGATGTCTCTCCTGAATCCGGTGAGGGGGAATATCGTGTGTAGTGAGAGGGGATTCTAGAAGCCGGCCCGTCGGAACGTCGAGTGTCGGAAGCGAAGAACGGAAGATTTTTCAGCGATTGACATAAGGTATCGTCGCACCCCTGCCAGAGATCGAAGTTCAGTGTCGCGGAATGATCGTAGCGGTGTTGGGTGGCACGCCCTGACGCTTTGGGAAGGGCGTGGTTTTCATGCGAAAGGGATGGCACGGATGCACGAGCGTTGATATAAGAGGAGCTACAGATTCTCCGGCGGAATGAAATCGCTTCCTGAGGAATGCCTCTCATGCTCACGCTCCCTGGCCGTGCTGCCTTCGGATCGGATTTCTGCGACGGCGTCTCGCGGCGGAATTTTCTGCGGATCGGGACGCTCGCGGCGCTGGGGACGGCGGGCGGGTGGACGTTGCCGGACATTCTGCGGGCCGAATCGCTGTCGGGCCGCAAGACGCCGAAGTCGGTCATCATGATTTACCTGGTCGGCGGGCCGCCGCATCAGGACATGTTCGATCTCAAGCCGGAATCGCCGAAGGAAATCGCCGGGCCGTGGCGGCCGACCGCGACCAACGTTCCCGGGTTCGACATCTGCGAGGCGTTTCCGCGGCTGGCGACGATGGGCGACAAGCTGACAGTTATCCGCTCGCTGGTCGGCAACCAGGCCGATCACGACGCCATTCAGGTCTTCAACGGCCATCATCCGCAGAAGGTCAAACCGTCGGGCGGCTGGCCGCAATTCGGCACGATGGTCTCCAAGGTGCAGGGACCGGCGCGGCCCGAATCGCCGCCGTATGTCAGCTTGTGCTACACGTGCACTCATGGACCGTACAACGAGCCCGGACCGGGATTTCTTGGCTCGGCACACGCTCCGTTCCGGCCGATGGGACCGACCTGGGACGATATGGTGCTGCAGGGCGTGTCGCTGGAACGGCTCGCCGATCGGAAGTCGCTGCTGAAGAGCGTCGATTTGATCCGCCGCGAGATCGATCACACGTCCATGATGGCGGGCCTCGATGCCTTCACCGAACAGGCGATGGGATTGCTGACATCGTCGAAGCTCGCCGAGGCGCTGGATCTGTCGCAGGAAGATCCGCGAACCATCGCCCGCTACGGAACCGGCGATCCGACCGTCTTCATGGACGGCAACGGCGCCCCGCGCGTGCCGCAGAGCCTGCTGCTGGCCCGGCGATTGATCGAAGCCGGCGTGCGGGTCGTCACGCTGAATTACAGCAAGTGGGACTGGCACGGCGGCTTCAACACCGAAGGCCGGGCCGATAACACGATCTTCGTGCGCGAAGCCGAGGACTTCCCGGTCTTCGACCAATGCGTGAGCGCCCTGGTGGAAGACCTCCATCTGCGCGGCTTGGCCGATGACTGTGCTGTCGTCGTGTGGGGCGAGTTCGGCCGCACGCCGAAGATTTCCGGCAACGTCGGCCGCGACCACTGGCCGCAGGTGAACTGCGCCCTGCTTGCCGGCGGCGGCTTGCGGCACGGCCAGGTGATCGGCGCGACCGACCGCGTCGCGGGCGAAGCCGTCGCGCGGCCGGTGACGTTCGGCGAAGTCTACGCCACGCTCTTCCAGCACCTGGGCGTGGATGTCCAGCAGACGACGATCACCGACCTCAACGGCCGGCCGCAGTACCTCGTGGAAGACCAAGCCCAGCCGTTGCCGGAATTGGCCTGACCGCCCGCCTTGAAGTTGCGCTCTCTCTTGTCGAGGAATGGCTCCAACGACAAAAAATGGGGGCGTCCTAATCGACGTTTTGGCGGGGTTTGGCGGACCGCGCGAGACCGAGTGGGTGAAAAACCCCGGGATAATCGCGATTTCTCCCGTGTTCACGAATGCCCCGGTCGACGCACTCGGCGGCTGTTTGGAATGCATTTCGTGGCTGCAGCATGGCCGCTGAGTGGCTGCTGCATGTCGCTCGCGTGTCGCCTCGTGCGCGCTGGCGCATTACAAAACAGGCGAAAACGCCGGCTTTCATCACTCTGCACAATTCGGGATGAATGGGCTTGTTTAAGAAGCCGATTTCGGGGTCTCTTCTTCGACAGGTTGTTTCAAAACCTGGACCGAACCTCAACGCGCGCGCTCCGCGCATAGCGGGCGTCGAACGAAGAAATCTTCGCGACGAAACTGACCAGTAGTGGGTCAGTCGAGTCGATCTTTTGGATCTGGGTGTTGAGCTACAACTCGCGGCGGTGGGTTGTCGTTCTGCACAAACAGCTTGAGTAATCGGTGCGCCTGCGCCGCATCCCAGTTCCAAACGATGCGCAGTGTCCTCGATTTGCTGGCGCACAACACCGCAGGGTGAATGTAGGATGTGATTGCCCGTCCCCAAAACGGCTGATCAAGATACCGATCATGGGCAATCACAAACACTACCGGCGTCGAGAGAAAATACGCCGCTGGCATCAACGCGATCATCACTCCGAGAATCCATTTGGGCCAATGCCACACGGTGAGGATCGAACGGCGTGAAGCGGGCTGATCGGCCATCCCTGCCAGTATACCATTAGACTGTCCCACTTCCGACCCGCAAATTTGATTGGCCTACTGCCGAAACGCGTTACAATGACGGTCGCATTTCTCGTTGTATCTGGGCGTCTCTCTCTTCGGCGGAAAGTCCGGTCATGTCGCTTTGCGGGTCCGCGGTGGTCTGGGTGTTCGCGTCCGCGATCTCGGCGGGGGTGCCGGAGAATGTGGCGCCGGTTTCCGAGCGGATCGATGATCTGGCGCAGCAGCATTGCGTGTCGGCGGGGATCGCGCCGGCGGATCGTACGACCGATACCGAATTCCTCCGCCGCGTCTGGCTCGATCTTGGCGGACGCACGCCGCCGGTCGATGCGGCGGCCAAGGTCCACCAGAAGCCGCTCAATCGGGCCGAACTGGTCGATCATTTGCTCGAGTCGGCGGATTACGCCCAGCATTGGGGCCGGTTGTGGAACGAGCATTTCACCGACCGTCGGCCGTTCGAGCAGCAGGAGTACGACGCCCGCAAGCTCGCGCAGTTTCTGACGGCGTCGGTGAAGAACAACCTGCCGTACGATCAGCTCATCCGCGAACTGCTGATGGGCGACGGCTTCAGCGATTGCACGGGGCCGGTGAATTTCCTCCTGCGCTACAACGCGGAACCGGTGGCCCTCGCCGGCGCGGTGAGCCAGAAGTTCCTCGGTGTGTCGCTGCAATGCGCGGAGTGCCACGATCATCCGCACGCCGCGTGGAAGCAGCCCGACTTCTGGGGCCTGGCGGCTCACTTTTCGCGGCTGCGGAAGATGGTCAACGTCGATCAGAGCGACGGCCAGTATTTCGATGTCATCGAACGGCCGCGCGGCGAACTGATGATCCCCGACCGCAAAGCCCCGAAGGACGAAAACGGCAACGTCCCGCAGAAGACGATCTTTCCGCAACTCCCCAGGCAATCGCGCTCGCCCCCCGATCAACCCCGCCGCGCGGTCCTCGTCGCGTGGCTGACTGATCCCGAGAATCCCTACGTCAGCCGGCACGTTGTCAACATCGTCTGGCACCGGCTGATGGGCGAGAAGCTCATCGACAACTTCGATCACTGGCCGGCGGACGCGGCGAACAGCCCGCAGGTGCAGGTATTGAATCTGCTCGCCGACGATTTCGCCGCGCATCAGTTCGACGTTGCCCGGCTGATTCGCGTGATCGTGATGACCGAAGCCTATCAGCGCAGCGGACGCCCGGCGAAGACGAGCGAGAAAGCGAACGCCGGACAATCGGCCGATGAACTCGTCGGCTGGTCGCGGGCCCGCGTGCGGCCGCTGTCGGCGGACCAGTTGCATCTGTCGATCGCGCAGGCGTTCGGCTATCACTTCGACGAAAACGATTTCCGTCTCGCCGAGGCGACGGGCGAAGAATTCAGCTACGACTTGCCGACGAACAGCTTCAGCGCGACGCCGCTGTCGGTCGGGCGTTCGGTGGCGCTCTACAACGGCGAGCACGTCCGCGGCGCGGTGGAATTCGGGGCCGAAGCGCTGGTCCGTTTGTACGGCGAATCCGCCGGTCCGGAACACATCCAGCGATTGTTCCTCGCGCTCTTGAGCCGCAAGCCGACGCCCGCGGAACTGGAAGCGTTTCAAGACCTCGCCGGCGCCGGCGATATCCGGGAAGGCCTGCAAGACGCGACGTGGGTGATCTTGAACTCGACGGAGTTTGTGACGAACCATTGAGGAAAATTGGCTGTCGTCTTTGGTTTTGTCCCCTCGCCCCCGTGGGGGAGAGGGTCAGGGAGAGGGGGTCGATGGATCACGGACATAGAAATGGAAAACCAGGCCGAGCGAGACATCAAGCATTCATCCCATTGGATCGCTCGCGCATCTGAGGAGATATTCAAGAAACTCAAACGCCAGAAGCATCCTATGCAGAACTCGAAGCCCATCATCGTCGCAATACTATCGGCGTGCTGTTCAGTTGCTATCGCGTTTGATTCCCTCAAGTTCGAGACTGTCGCAGACGCCGTTCGGTTTGTTCAAGATGAAAACAACATCTTGAATTACAACGGCCTGATTGACGGGTCGGAAATGTATGACGTAGCGCTGCCATCCGGAAAAAAAGTAACCAACTGGCGAATCAACTGTGCATTTGGAGCAGCGTTTCGGAAATTTGGCAAAGAGAGCATTCTGCCGCTCATCGAACTCTTAGAAAGCGAAACCGAATACCTCCGCGTTGGGGCATACGGCGCACTCATGCAGAAGTCTGGTCGTTACGACGAGCGATCCCACTCTCAGGACGCTGAGAAGCGTCGTGCCGCCCATAAAGACTGGAAGGCTTGGTGGGAACGCAACAAAGATAACCCCCGCTTGAACGCGAAGCCTAAGCGGGTCTATCCGGCGGAGGACTGGGAGAGCGAGCGACAGAAACCGGCGCTGAAGGAAGAGAGAGTCGCCTTCCCCTATTTCATTCCTGGCTCTCGCATCGTCATTGGCAAAGAACTTGTCGATGAAGTCAATGCCTTGGCCTGGAAGGCTGAGCAGATTCACTACCTGCTCAAGATTCTTCCCCCGGCCAATCAAAAGGAGAAACGACTTTCCGATCGGCAACTCTACGCCTTCCGTCTCTTGGGCCTGACGGATTCGGCTGCTGTGATTAAGCCCTTACTCGATCGTTTGGACTTTGAGCACACTGGGGACGGATGGCCCGCCGGGCACGCGTTGGCACGGCTGGGGGAGCGGTCCGTAGAGCCTGTCGTCAAGAAGCTGGAAGCAGTCGCCACGGACCAACACAAAATAGCCCAACTTGGTGGGACGCTGATTGAGATCAAAGGCGAGCGGTATCCCATGTTTCTTGACGAGTTGAAACAGCGAAAGGATGTCAATTTATCTGATGAGCTTTTGAAAGAGTTGCTAGACCAATATCGATTTGCCCCGGATTGATTGGGTGGCACGCTCTGAAGCTTTGCGAAGGGCGTGGCGAATCGGCAGACCACGCCCTTCGTTCCTCAGGGCG
>CAZDGB010000315.1:0-8365 GCA_964504645.1 uncultured Planctomycetaceae bacterium | reverse complement strand
GGTTCCAGTCCCAGATCTGCACTTGCGGCGCCCCGCGCAGGTAGATGCCGCTGTCGGCGTTCGCCACGGTCTTGTAGTCGATCAGGAAGTCGACGTCGCCGTACTCGGCGTCGGTGTTGGCATACGGACCATGCCCGTCGTTGACCAGTTCGCCGCTCTCAACCCGCCAATGCTTGGGAAACTCGGCCCGCTGCTGCGCGATGTTCTCTTCTTTCTGCGCACCCGTCAGTTTCTCGACGCCGTGCGGGTTCAAGCCGTGCCAGCCTGCAAGATCCTTGCCGTTGAAAATGGCACGATACCCATCGGGCGGCCGCGGCTCATCGGCAGCGCTCTCCCTACCCACAATCAGAGCGACAAGGGCGCAGACCAGAACCTGTTGGATAAGTGTCCGCATGATTTTCTCCGCTGATTCTCCGGGTGTTTCCGCGACGAATGTGGTTCACAGCTTAGCAAACACGAACAGAGTACGGCAGCCTGTCGATCACGGGTGGCACGCCCTGAGGCTTGGCGAAGGGCGTAGATTTTTAGCCATTCACCACGCCCTTCGAAGCTCAGGGCATGCCACCCAATTTGTACCGCTAGCCGTCTATTTGGTCCTTGTCCCTGCGGACAGGCGGGGATACGATCTTTCTCGATGCGGCAATCGATTCACGATTGCCCTCTGGTTCAAACTGCGGAACGACGTTCCGCCCGAGGATGCTGGACCCCGGTGGCTTTCGAAAGCTACAGCGTTTTTTGCAACAGTTGATGCACCCCGCGGGCCGGCGTGAAACCGGGCTGGCCTGGGTGGAAGGGCCGCGGGTGCTGATCCACGCGGTCGATTGCCGGCGGCGAATTCAGACAATCGTCGTGTGCGAACGCCTGCTGAAACCCATCGTCGCACAAATGCTGGTCCGCCGTTTACGCCGCGCCGGCGTCAATGTCGTAGCCGTTTCCCCCGAGCAGTTCCGTATCTTGAGCCGAACTCCTCGTGCCAGCGGAGTCGGACTGCTTTTGCATCAACATTGGACAGCGCTGGATCGGCTGCGCGTCGATACTGGCGGATGTTGGGTCGCCGTTTCACGGATGCGTTCCGCCGGAAACTTCGGGACGATCATCCGTACGGCCCAGGCGGCGGGAGCGGCCGGGATCATCATTCTCGATTCTCGCACCGACCCGTTCGATCCCTCGGTGCTGCGCGGCAGCATGGGGAGCGTGTTGTCGATGACGCTGACGCGCTCCACGCTATCGTCGCTCCAATCCTGGGCGCACCGTCACGACATCAGCCTGGTGGGAACATCGCCCGGCGGCAACGACTTATACACGGCGGAACTGCCGCGCCGGACCGTGGTGCTGTTCGGTGAAGAACGTCTGGGCTTAACGCCCGCGGAACTCGCGGCGTGCTCGCTGTCGATTCGCATCCCGATGGTCGCCGGGACCGATTCGATCAATGTCGGAGTGGCGGCCGGCGTGGTGCTCTTCGAGCTGCGCCGGCAATCCGCCGCGTGGAGGAATCAGGACGAATTTGCACGGCCATAGCGAATTCCCGTACATTGTCCAACGCCTCGTGCAGAAACTTCGTATCCAAGGGCGCCCCATCGGATCCAGCGGTGAAGTTGCTCGTTCGAGCCAGGAGTCGCCCCCATGCTCGCTTGGTTCCGCAGTCTCGACCGCCTGCTGCGCGGCGAAGCGACGGATGTCAAATCGCTGCAGCGCGGCGATATCGACATCCCGCTGCCGGGCATGACGGTGTTGATCATCGTGTTGGGAGTCGCCTACGGGGCGTGCATGGGGTCGTTTGCGCTGATGCGCGCCGCCGGCCCGGTCTATGAGCAGGTCGCCGCCAGCATGGCGAAAGTGCCGCTGCTGTTTCTGCTGACGCTGTTGATCACGTTTCCGTCGCTCTATGTCTTCAACGCGCTGGTCGGCTCGCGGTTGCGGTTCTTCTCGATCCTGCGGCTGCTGATCGCCTCGACGTCGGTGACGCTCGCTGTGTTGGCGTCGTTCGGGCCGATCGTGGCCTTTTTCTCCGTGAGCACCACCAGCTATCCGTTCATGGTGCTGCTGAACGTGGTGATGTTCGCCGTCGCCGGTTCTCTGGGCATCGGGTTCTTGCTGCAAACGCTCAATCGCTTGAGCGTGATCGACGAAGCAAGCCGCCGGCGCCCCGTCGAACCAATCGCCGCCGATCTATCCACGGAGCATCCGGCTGGCGCGCCGCCGCCCGAGGATCTGAGCCCGCTGGAAATGCCGCGCGGCCAGATTCTCGGCGCCCATGTGCGCACGGTCTTCCGTTGTTGGATGGCGGTGTTCGGTCTGGTCGGCGCGCAGATGAGCTGGGTGTTGCGGCCGTTCATCGGCAACCCGGACGAACCATTCACTCTGTTCCGCCCGCGGCAGTCGAACTTCTTCGAAGCCTTGTGGCACACGTTGATCAATCTCTTCACTTGAACGCGTTCCTACGATTCTCGGACTGGATTTCCAGCCTCGACTTGCTGTTGCGCGGCGGTCTTATCGACGCGCCGGAGCGGCCGGCCGGCGGGCGATTCGTGCGGCTGCTCGCCTGCACGGCGCTTTTCGGCGGCGGCTACGGCCTTATTATGGGGACGTTCTCCGGGTTCAGCCGTGATCACGCGGTGCAACTGATCTATTCCAGCGTCAAAGTTCCCCTGCTGCTCCTGTTCTCGTTCCTGATCAGCCTGCCGAGTTACTTCGTGCTGAACTCCCTCTGCGGGTTGCGGCGCGACTTCTCCGACGCGATGCGGGCGCTGGCGGCCACGCAAGCCGGGCTGACGGTGATCCTGGCGTCCTTTGCTCCGTTCACCGCCGTCTGGTATCTCTCTTCGGCGGACTACACGTCCGCCGTCGTTTTCAACGGCGTCATGTTTCTCGCGGCCAGCGCCACGGCTCAACTGTTGTTGCGCCGATACTACGGCCCGCTCCTCCGCCGCCATCCGCGGCATCGCTGGATGCTGGCCTGCTGGCTGGTGCTGTATTCGTTCGTCGCCATCCAACTCGCGTGGGTGCTGCGGCCGTTCATCGGCAACCCGGCCATTCCACCGCAATTCCTCCGTCCGGACGTCTTCGCGGAGAACGCCTATGAAGTGGTTTTCCGGCTGGCGTGGAGGACGCTAACGGGCGAATGAATTCGGAGCGGAACCTGGCAAATCGGCTGCGCGACTTACCACAACTCCACCGGCCCGTTGGGGACTTTGAGCAGCGCCGTCGGAATCATCGATTGTCGTTCGCCATGGCGGGCGCGGATTTCGGCGGCGAGGTCGGAAAAGTCGGCGATCGTCGGGAGTTGTCGCAGCCGCTGTTCCAGGTCGTCTGGAATGCCGAGCCGCACGCCGTACCACGCGGCAAACTTGCGGAAGAGGATGCAGGCCCGCTCGCCGTGCTGTTCGGTCATCAGCGTGAAGTGGCGGACGAGGAAGTCAATCTGCTCGCCGGGCGTCGGTTCGCGCGGCGTGCGGCCGGCGTCAGCGTCGGCAATCTTGCGGAAGAGCCACGGATCGAGCATCGCTCCGCGGCCGATGGCGATCGCCGCGCAGCCGGTGCGCCGCCGCATTTCAACGGCGTCGTCGACGGTGCGGATGTCGCCGTTGCCGATGACGGGAATCGATCGCACGGCGGCGACGGTCTCGGCGATGCCGTCGTGGTGGACGGCGCCTTGAAATCCCTGCTGCCGCGTCCGGCCGTGCAGCGTGATCGCCGCGACGCCGACGTCTTCGAGTTGCCGGGCCAATTGCGGCGACGTGATGTTGTGCCGATCCCACCCCAGCCGCATCTTGACCGTGACGGGAATCTGCACGGCCTCGACGACCGCTGCCGCCATGCGGGTCGCGCCGTCGGTGTCACACATCAGCTTCGCGCCGCCCCCTTGCCCATTGACCTTGGACATGGGGCAGCCCATGTTGAGGTCAATCCCCAGGTAACCGCGGTCTTCCAGCCATTTCGCCGCCGCGACGAGCCGGGCGGTGATCGCCCCGTAAATCTGAATCGACAGCGGCGCGTCATCCGGCGTGGTGACGATGAGCTCCCGCGTGAACTTCTTCGCCGCGAGTAACTCGGTCGCATGCACCAGATCGGTCGTCGCGAGCCCCAGCCCGCCCAACTCGCGCACCGCCCGGCGAAACGCGAGCTGCGTGTACCCGGCGAGCGGCGAGAGGAAGACGCGCGTGGGGATGCGGCGCGGGCCGATGGCAATCTCGACTTTCGGCGCTGGGCGTTCGGCGTTCGGAGGGGCGACCATCATTTAAGGATTGTAGCAACACGAACCGCCGAAGCCCGGCTTCGGCTTTGGAAAGCCGGTCTTCCTTTGTGTCACAGACGCATATCGTCGGTTGATCCTCAATTCTTCCAGAACATGGCCGATTCCTGCGACCAGTCAACTCCATGATTCTGCGATGCCAGTTCTTTGAATTCATCTCGCACGATCTCTCTCCATTCATGTTGACAGCTCGCTTTCTCCGGCCCGGGGAATCTTTTGAACGGCCCCTTGTTGTAGATCCCGCCCTGAAGGCTGCCGCACTTGTCGCACGCATGGTAGGCGTGAACACAGTAAGCATCGAGGGACGGTGGGCGGTCAATCCGTCGGAACTGCGCACACGACGAAGTGAGCATTATTGCTGCTGTCACAATCGCAACAGTCACTCGGCCGCTCATTGAACCACTCACATGAGAACCAGCTCACTTTGTCGATTCAAAAGGATTGTCCGCCTTGCTGCGACCTCGTTGCAGGAACTTCGGCGGCGGCACATCGCACCCATCGGCCGCCGGCGACTGCATCTCTTCTTGCGACAACTGCAAACTCGCCGGGAGATTTTCCGGAGCATCGACGACGCGGCGGATGTCCGCCCCGACCATGTTGAGCTTCCGTTCCAGCCGTTCGTAGCCGCGGTCGAGGTGGTAAATGCGGCGGATCACCGTTTCACCCTCGGCGGCGAGCGCGGCCAACAATAACGCGGCGCTGGCTCGCAGGTCGGACGCCATCACGCAGGCGCCGCTGAGCTGCGAGACGCCGCTGATGATGCCGCTGGCCCCTTCGCGGCGGATGCGGGCGCCCATGCGGCAGAGTTCGGGAATGTGCAGAAAGCGGTCGGGGAAGACTTTATCGGTGATGACGCTGATGCCGCTCGCCGTGCAGAGCAGGGCCGTCAACTGGGCTTGCACGTCGGTCGGGACGCCGGGATACGGCAACGCCGTGATGTCGCTCGGCCGCAGTTCCTCGGGCGCGGAGACGACGACCGTGTTGCCTTGCGCGTCGATCTGCACGCCGATCGAACGGAGCACATCGAGCACCGCGGCCAGATGATCGAGCCGCACGTTCGAGATTCGCAGACGGCCGCGAGTCATGGCCCCGGCGATGATCAGCGTCGCGGCTTCGATGCGGTCGGGAATCACCGCGTGCGTCACCCCGCGCAAGCCGTCGACGCCTTCGATGCGGATCAGCGGCGTGCCGAGGCCTTCGATCTTCGCCCCCATCGCGTTCAGATATTCGCCGAGATTGACGACTTCCGGCTCGCACGCCGCGGCGGAGATCGTGGTGATTCCTTTGGCGAAGACGGCGGCCGTCATCACGTTGCAGGTTCCCGTCACCGTGCTGCCGAACGGGCCGCCGAGATAAATGTCCGCGCTGCGCAACCGTTCAGATTTTGCGAAGACGTAGCCCCGTTCGATGGTGATCTCGGCCCCGAGCGCGGCGAGTCCTTTGAGATGCAGATCGATCGGACGATGGCCGATGTTGCAGCCGCCCGGCAGTGACACGCAGGCCCGCTGGCGTCGGCCCAAGAGCGGGCCGAGGACGCAGACGCTGGCCCGCATCCGGCGGACAAGCTCGTAATCGGCGAGACACGGCTGCGAATCGACTACTTCCAGCCGCAGCGAGTTGTCGGCTTGCCGTTCGACCGACATCCCCAGCGATTGCAGCACGAGCGACAGCGTGGCGACGTCGGCGAGATCGGGAACGTGTTCCAAGAACGTCGGCCCGTCGGCGGCGAGGGCGGCGGCCATGATCGGCAGCGCGGCGTTCTTCGCCCCGCTGACGGCCGTCACGCCCCGCAGCGGCTTCCCCCCGCGCACCGTCAACATGTCCATCCTTGGACCTCCGCTTTCCGCCGTTTCGGCGCCAACAAAGTCGGCGCTCGAGATGAGAGCAGCGCACACTCCGCGTGCGGCTCGACGGACGAACTCGACAAGCTGCACAGAACGCGGTATTGAAACAAGCGGCGGGAAACAGGGCAAGAGGTCTTTCGCGTTCGATCAAAGCCCGGCGATGGCATCGCCGGGACCCGCCGTCGTTGACGACGGGCTTGGGTGTCATCGTCTGTAAGCGAGATATTGTGTCCTTCGATCTCATCGGCCTCGGCGAAATTCTCTGGGACTGCTTTCCCGATCACCGGTTGCCTGGCGGAGCAACGTCAAATGTCGCGTTTCACGCCCAGCAACTCGGATTGTCGGCGGTCGTGGCGACAAGGCTTGGCACCGATCCGCTCGGCGACGGACTCTTGCAGTTCCTGAGCACGCAGGGCTTGCGGACCGATCTTGTGCAGCGCGATCCGCAGCACGGCACGGGAACCGTCACCGTCGAACCGCACGGCACGGCGACGAGCTACACGTTTCTGGAAAACTCCGCCTGGGATTTTCTCGCAGCGACGCCCGACTGGCTCGCTGCGGCGAAATCGGTCAAGGCGATCTGCTTCGGGACGCTGGCCCAGCGGAGGGAACAGAGCCGGCAGACAATTCACCAGATGCTGTCTGCCACGAATTCCGAATGTTTGATCGTCTACGACGTGAATCTCCGCCCGCCCCATTTCGAGCGAGAGTGGATTCACAAATCATTACAGCGGGCGACGATCGTCAAATTGAACGACGAAGAAGTCCGCGTCCTCGCCGCGATGTTTGAGACCCACACCCGCACGGAAGACGAGTTCGCCAAGTGGTTGCTCAACACCTATCCGGCACAGCTGGTATGCGTCACCCGCGGCGCGAACGGGGCGCTGGCCGTGTCGCACGAGGAACTCTGCGAGGAATCCGGCATCGCCGTGACGATCGCCGACACGGTTGGCGCCGGCGACGCCTTCACCGCGGCATTGATCTGGTCGCGGCTGAACGATTGGCCCCTCGAGCGAGGCCTAAGTCTCGCCAACCGGCTCGGAGCCCTCGTCGCCAGCCGCCCCGGTGCGATGCCGGTGCTGACGGAGGAGATCGCGGAGTTGCTGAAGTCGCCTTTCTCCTGAGCGGGGGCGTCAGCCCCCTGAAAACGCGTTCGTTGATAATGCACGCTCAACCAAGGGGCTCACGCCCCCCGCTTGGAATTGATAACGCCTCTTTTCGCGGATTCCGCTTGCGCTTGCCGCGGTTTCGGCATAGAATTAGAGTGAATCCGGCCGACGAGACCAGTGGTCGCTCCGAAAGGAACAGCATGTCCGAGGCTCCTCGTTCGCAATCGTTGATGAACCAAGTGCAGTGGCGATTGCGGCTCGTCTCGCTGGCGTGGGCGACGCTGTGGGCGTTCGTCGCCGTGTGGTTGATTTACACGATCGCTTTTTTGAGCTCGCGGCTCGGCGGCGTGTGGGTCGGGTTCTTCACGTGGGAATCGCTGGCTCTCATTCCGGTCGCGGCGTTTCTCGGCGGCTGGCTGTTCCATCGTCGCCCGCAACTTGCCGACACCGCCCGGCTCGTCGACCAGGCGTCCGACTCGAAAGACCTCTATCTCACGCTGGCGCTGCTCAACACGTCGGCCGGCGAATACCAGCCCCTCGTCGTGCAATCGGCGGAGCAGCGGGCCGCGCAGATTCAGCCCGGCAAAGTGATCCAGCACCGCTTCCAGCATTGGAAGCCGCTGTGGGTCTGGCTGACGGCGACGGCGATCCCCAACCTGATGCTCGTCCTCGCCGGACTGATGTTCTTCGTCCCGCAACTCGACCCGTTCGGCGTCGTGCAGGCGGCTCAAGCGGCGCAAAAGAAAAAAGATCGCCTCGCCGAGACCCGCAAGGCGAATCAACTGCGGCTGGAAGTCGTCAAAAAGCAGGCCGAGGAAGAGGCCGAGAACTCCGAAACAAAGCAGGCGATTCAGGATCTCCAGCAGGCTTTCAACAATATGAAGCCGCACGAGAAGCAGGAGAACCAGAAAACGCTGATGTCCGAACAGCGGAAGCTTGGCGAGAAATGGCGGCAACTCAGCGCCGAGAAACTCAAAGACCTGCTCAAGCAGGGTTCGATGACCGACCAGGCGTTCGGCAAGATGGACGAGGACACGCTGCTGGAGTTTGTCCTGGAGCATGGTGCCGACGACGTCAAACGGGTTGACGACAAATTCGAGATCACCTGCGACCCAAGCGTGTTTGGCGACTTGAGCGAGGCCCTCAAAGCGCGCGGAATC
>CAZDGB010000314.1:0-8495 GCA_964504645.1 uncultured Planctomycetaceae bacterium | reverse complement strand
CAAACCGCGTTCGGTCCGCCGTTGACGCCGAACCGCGTCATGGGCAACCTCGCCGCAATCACGGCGAGCCGCATCGCGCGGGAATTCGACGTCGGCGGCCCGAGTTTCACCATCTCCGCCGATGAAGACTCCGGCCTGCACGCCCTGCGCACCGCGGCAGAGGCATTGCGCCGCGGCGAGTTGGATGTCGCCGTCTTCGGCGCCGTCGAATTCGGCGGCGACGTGCGCGCTCAATTCGCCGATCTGCCGCCGAATTCGCTGCTCCGCGCCAACGACGCCGCTGTCGCGTTCGTGTTGAAACGCCGTGCCGACGCCGAACGCGATGGCAATCCGATTCTCGCAAAGATCACCATCGAAGACACCAATCGCTTAGCGCTTCGCGGGGCCAACGACTCCCGCATATCCGACACATCCCAACGCCTCGGCTTCTCCCTCGCCACCGCACAATTGATGAACGTCCTCCGCGGCGTCATCGCACTGACGGACGGCCTCGACGACATCTCCGGACAACCCGACGTGCGCAACCGCCGCGAAGGATTGCGACACATCGATGTCCCCGGTGTGAGGCCGACGGCGGCCGTGACATTGGAAGAAGTCCCCTCGGCAACGCGGCCGATTCGCGCGGTCGGACTTTCTCGACGAAATAGAGAAATTGAACGGCCTGCGAACTCGCAAGCGTTAATCGGCAAACTCGCCTTCGTCTTTCCCGGCTCGGGCAACGCTTTCGTCGGCATGGGGCGCGAACTGCTGTCCGCATTCCCCGGCGTGTTGCGGCGGCAGCACGCCGAGAACGACACGCTCTGCGACCAGTTGCGGCCCGATCTCATCTGGGATGGTACGCCGGAGGCTCTCGCCCGCGACCACAAGGCGATGATCTTTGGCCAGGTCTCGCTCGGCACGGCATTGTGCGATCTCCTCGCCGCGTGCGGTGTGCGGCCGGCGGCATCCATCGGTTATAGCCTCGGCGAATCGGCCGCGTTGTTCGGATTGCGTGCGTGGCAAGACCGCGACGAGATGCTCGCACGAATGCGGCGTTCGGACTTATTCGGCAGCGATCTCGTCTCTCCGTTCAACGCCGCCCGCACAGCATGGAATACTCCCGCCGATCGCCCCGTGCCGTGGCTGTCCGGCGTGATCAATGCGCCGGTCGAGCAGGTTCGCGAAGCCGTTTCGCGAAAATCGCGGGCGTATCTGCTGATCATCAATACGCCGGGACAATGTGTGATCGGGGGCGAGAGCGAGCAGATCACCGAGATTGTACGGGCACTGAACGCGACATTCGTGCCGCTTCCCTCGCCGAGCACCGTGCATTGCGAGATTCTGAACGAAGTCCGCCGCGATTATTTCGAGTTGCACCGGATGCGGACCACGCCGCCGACCGACATCGCGTTCTACAGCGCCGCCAGCGGGCAGCATTACGACTTGAACGAGGAATCCGCGGCGAACGCGATTCTGGCACAAGCGACAACGGCGGTTGATTTCCCGCAAGTCATCCAGAACGCGTATCGCGACGGCGTGCGGTTGTTTTTGGAAATCGGGCCGGGGCATTCCTGTACGAAAATGATCGACGAAATTCTCGCCGATCAACCGCATTGGGCCGCCGCGCTCTGCCCGGCGACATCCGATCCCGTCGGGCGGTACTTGCAGATTCTGAGCGAACTCGAATCGCACGGCGTGCCGGTCGATTGGTCGCCCGTGTTCGGCGAACCGCGCGAAACGGACCATCGCCGGAAGATCGTCACTCCGGTCGGACGAGCGGCGTTTGAGGCGTTGCCGCGGCGGGAAGCGAGAGAAGCAGTGAGGGAGAGTGTGCACGAGGATATTACGGCGTTCGCGGACGACGACACGCAAAATGTGATGCCGTCAATCGAGCGTCCAACGCCGAATGCCGAACGCCGATTTTTTGATGCTTCAAACGATATCGTCACCGCATTCGGCTCGATGCTCACCGAACGCGCCGAGGCGCACGCGGCGTTTCTGCGATTCGCACAACGCAGCCAGGAACTTGCGGCGACGCTCGCTGACGCTTCGCGAAGCGTTGACGTCACAGAACCATTCACGCCGCGAAGCGCAAGCGAACACTTCCACACCTCCACCGAACCGCCCCGCGCGCTCGACTACGACCAATGCCTCGCGTACGCGATCGGCAACATCGGCGATGTCCTCGGGCCGATGTTCGCCGAGATCGACCAATTCCCGACGCGCGTGCGGCTGCCGGATGAGCCGCTCATGCTGTGCCATCGCATTGTCGAGATCGACGGCGAGCCATTGTCGATGACGCACGGCCGGTTGATCACCGAGCACGACATCATCGACAACGCGTGGTATCTCGATTGCGGCCGCATTCCGACGTGCATCGCCGTCGAAGCCGGCCAGGCCGATCTCTTTCTCTCCGGCTGGCTCGGGATCGACTTCGAAACGCGCGGCGAGGCGGTCTATCGGCTGCTCGACGCCGTCGTCACATTCCACGACGCGCTGCCCGGCCCCGGCCAAACGATCCGGTACGACATCCGCATCAACAAGTTTTTCCGCCAGGGCGAAACGTGGCTGTTCCGGTTCGAGTTCGACGCCACCGTCGACGGCAGACCGCTGCTGACGATGCGCGAAGGTTGCGCCGGCTTCTTCACGGACGAGGAACTCGCGAGCGGCAAAGGCATCGTCCACACGGCCCTCGACCGGCAGCCGCGCCCCGGCAAACGGCCCGACGACTGGACCGATCCTGTGCCGATGACGGTCGAGCAATATTCCGACGAGCAGGTGACAGCGCTACGCCGCGGCGATTTGGCGGCCTGCTTCGGCTCGCCGTTTCGCGGGCTGCCGATCCACAACCCTGTCACGCTCCCCGGCGATGAGGAAGCCTGTCTTTCCCCCCTCTCCCCTGGAGGGAGAGGGGCCGGGGGTGAGGGGGATGTCACTGACAGCATCACTGCTTCCCGCAACGCCACGTCCGTGACATCCCCCTCATCCGGCCTTCGGCCACCTTCTCCCTCCAGGGGAGAAGGGGACGACCATCGCGGCCGCATGCGGCTCGTGGACCGCGTGCTGAAGCTCGATCCGGCCGGCGGCAAATACTGCCTCGGCATGATCCGCGCGGAAGCCGACATTCACCCAAATGACTGGTTCCTGACGTGCCACTTCTGCGACGACCAGGTGATGCCTGGCACGCTGATGTATGAGTGCTGCCTCCACACGCTGCGAATTTACCTCTTGCGAATGGGCTGGATCGGCGAAGAGGGCGACGTCGTCTACGAGCCGATCCCCGAAGTCCGCAGCCGCCTTAAATGCCGCGGGCAAGTGTTGGCCTCAACCAAGCGAGTGTGGTACGAGGTGACGCTCAAGGAAATCGGCTACGGAAGCCCAGGGATAGCAATCCCTGGGCTTCGAGGCGACGACTTCGCTTATTGCCTCGCCGATGCGCTGATGTACGCCGACGGCAAGGCGATTGTCGAAATCACGGACATGTCGGTGCGGTTGACGGGGTTGACGCGGGAGAAAGTGGAGCGGCTGTGGTCTTCGACTTCTCTGAGCGGGGGGCGTCAGCCCTCCGAAAGCGGCGTCGTGCGCAATGGCGAGCGAAATCAGGGGGCTTACGCCCCCCGCTCGGAAAGGCCGTTGTTCGACACTTCTCGCATCACCGAGTTCGCCATCGGGAAACCTTCGCTGGCGTTCGGCGACCGTTACCGCGTGTTCGATGACGAGCGCAAAATCGCACGGTTGCCGGGGCCGCCGTTTCAGTTTCTGGACCGCATCGTCTCCATCGAAAATTGCGAGCCGTGGAAACTCGTCGCGGGCGGCGTGATCGTCGCCGAGTACGACGTCCCGCCCGATGCGTGGTACTTCGCGGCGAACCGCCAATCGACGATGCCGTTCGCCGTCCTCTTGGAAACGGCGTTGCAGCCGTGCGGCTGGCTGGCGGCGTATCTCGGCTCGGCATTGACGAGCGACACCGACCTGTCGTTTCGCAATCTCGGCGGCAAGGCGACACAGTTCCGAGCCGTCACGCCGGACAGCGGCACGCTCGCCACGACGGTGAAGATGACCGCCGTCTCGCAATCGGGCGGCATGATCATCCAGCATTACGAGTTCGATTTGAAATGCCGGGGCGAATCGGTCTATCGCGGCACGACGTACTTCGGGTTCTTCTCGAAAGCGTCGCTGGCGAATCAAATCGGCATCCGCGACGCGTACATCTATCAACCCGCCGCTGAGGAACTGGCCCGCGCCGAATCGTTCGAAGTGCCGCATGATGCCCCCTTCCCTTCCGACCGCTTCCGCATGGTGGATCTGGTGGCGGCATACATTCTCGACGGCGGCCCGCATAAGCTCGGCTTCCTGCGCGGCACGATCGACGTCGATCCGAGCTTCTGGTTCTTCAAGGCGCACTTCTATCAGGACCCCGTGTGGCCGGGTTCGCTGGGGTTGGAGTCGTTCCTGCAATTGCTGAAGGTGTATGCGGTGAAACGGTGGGGCGTCGGGGATACGCAAATCGCAAGCGACGCGCCGCATGAATGGGTCTATCGCGGACAGGTGATTCCCGCGGATAAAACCGTTACAGTCGACGTCGTGATTACCCACGTCGACGACGCGAACCGGCTCGCCACCGCGTCCGGGTTTCTCACCGTCGACGGCCGCGTGATTTACCAGATGATTGATTTCACCGTGCAACGGACGAACTGATGTTCGACCGCCGCGACCAGCCGCAGCATCTCGTTGAATCGCTGCGGATTTTTCTGAATCGCTGGCATCTCAGCGAGTCGGACCGGTTCGGCATCGCGCCGGAAAAACTGGCGGCGTGCCCTTTGCCGGAACCGTTGCGGCAATTCTATTCCTTCGCCGGACAATGGCCGGGGGATAACGTCTGGAACTCCGCGTTCGCCCATTCCGATTGTCTGCTGGACTTTGAAGTCCTCTCGCTCGATCGCGGCAAGTTGGTCTTCGCGTATCAACCCGACGGTGGTTGGACGGCAGGAACCGAACCCGCCGACGGCGACCCGCCCGTGTGGGTCTGCGACGAAGGCAACCGCTGGAAAAAGTGCTGTGATTCGCTGGCGCAGTTTCTGGTTTCAATCTGCCTGCACGAAACGGTCTTCGGCGCGGCTCACCGCGAGTTTCACCCCGGCATCCTCGACGTCGCCCGCGCGGCGGGCTTGCACGTCGTGCCGCTGTATCTCGACGGGCCGTACTTCGAGGAGACGCTTTCGTTTCATCTGATCAACATTGATCCGACGAGCAGCGCCGTCGTCCTGGTGCTGGACGACTCGTGGTTCGGCACAAATCGCGCAGACCTTCCCGACGCCTATCCGAAGCAATTCGCCAAGCTCTTCTCGAAGCCGGCGTCCAAACCGCAGAAGAGGAACGTGGAGGACGTCGTCGTCGATCCAGCGATTCCCGCGGTGATCCGGCAGTCGATCTCGGAATCTCAGATTCGAGAACATCAGGCGCAGGTCGACTACCACCTCGCGAAAATCGCCACGTTTCGTAAAATTCTGGAAGCGTCGAAATCCGACCAACTGTAATGGGCCGGCTGAGCCGGTATTTCTTATGGCCATGAACTACTCCAAAGTCTACGTCGAAGCCATCGGCTACGAACTCGCGCCGGTGGTGGTGACGTCGACCGAACTCGAACAACGGCTGGAGCCGCTTTACACCAAGCTCCGCATCGCGCCGGGGCAACTCGAGGCCTGGACCGGCATCGCCGAGCGGCGGTGGTGGGACGTCGGGCACCGGCTGAGCGACGGGGCCATCGAAGCGGCGCGGCGGGCGCTCGAGAACTCGCACGTCGCAGCCCGCGATCTCGATGTCCTTATCTATGCCGGCGTCTGCCGCGAGCACTTCGAGCCGGCGACGGCCTGCAGCGTCGCGGCGAGCCTCGGCATCAGCCCCGACGCTGCCGTCTTCGACGTCAGCAACGCCTGCCTTGGCGTCTTGAACGGCATGGTCGATATCGCCAACCGCATCGAACTCGGCCAGATTCGGGCCGGCATGGTCGTCAGTTGCGAGACGGCCCGCGAAATCGTCGAGTACACCATCCAGCGGCTGCTGGAAGAGCAGTCGATGGACTCGCTGACGAAATCGCTCGCCACGCTCACCGGCGGGTCGGGCGCCGTCGCCGTGCTGCTGACCGACGGCTCGTTCAGCCGCGAGAAGCCGCACCGTTTGCTCGGCGGTGTGACGAAGGCCGCGCCGGAGCATCACGATTTGTGCCGCTGGGGCTGGGAATCGGTCCTGCCCGCCGCCGTGGACAAAGTCGAATCGATCCTGCCGAGCACGCTCACCCACACGAAGCTGAGCGACGTGATCCCGAATCTCGTCCGCCAGAAAGTGAGCGGTTTGCTCCCCGCGAAACTCTCGCACGCCTTCACCCAGTTCATGCAGACCGATTCGATCTCGGTGATGCGGTACGGCGTCGATCTCGGCGTGAAGACCTGGGACTCGCTGCTGACGAAAGTCGGATTGCGGGCCGATCAGATCGACAAGGTCATCTGCCACCAGGTCGGCAAAGGCCACCGCGACCAAGTGCTGGCCACGCTCGGCATCGCGCCGGAGAAAGACTTCTGCACCTACCCGTACCTGGGCAACATCGGCACGGTCAGCCTGCCCCTCACCGCCGCCCTCGCCGACGAACGCGGCTTCCTCACCCCCGGCGACCGCGTGGGTTTTTTGGGCATCGGCAGCGGATTAAACTGCCTGATGCTGGCGCTGGATTGGTGAAGACGCTTGCGCTTCGCGGACCATTTGACTCCCATCCCTGCGGTTCTCGCGTGACATTTCCCGATTATTCTTTTCAAAGCCGCTTTCTCGATCTTCGCGGCCAGCGTCTGCATTACCTCGACGAAGGCTCCGGGCCGCCCGTCGTGATGGTGCATGGCAATCCGAACTGGTCGTATTACTGGCGGAAGCTGATCCCCGCGCTGTCGGATAAGTTTCGTTGCTTGGCCGTCGACCACATCGGCTGCGGGCTTTCCGATAAGCCGGATGATGCGCACTACGACTACACTCTCGCGCGGCGGATCGGCGATCTCGAAGCGTGGCTCGATCAGCTCGGCGTGAACGAGAACATTACGCTCGTCGCCCACGACTGGGGCGGCATGATCGCGTGCGGATTTGCCGTCCGCCACCCGGAGCGAATCGCCAAACTGGTGATGCTCAACACCGCCGCATTCCGGTTGCCGGCGACGAAGCCGGTCCCGTGGCAACTGAAGTTGGCCCGTACGCCGTTGCTCGGGTCGCCGCTCGTCCGCGGTTTCAACGCGTTCAGCCGCGGGGCCGTGAAGTCGTGCGTGACCCGGAAGCCGATGCCGCCGGACGTCGCGGACGCCTACTGCGCTCCGTACGATTCGTGGGCCCATCGCATCGCCGTGCATCGGTTCGTGCAAGACATCCCGCTGAAGCCCGGCGACCGCGCGTGGGACACGGTGCTGGAAGTCGAGAACGGATTGAACCGGCTTGAGGACAAGCCCCTCTTCCTCGGCTGGGGCGACCGCGATTTCGTCTTCGACCATCACTTCGCGGCGGAGTGGGAGCGGCGCTTCCCCCGCGCCGAGTGGCTTCGCTTTCCTGACGGCGGCCATTACATTCTGGAAGACGCCGCGGACGAGTTGATCCCGGCGATTCGGGAGTTTCTGCTGCGGGTCTGATCGTGGCGAACCCATTCGACGCCATCGTCGAGTTGATGTCGTCCTGGACCGGTCCAGGTCTGCCGCCGGAATTGCTCAAACTGCGGCGCGGCTTGATCGGCCAGTCGATGGAGCGCGAGGCCCGGTTGGGATTGGACGCCGGAATCTACGAAATCCTCGGCGGCACGATTCCCCCGCAGTGCCTGGCCCCCGAACTCGCGCTGCGGCGCGCCATGAGCGAAGTCTCCGTGGCATTCTTCGTTCTGGAAGAATACCGCCAGCGCGGCATCGAGGTCGGCGCGAGCATCCGCGAGCCGCTCGTCCGTTCTTTGGTTCGGTTCTTCAAGACCCTTGGCGATCCCCGCGGCGCCGCCGAGGTACGCATGCAGGTCGATAAGTATCTCGCGTCGCATGCCGTTGCGGCTCCGATGACGGCGGAAGAGTATTTCCACGTCATCATGCTCGACTGCCCGCTGCTCGACCGGTTACGCACTCTCCACCGTGAAGGCCGCCGGCGGCGAAATCGCAAGAGTCCGTGCTTGGATGACGTCGGCTTGATGATGGACAACGAGTTCGACGACGGCCGCTACAACCATGCGACCCCGCTGAACGTGAGAACCTTTGCGGCCACGGGAGGCGACGGCGTCCATTTCAGCCTGATGATCCGGGACGGCGTGTTGAGCGACGACTCGCCCGTCGTCCTCACCGTGCCGGAGATGGGAAACGACGGCCACGCGATTGTCGGGGAGAACCTTCGAGAGTTTTTGCATTTCGGTTATCACACCGGCTATTTCTGCCTCGCAGGACTGATTTACGAATCTGATCCAAGTCAACTGCTGCGCGATCTGCTGCAGGGACCGGCGGCTCGCGAGGATTTTG
>CAZDGB010000313.1:0-8518 GCA_964504645.1 uncultured Planctomycetaceae bacterium | reverse complement strand
GCGGTCGGGAGACCGCAAGAGAAAACCGGCGGGGTCAGGAGACCCGCGCCGAACGTTGAAGGATCCCAGCGTGTTGCTCAGCATGACCGGTTTCGGCGAGGCGAACTGCCAGTCCGGAACCCGGCTGTGCCATGTCGAAATGAAGAGCGTTAACAACCGCCACTTCAAATTGACCTACCGCTGCCCCGACGGACTGGCCCGCTACGAGCCCGAACTCGAACGCCTTCTGCGGGAAACGATCTCCCGCGGCACCGTCCAACTCACGATCCGCCTCTCGCGGGAAGCGACCGCACCGAGCGCGCTGATCAACCGGACTCTGCTCAAAAGTTACTGGCAGCAGTTGCGCGATGTCGGCGACGAACTCGGCGCTCCGCCGCAAGACATCACCGCCTTGTTGACGCTGCCCGGCGTCGTCGATGACGGTGAACTCGATGAAGACACCGCCAAGCAGATCTGGAGCGGCATCGAGACCGCCGTCGGCCAGGCGCTCCAAAAATTGCAGGAGTTCCGCCGCAAGGAAGGGGAAGCGATGGTCGCCGACCTGCGGCAACACGGCGCTTCCATCGCCCAACAAGTCGATGCCGTCGCCGCCCGCGGTCCGCAACTCATCGCCGAATACCGCGACCGGTTGCTGGTGCGGGTGCAGGAACTCCTCGGCACGGCGAACGTGCAACTCGACGCCAACGACGTCATCCGCGAAGTCAGCCTGTTCGCCGACCGTTCGGACGTCAACGAGGAAATCACGAGGCTGCGAAGCCATCTCGACCAGATGACGGCCCTGTTCTCCACCCCCGGGTCGCAGGGCCGCAAGCTGGAATTCCTCTGCCAGGAAATGTTCCGCGAAGCGAACACTATCGGCTCGAAATCGAACGACGTCGGCGTCGCCCACGCGGCGGTGAACATCAAGACCAGCATCGAACGTATCAAGGAAATCGTCGCGAATGTGGAGTAGGTCCCGATGACGGCCCCATCCGCCGCGCCGTTTCGCGTCGTCATCATTTCCGGTCCGAGCGGCGCCGGCAAAACGACGCTGGTCGAACGCGTAATCCGCGCGTCGCCCGTGAAGCTCGTGAAGTCGATCTCCGCCACCACGCGGCCCGCCCGCATAGGCGAATGCGACGGCGAGGCTTACTATTTTCTCTCCTCCGACGAGTTCGCCGCGCGGAAATCGCAGGGCGAATTTCTCGAAACGGCGGAAGTCTTCGGCGCCGGCCACTGGTATGGCACGCTCAAGTCCGAAGTCGAACGGGCCCGGCAGGCCGGCGGCTGGTCGCTCCTGGAAATCGACGTGCAGGGAGCGCTCCATGTGATGGAACTGTTCCCGGACGCGTTGACGATCTTCCTGAAGCCCCCGTCGCTGGAAATCCTCGAGCAGCGGCTGCATGCCAGAAAAACCGACGCGCCCGCCGTCATCGAACGCCGCCTGAAAAAAGCCCGCGAAGAATTGCAATACGTCGACCGCTATCGCCACCAGGTGATCAACGACAACTTAGACCGCGCCGTTGACGAAGTCGTCAGCATCCTGACCCAGGCGAGCGGCGCGGCGTAAGCCCGCCGTGTGCTTTTCGCTTTTTGCCCGCTGGCTTTTGCATTCCGCCGCAAAATCGTATAGACTACCGGTTTGCACCGCATCCAGGGGGGAAAGTACGCATGCTCGAAGAATTGAAGGAAGAGGAAATCGTCAAGAAGGTCGGCGGACGCTTCAAGCTGTCGACGCTCATCCAGAAGCGGATGGTCGCGCTCAACCGCGGCTCGAAGCCGCTCGTCGAAATGCAGACCAAGAACCCGATGGAAATCGTGGTCAACGAAATCCTCAACGACAAGATCTATCTCGACCTGTCGGGCGAAGTCCGCGAACGACCGGAAAGCGACGCCCGCCGCGATTCCGGCCCCACGCTCGACGACCTGTAGGATCACCATGCCAGGCCGGGAAATTCTGCTCGGCGTCACCGGAGGCATTGCCGCCTACAAGACGGCCGATCTGTGCAGCAAACTCGTTCAAGGCGGCGCGGCGGTGACCGTCGTGATGACGGCCGCTGCCGAAAAATTCATCGGCCCGACGACGTTCGAGGCCCTCACCGGCCGGCCGGTCTACCGCGATTTGTTCTCGCCGATCGAACATCACCGCGGCGAACACATCGGCCTGGCCCAGCGGGCGAACCTGATGGTCGTCGCCCCCGCGTCGGCCGATTTCCTCGCCCAGGCCGCGCACGGCTTCGCCGGCGATTTGTTGTCGACGCTCGTCCTCACGCGGACCTGCCCGCTGCTCGTCGCCCCGGCGATGAACACCGAAATGTGGTCCAAACCCGCTGTGCAGCGGAATCTTGAGCAACTCAAACTCGACGGCGTCCACGTTGTCGAACCCGGCTCGGGTTGGCTCAGTTGCGGCCAGGTCGGCCCCGGCCGCATGGCCGAACCGGTCGAAATCCTCGCGCTGATCGAAACGCTGAAGGCGAGCGGCGCGGCGTAAGCCCGCCGTGTGCTTTCACGCAAGTTTTATCTCTCAACGGGTGCCGGGGCGTAATGGTAGTTCGGATGCTGTACGTGGTGATCAATCAATGACGGCACAAAAGCCGGACACGTTGATCAATCGGCACCCGCGCGTGCAATTCAACGGGCTGAAGCTGTATGGCGTGGTCCGCGGCGACATTCACCAGGAAGGAAACAGCGGTTGGGGGGACGAAGCTGCGTATCGTACGAAAGCGGTCGTGCCTGAAAACGTCGTGCGCCGCACGGACCTCCACCGTGGATACGTCGCGACATTCGTGCTCGAACAAGACGGCCGGCTTCGCCTGCGGTCGTTCAAGTTCACCTTGAATTCGAGAACGTCCCAGACGCAACGCGTGAACGAGTTCATCGAAGGCGATTTCTGGGTAGTGCTGAAGCCGAAATTCTTTGCCGAACGAACCTACGTCCCATTTCGGGATGGGATCATCATCGAAGATCGGCAACAGTGGTTCGTTGAGGAATCGTATAAACTCCAAGAAAAGCGGCGGGCTCGTGAATTCCAGGCCTGGCGACGTTCCACGAAGATCATGCAGGCCCAGGTGCGGGAGATCGCCCATGAGATCACGAACGATCTCCGTTTACGTGAGATGGAATGGTGGCCGGCGCTCCAAAGCGTCCACCGACGATTGGAGTTGTATGCCCAAAAGAAAGACGCTACCTCCTCATCTTGGAAACGATTGGCGCTAGCAATTGCTGACGTCCTGATCGACAACGCAAAACTCAAGGACAGCCCCATCGGCCAGAAACTTTTAGAGTTGAGTACGGATATCGAGACAACTCTTGCAAACTAAGTTGGCGATGGGTGGCACAACTGGAGTGACACCCGGCGTCAACGTCACAGGTCCCACGCCCCCAGCCGTCCGGCAGAAGTTGCAGCTTCGCGTCGAACGCGCGTCGCGCAGCGGCCAAAGTTCCGCCCAATCGAAGTTCCTGGAGTTTTCGCCCTGTGCGAAATTCGCGAGATCGGCGAAAAGGCGGCCCGAAAACCCTGTCCTGATCCGCCTGAGGATGGATGACGATGGATTCGACCCCAATCCCCAATCCCTTCGCCGACACCCTCCGCGAAAAGTACGGCCAGCAACTCGACGCCGTCTTGTCCTATGTGGCGTGCAGTTCCGACGGGCCCAGCGGCCTGGCCGGGTCCGTCCACGAGCGGACGGCCCGCGATCAGGAATGCAAACTGGTCCTGGTCAAGGTGGGGGCGGGTTTCTTCGTCGACGTCACCTTGAACATCGCCCAACAGGTGATCAAAGGCCTGGAGAAGCAGGCCGCGATTCTGGACGAAGACGCCGAGCAATTGCGCGCCGCCGTCGCCGCCGGCAAGTTCGCCCGCTAAAGGCGAGCGGCGCGGCGTCAGCCCGCCGTGTGTGTTCTGCCGTGTGCTTTCCGCCTCAAAGCCGCGGTTGGCAACCGCGGTCTTCTTCTCGAGCGTCATTCGGAGACCCGCGTCGGCTGCCGTCGCGAATGCGATATCGTCATCGCCGTGCCACGGCTATCGCTCCGATTTCATCATTCGCAGAAACTCTTCAGCATCCTGTTTGGACGTATCAAACAGCCGGACTAACAGATGGCCTGAATGATCTGCGGCGATGTGCTGAATGTCGTCGAAATTGTCCCGCAGGATCACGGCGTATTCTGGAATGGTTTCAATGGCGGGAAGTATGCCAGTCGGCGGACGTTGAGTCTTGCGCAACAAGTAAGGGATTCCATCCAACGGCATTGCTCGACTCGGATCCTGCGGGAACTCGATCGCAACGTACAGTTCCAGATACGCATACGTAATCGACACACGAAAAGCCCCGTTGTATTCACGCCTCAGCCCATCGCGGCCCGTGGGAAGCTTCGGAGTGATTTCCGTAAAGCCATGGTCCGCGATCAGAAAGCCGAAGTGCTGATCGCAATCGGAAGCGAATTGTTTGGGAGTCATGCTGACTTTTCATTCCGTCGATGAGCCTGGATCAACATCCGACGATCGGAAGCCGTCTATCATAACGATTGTGCGGACCACGAGGCCCGACTTCCGCCGGCCTGTAAAACCTGAGCTATATTGGAATGGCCCCGAATTTCCTGTCTTGCCAAAGTGCGCTTTCATGACTGGATCCGCGACGGCGACGCTCGATTGGAGTCGGCTGCGCGAGAGCATTCTCTGCGTGACCGATGCGCGGCCCGTCCCGCCGTGGGTCAAATTGCCGAGTCCTCCCACCGCCTTGCTGCGCTGCATGCAGAAGGCGCAGGATCCGAATGCGGCCGCGGCCGATCTGGCGCCCTTCATCGAAAAAGATCCGGGACTCACCTGCCAGATCCTGCGCTTCGCCAACGCGTCGATCCACGGATTCGCCCAACCGGCGCAGACGGTGGCCCTTGCGTTATCCAGACTCGGCATTCGACAGACCCTGCTCTACTTGACCGGCGAAGTCATGAAGCAGGCGATGAAAGCCAGCAGTTCGAAACTGCTCAACATCAACAACTTTGCAGCCTCGAGCCTGGAGCGCGCACTCTTTGCCCGGCATGTGGCCCGCCTGCTCGATGCCGATGAGGACCTCGCTTACTGTGCCGCGCTGATTGGCGATTCCTTGCTGCCCGTGGTGACCAATCAGGCGTTTCGCACTTACTTGCGCTTCGCGGAAGGGCAAGCTTCCGGACCGAGTCGGCTGATCGAGTTCGAGATGAAGGAATTTCGCTGGACTCACCCCTGGATGACGGCGACGATCGTCCATTCGTGGGCGTTCCCCGATGATCTCACCTGTTGCATCGCCCTGCATCACACGGGACTGCAACTCCTGGAGAACCCCACCCTGCGGCATACCGCGGCAGCGGCCGTCGCCGCGTCGGGCCTGCTGCCGGACCAGTTGCCGCAAGAGCCCGACGGTCTGCGGCAATTGTGGGAACTCGATCAACGAATCCCCGGTTTCGATTTGAAAGAGGTCGCTCGCGCCGTCGACGAGGAATTTCGGGAAACCTCTCCGGAACTCCAGAATCCCTTCCCGCTGGTCCGGCACTTGGCCCGACGCCGCTGATTGATCAAGCCGGGGCCGAGCAGTGTCCTGCCCACCCGCCGTCTTTCCATTCTTGCGGCGCGCGATACGATGCCCTCTGTAGCTTGCAGAGCGACATTTCTTTATAGACAAACTTCTTCGCCTCAGCCGTTCAGATTTGTCAGAAAGTGCAGGTCCGAGAAAGCCAAGATGATGACTCGACGACGAAGAAACCTAGTCCTCATGGCATCAATGGTTGGTGTTGTCCTCATCGCGGCCGTCGTTGAGTTGCGCTCGCCTTGGATCGGGTTCCAGCTTCTTCGCTTGAGGACGAAGACTTCGATTGTCGTTGTTAGATACAACGATCGAAAAATGGCTTTCTCCCTGGACGAGAAACAGACGCGGGACGTGCTGAATGTCATCGGAAACCGGACGTATGGAACCATTGGGCGTTGGTCTGTTAAATACAATTTTGATGTTGATGTCCTTTGCAAGGACAATCGATCTGCCTGTTTACGGATGATTTGGGTGCATCCGTCGCGCAGGGCGATGTCGATAGATGTCATCGAGGAACTCTTAAGAATCGCCGAGCGCGGCGTGCCTGTCGACCCCGACTCCCTCGACGGTTTGTGCGAAGGCACATCCTCAATTGAACGCGTGTTCGACTAACCGCGGCTTTGAAAACGATGCCAGTCATTCCCATCGGGTGCCGGGGCGTACCGCGTGACCAAGGCTTACGCCCCGCCCCACGTCGCTAAGGATTTTAATCAGTGTCGATCAGCGCAGATGAGTGTTCCAACCCGCCAGGCCGCTGGATCGAACCGGCCGTGTGCAGGTCCGAGAGGATGAATCGCTTCCATTGCAACTCCCCTTTACGGCCGAAGTTGAGCACATAGCCGACCGGTTGCCGGGCGACACGCATGTAATTGAAGAGTTGTGCCTCGTGTTCGGAGGCGAGTTCGCAGACGGCTTTCAATTCGACGACGACGGCCTGAAAGACCATCAAATCGGGCCGGTAGCAGGTCGCCAGTTGCCGGCCTTTGTAAAAGACGTTCAACTCGCGCTTCGTGACAAACGGAATCCCGCGCAGCTCCAGTTCGATCTCCAGACTTTGCTGGTAAATTTCCTCCGCCATGCCGTAACCCAACTGGTTGTAGACCTCGAACGCCGCCCCCATCAGGCGGTAACCTTCTTCCTGGAACATGGCATTCTCTTTCAGGGAAACATGACGCCTGACCAATCAGGGGGGAACGCTGATTTCCGCTGATCTCCACTGATTTGAATCAGCGAAGATCAGAGTTCCGCTCTCTTCTCCCTGGGGAACCTAGTCGAACTGATCATTACCAGTCATTTGTTCAGAGTCAAACGCTGGGTCCTGCCACTCGCCGTGTGCATTTCGCCTTCACTCCCGCGGATAGACCTTCCTCCCGCCCACATACGTCGCCGCCACGGTGAGGTCGGCGATCGCGTCTTCCGGGCAGGTCAGAATGTCAGCGTTCAGAATCACGAAGTCGGCGAGCTTGCCGGGTTCGAGCGAACCCTTGTGTTGTTCCTCGAATGTTAGGAACGCGTTGTTGATCGTGTAGAGCCGCAGGGCTTCTTCGCGGGTGAGGCGTTGTTCCGCATGCAGCGGGGTGTCCAGGCGGCGAGGCTGGCGGGTGATCGTGGTCCACATGCCGAGGAACGGGTTGTACGGGTTGACCGAGCGTTTGCTGCCGATCTTCTGCATGTGGTCCGAACCGCCGCCGACGATCACGCCCTGGTCGAACAGCGTGCGGTAGGGCTGGAAGAAGGCGAGGCGGTCGCGACCGAAGTGTTTGTCGAGCGTCGCTCCATCGAGCCAGAGCCACGCCGGTTGCAGGTCGGCGACGACGCCGAGGGTTTTCATCTGGGCGATGATCTCCGCCGACATGAAGTTGCAGTGCGTGATGCACGGCCGCTGCGGTTTCACGGGGAGCGTCTCGTTGATCGCGGCGTAGGCGTCAACGAGCGCCTGCACGGCCCCGTCGCCGACGGAGTGGGCCGTGAATTGCAGGTCGCGCTCAAGGGCGTAGCGGGCGATGCGTTCCAGTTTCTCTTGCGGAATGAAGCGGATGCCACGGTACTCGGGGTCGCGGATGGAATAGATGTCGCTGACGCCCCACGGCTTCTGCATGTAAGCGCTGCCGGTGAGCATGCCGCCGTCGAGCATCGCTTTCACGCCACGGACCCAGATCCAGCGATTCTCCGCATGCAGCGGATGGTCGGCGGCCTTCTGGATGGCCTGCTCGATCTCTTCCACGGCCTGCTGCCCGCCGACAAAGTACGAACAGAAGACGCGGCAGGTGAGTTCATTTTTCTCGTGCAGTTCCTGATAACGGGCGATGGCCGACTCCGACGCGCCGCGGTCGGCGATGCTGGTCAATCCGACGGAGTTGTAGTCGGCCAGCAGCAGCCGCAATTGTTCGCGTTGTTCATCCGTCGTCGGCGACTTGTCGGGCGACTTCGCTTTGATGTGCTGCGACGCGTTCCGCAAGATTCCGGTCGGTTCGCCGGTCTCGTCCCGTTCAATGAGGCCGCGGTCGCCGGGCGGCAACTCGAAGTTTTTGTCGATGCCGCTGAGTTTCAGCGCCAGCGAGTTCACCGCGCAATCGGGACCGGTTTGAAACTTGACGGGATGTTTCGGCGCGACGCGATCGAGTTCGGCCCGCGTCGGATAGCGCTGGTCGCGCAAGCGCGTGATGAAGACTTGGCTGACGAGAATCCATTCGCCGGCCGGGAGCGTTTCAGCCCGCTGGGCGATGTGCTGCAATACGTCTGCGACGGTGTCCATCTCCGGCACGGGATGATCGAACTCGTAGACCGCCGCGCCGGCCGGATGGACGTGCGAATCGATCAAGCCGGGAATCACGCATTTGCCGCCGGCGTCGATGCGTTTCGTCCCATCGCCGGCGAGCTTCAGAATCTCGTCGTTGCTGCCGACGGCGATTAACGTCTCGCCGCGCACGGCAAGCGCCTCGGCAATCGACGACTGCGGATCGAGCGTGACGACCTTC
>CAZDGB010000312.1:0-8536 GCA_964504645.1 uncultured Planctomycetaceae bacterium | reverse complement strand
TTGGTGGGGGGGGGGGGGGGGCGCCCCCCCTCGTTGTGGCGGGGGGTGGGGGGGGGCCCCCCCCCCCCCCCCCCACCCTACAAAAAGAGCATCCCATGTCCGCCCCACTCACCTGGAATGAAACCGAGAACGTCCGGAGTCCTGCGCTGACCTGGTCGCAGTTCGGGGCGCTCGTGCTGGAGCCGCTCGCGTCGCTGAAGCTGACGGTGGCGCTCTTCGCCTTCGCGATTTTCATCGTGCTCGCCGGCACACTGGCCCAGGTCGACCGCGATATTTGGGATGTGATCCGTATTTACTTCCGCGCTCCGATCGCGTGGATCGAACCGCACATCTTCTTTCCGCCGACGTTCTTCCCCGCGTCGCTGCGGCCGACGTTCCCCGATTGGTTCGTCATCCCCTTCCCTGGCGGCTGGATGATCGGCGCGGTGATGGCTTTGAACCTCGTCGCCGCGCATCTCGTGCGCTTCCAGGTCCACGCCCGCGGTCTGCGCCTCGCCGTCGGCCTCGGCGTGATCGCGGTCGGCGGCGTCTTGACGTGGCTTGTCGTCCAATACGGCGCCAGCAAGGACGGCGTGCAGCAGGATGCATCGCAACTCTACGATTCGCTCTGGCTCGTCATTCGCGGCCTGCTCGCCGCCAGTTGGCTGGGTCTTGGCTGGCTGCTGACAAAGTCGTGGCTGGCGTTCAACCAGAAGTCGCGCGGCTTGCCGCATCTCCTCATGCTCTTGCTGCTCACGGTCGGGCTGCTCGCTGCCGGCGGGCTGATCTATCAAGTCACGCAAGTCCGCTTCGGCGACTCGGCGATGCGGATTTTGTGGCAACTCAGCAAAGGCTCCGTCGCCGGGCTGGTGCTCCTCGGCGGGTGCTGGCTCGTCTTCGGCAAGCGGGCCGGCATCGTGCTTTTGCACGGCGGCGTCGGGTTGATGATGTTCGGCGAACTCCTGGTGGGGGTTCTCGCCGTCGAAGGCCAGATGCCGATCGCCGAAGGGGAAACCGTCAACTTCGTCCACGACATCCGCACCTGGGAACTGGCGGTGATCGATCCCGCAGACGAGAAGGAAGACCGCGTCCTCGTTGTCCCGCGAGCCGCGTTCCAGCAGTCGTTCAAATCGCATGTGCCGATTGCCGACGCCCAATTGCCATTCCGTCTGGAAGTCGTGAAGCTGGCGGTGAACTCCAACATCCGCGATCTCAAATCCGATGAAACTCCCACCGGCACCAAAGGCGTCGGCCGCGTCGCCACGTTCGATGAAATCCCGCAAGTCTCCGGCGTCAGCACGTCCGGGAAGCTCGATCTCCCCGCAATGTACGTGAAGCTCACGTCGCCCGACGGCAAGGAAGAACTCGGCACGTACCTCTTCGGCCTCGAACTCAATCCGCAGGACGTCACCGTTGGCGACAAAACGTACCGCGTCGGCCTGCGTTTCAAGCGGACGTACAAGCCCTACGCCGTCACGCTGAAAGACGTCAGGAAGGTCGACTACGTCGGCACCAGCACGCCGCGCGACTACTCGTCGGACGTCGTCCTCAACGACGCGGCCCGTAACGTCCACGACCGCGACGTGAAGATTTGGATGAACAACCCGCTGCGCTTCGCCGGCGAGACGTTTTACCAGAGCGGCTACAACAAGGACCTGCGGACCGGCGAGGAAACGACCACGCTCGCCGTCGTCACCAACACCGGCTGGATGATTCCCTACGTCAGTTGCATGATCGTCGCCATCGGCATGCTGGCCCATTTCGGCATGACGCTGATGCGGTTTCTGCAAAAAGCCGGTCGGAGCGAACATCTCGGCGAGCCCGCGGTCGAGACGGAAGTCGCCATCCACGACCCGCGCCGCCGCGCGGCCAAGCCCGCCATCTCGCTGGCGAGTTCGCAGCCCTCACTCGGCCCAGCCGGTTGGCTCCTTCCCGCGGCCGTCGTTGCCCTTGCGGCCATCGGCACGGCGATGCAGGCCCGCGTGCCCGTATCGAAAGCCGGCCAGTTCGATCTGTACCGCTTCGGCGAGATTCCCATCGTCGCCGACGGCCGCGCCAAGCCGGTCGACACGCTGGCCCGGCACTCGCTGCTGGCGGTCTCCGGCAAGGCGTCGTTCAAAGATGCCCACGAGAAACGCCAGCCCGCCGTAAAATGGTTCCTCGACCTGATGGCCGTCCCGTCGCTCGGCGGCCAGCATCACGTGATCCGCATCGAGAACCTCGAAGTCCAGGAACTGCTCGGGTTGGAACGCCGCGAAGGCTTCCGCTACAGCCTGTCCGAAGTCTTCCCGTCGGTCCCCAAGCTGATGAAGGAAGCCGACGCCGCGTCGAAGATCGCCGGCGTCGATCAAAGCCTCTATCAGCAGAAGATCATCGAACTGCGGGAGAAGCTCAGCGTCGTCGACAAGCTCTTCCAGTCGTTCACCGAGCCGCGTCTCGACGTCGAAGGCGGAGGCGAAGCGATCATCCAGCAGTTCATGATGAACATGGAAATGCAGAAGGCGCTCAAGAAGCAGCATCCGCCGCTCGCCATTCCACCGATGAACGACAAAGAGGAATGGGAAACGTTCGCCTCCGCCTGGCTCGAGAACTTCCGCAAAAAGGCATTGAAGCAGCCGGCGAACGAGTTCGAGGAATCGTGGGAGAAAATCTACTCCGCCTACGCCCGCGGCAACACGTCCGTCGACGGGGAATCATCGGTGGACCGCGAACGCCGTCGCTCTCAGGCGGCCGACGAGTTCAACAGCGAAGTTGAAAAACTGCACACGCTCTACGCCAAACAGACGCCCGCCGAAGTGAATCTGCAGCGCATCGATTTCGAATCGTACTTCAACCGCGTCCAACCGATGACGCTCGCCATCGGGTTGTACGTTGTCGCGTTCGTGATCGCCGCAATTGGCTGGCTCTGCCTCGCGTTCAACTGGCCCGCGGGATTGCGCTTGGCGGGCCGAACCGCGTTCTCTCTCACCGCCTTCGCCCTGATCATCCACACGGTCGCCTTGATCTCCCGCATGTACATCTCCGGCCGGCCGCCGGTGACGAACCTGTATTCCTCCGCCGTCTTCATCGGCTGGGGCTGCGTGGTGCTGGGCCTCGTGCTGGAAGCCGTGTTCCGCGTCGGCTTCGGCAACGTCGTCGCCACCGTCGCCGGGTATTCGACGTTGCTCATCGCGTGGCGTTTGGAATCCGATGGCAGCGACACGTTCAGCGTGATGCAGGCCGTCCTCGATACCCAGTTCTGGCTGGCGACCCATGTGACGTGCATCACGCTCGGTTACGCGACGACGTATCTCGCCGGGCTGTTCGGGCTGATCTATATTCTCGTCGGCCTCTGCACGCCGTATCTCACGCCGCAATTGTCGAAAGACCTCAACCGCATGACGTACGGCACGCTCTGCTTCTCGATCTTCTTCAGTTTCGTCGGCACGGTCCTCGGCGGCTTGTGGGCCGACGATTCCTGGGGCCGCTTCTGGGGCTGGGATCCGAAAGAGAACGGCGCTTTGATGATCGTCCTGTGGAACGCGCTGGCGCTGCACGCCCGCTGGGGCGGCATGGTGAAGGAGCGCGGCCTGGCCGTCCTCGCCGTCGCGGGGAACATCGTGGTGAGCTGGTCGTGGTTCGGCGTGAACGCGCTGAGCGTCGGCCTCCACTCCTACGGCTTCGACCGCCGCATCTTCACGCTGTTCTGCATCCTGACGTTCACCCAACTCCCCCTGATCGCGCTGGGCCTCATCCCCCGCGACAAATGGTGGAGCCAGAAATCGGTGGCCGCATAACGCAAAAACCCGGCTCGCTGCCGAGCCGGGTTTCGTTTGCGACACTGTATTTCGTTCGCGACACTGTCCAGGCGAGCGTCGAAGCGTCAGCTCGACGTGTCGGCGTCCATGACGCGTCCGCCTGTGTGAAACGTCAGAACTTCAGCTTGCTCCGCTTTGCCTTACGCGCCTTGGAGCTCGCCGGCCGCTTGCCATGATTGGCGCGGTTCACCTTGCGTTGATTCTTGGCCATGATTTTGAGTCCTTCTGCTACTCGTCCGCGAAAAATCGAGCCTCAAAGATTAGCAAAAATCCGCCGCGACTGCCAGCAGGATTTTTGAAATTGGACGGTTCAGTAGTGGCTCAGTTTGAACGAAAATAAAAATCACTGCAACGGCCTGCCATCAAACAGAAATTCGCCCGGCGGATCGACCAGGATTCTGGCACTTCGCCCGTCCGCGAGTTTGAGAGTGTAATTGCCCGGCTCGACATACTCGCCCTCCGCGGTCTCGAAGCGTCCTCCCAGTCCCGGTCGTTCCGAGTTGCGCACTGTTGAGACCAGCGTGACTCGCACATCCGCCACAAATTGGCCGTTTTTGAGAATCATGCCATCCATCGAATTCCATTCTAAATCTTGAACATATCGATCAGCCCGATCATCTCTTCCAACGTCCACAGGTGATCGGCAACGCGCGCTTTCATCGCCGGAGTGATCCCGCAGCGTCTGATGGCCCTCTCGCGACGGACACGGCTGCGGCGTTCCGACAGCGCGCTGATATCGTTAAGTCTGACAAACACCCTCGTCAAATCCACCAACACCGCGAACAAATCGGACATGAATAAAAACTCACAATGCATGCGCAGAACGTCAGACAATAACACGATTGCGCGCGAGACGTGAGTTCGTTACGAGTCTGTAAAGTCTTCCGCTTTCTCACTTTTCTTTGTCGACTTCCTTTCTACGATTTAATCATCTCTACCGGAACTCGTGAGAAGCTCGCGGGTTCAAAGAGTGAAGAGCCGTTAACAATCGAGTTTCGCAGCCGGCAATCGAGTTCGATTGGTCGGCATAACGCGGCGCGCCCCGGCGCTCGGCGAATCGCGCGGCTCAAAGAGTTCGCGAATTGTTCGCGAAGCAACCAGGCTTTACTTCAGGGAGTGGAAAACGATGCAAGTTCCCGTCCGTCGCGGTTCGCGCAGCCGCGGATTCACCCTCATCGAGCTGCTGGTCGTGATCGCGATCATCGCGATTTTGATCGCGCTCCTCTTGCCCGCCGTGCAGCAGGCGCGCGAAGCGGCCCGCCGCACGCAATGCAAGAATAACTTGAAGCAGCTCGGCCTGGCGATCTTCAACTACGAATCGACGTTCACGAAGTTCCCGTCCGCCGGCGAATACACCAGCCGCAACTCGACCTACTACCGGGCCTTCACGCCGACGTCGATGTTCATGCAGGTGCTGCCGTATATCGACCAGGCGCCGGCGTACAACGTCTATAACCAGAACTTTCATTACACCGACGTGACGTTCTCTACCAACCGCGGCGTCGCCCAGACGAAAATCCCCGCGTTCCTGTGCCCGAGCAACGGCAACACGCCCTCTGAATCGCTGGGATACGGCCTCGTCGACTACATGCCCGTCGCCTACACCGACGTGGGAGACGACGGCAATCAATACTCCTTGACCGCCTGGTACGCGATTTCCGCCGGCATTTACGGCGGCGACATCGATTCGCTGCTCGGCCGCTGGAATACGATCGCTTCCTGCACCGACGGCACCAGCAACACGATCGCCGTGTTCGAATCCGCCGGTCGGAATGCGTCGTTCGACGATCCCGCCGGCTACACGCTGGGCGCCGTCGACAACGGCGTCAACGGCCTCTACACCTACCCCGGCACCGACACCACGCAGTCTCCGTCCGGCACCTCCTCCGGGCTGGCGGCGATCGGCCGCTGGGCCGACCCGGACAGCGGCGGCGGCGTCAACGGCCCGCCGGCCAACCGCGGCCAGTTGATCAACAACAACAAGACGCCGACCGGCGGTCCGGTCGGCATCTGCCCCTGGACCACCAACAACTGCGGCCCGACTAGCGAGCCGTTCAGCCTACACGTCGGCGGCGCGCACGCCCTGATGGGCGACGGCACCGTGAAGTTCATCTCCGAAAACACGTCCTTCCTCATCATCCGCAACCTGTGCGCCCGTGCCGAAGGCTACGTGGTCGGCGAGTACTGATCGACGTGTCCGCGCAATCAACGCGAGGCCAAGCCTGGCTCCAACCAGGCTTGGCTTTGTCGTTGGAGTCCCGGCTTTAGCCGGTCTTTAGGATTTGAAATCCAAGCAAAGACCGGCTGAAGCCGGGACTCCAACGAAGCGGCGTGACCATAAAACCATCCTCCATAGAGTCGCAAAGATGTTCACTCCCTCCGTTGTGATTCGCTGCACTTCCGTGTTCGCGCTGCTGTTCGCCGTCGGTTGCGGCGGCGGCGACGGTCCGAAATTGGCCACGGTGAAAGGCCGCGTCACGGTCGGCGGCTCGGAGCCGTTTCCCCAAGGGATTGTGAAGTTCTTCCCGAAGCCGAACACGAACTTGAACATGCGCGAGGCCATCACCGACGACAACGGCAACTACGTGATGAAGTTCTCAAGCAACCAACGCGGCTTGGAACCGGGCGACTACCTGGTCTCGTTCTCGCTTTACAAGCAGGAGGACGGTTCGCCGCTGCCGGATCAGACGGGCGAGACCGCTCCAAAGCCGCCGAGCGAATTGGGCGTGCAATTCGTGCCGCCGGAATACAACGTGGCCCTCTCCGACAAAAACCCGACCACCGTGACCGACGCCGGCGGCGAATTCAATTTCGACATCCCGGAACTGAAGGCACAGCCGAAACGGAAGGGACGCTGAGCCAGACAACGGGTGGCTGGGGCGTTCCTCGACTTCCACCCTAGGGAATGACGTTCATGGCCCGAGCCTTCCCAAGTGCGGTGAAGCTATTCCGCGTCGTCCATCCCTCTCAATAATTCGTCGATGAACGCGTCATGCGACTCGCGTAAGTCGCTCCAAGCTGACGACTCGGCAAAGATTCTTTTGGCCTCGCCGAGATTGACGCCGTGGTCTTCTCGTATCGCCTTGATGCAATCGATCGGCGTCGCTCCGTTGTGTCTTAGTTCGCCGAGGGCGGAATCGATGTCGCGCCCTTGATCGATGATCTCACGAAGCATGGCGGTGTATTGGTCGGTCATCCCACCGGCACTCCAATGTCAATTCTTGGTAGTCGATGCGCTGTGGAACCCCAGCGGAGACCTCAGCCAATCCTTCGACGAACCCGAATGCCGCAACCACTTCCGCCACTATGGTTATCGCTACAGTTAAAAGGAATGCGCGTTAGCGATCAAATGCATCCGCTGGCGTAGTCGATAAGGAACCTGCGATTCGGACCTTGGCGACTCGGAATGGATCGCTGGTCGACTTCCTCAACAACTTGTCGCGCAACATCCCACGGAATGGGGAGGCGAGTTTTCGCCGCGCGAAGGCCGTTTTTCGACTGCGTGTTTTGAAACTGAATCTGCGCAGACCCCCCCCGTACGCCCAATGTTCGAGTCGGTTGCCCAGGTTGCCGACGCAACCAAACACACATCAGCCATCGCTAATTTGTTGCCGCTTACTGCGCGCCAGCAGCCACGCGGCGACCATCAGCAGCCACTCCGCAGCCATCCAGCGGCCAAAAAGTGCGCAAAAATCGGCGCGCGGCGGCTCGTCGCGAGACGGCTGTTTGCAATCGTTTGTCGCGCAACACCGACCGGTTGGTTGAGGAACGGCTCGCCGCACACCGCGCTCTTTGACAATCCAGAAGCAACTGAAATCGGCGTCCCTGCATTCAGGCGACGGCGCTTTATGCCGGGACGGACGTGGTGATCTTCCTACACCCGGGTTGACCCCGCCCGCTCGCTGGCATAAAGTTCCCAGACGAGCGTTTAATCTTCTTGCCTCACTTGAGTTTGTGACGTTATGACCGACAGCGACAACCGCTCTCCAGCGGAGCCTTCTGAACCCGCCCCCAAACGACCGGCCCGCAAGTCCGACCGCGGGCCTTCGGGGAATCTCTTCTGGTACTTGATGATCGGCATCGTCCTCGCGGCGATCATCTTCTCCTTCAGCAACCGCAATCGCCGCGGCGAAACGCTCGCTGTCAGCGATTTCAAGAAGAAGATGCAGGACAAGACCTTCGGTCCGACGAACGTCCACGAGATGAAGGTCAGCCCCTCGGCGATTACGTTCCAGGACCAGCCGGCGACGGCCGCCGTGGATGACAAGAAAACGATCAAGCATTTCACAGTGCCGGTGCTCGGCTTGCCCGATGCCAGCCGGGCGAAACTGCTCGACCTCATTGAGGACAAAAGCATCCCGTACACGTCGGTGGAAGAGCCGCCGGCGTGGCAGCAGTTGGCCTATTTTCTGATCGTGCCGGTGATGTTCTTGCTGTTCTTCCTGTTCCTGTTCCGTCGGATCGGCGGGCCGGGGACGGCGATGTCGTTCGGCCGCAGCCGCGGCCGGCTCTACGCCCAGGAAGATCTCGGCATCACGTTCAACGACGTCGCGGGCATCGACGAGGCCGTGGAAGAGCTCCGCGAAATCGTCGAATTCCTGCGGAATCCCGGCAAATACCAGGCGCTCGGCGGCCGCATTCCGCGCGGCGTCTTGCTCGTCGGTCCGCCTGGAACCGGCAAGACGTTGCTCGCGAAAGCCGTGGCAGGCGAAGCCGGCGTGCCGTTCTTCGGACTGTCGGGTTCCGACTTCGTGGAAATG
>CAZDGB010000311.1:0-8743 GCA_964504645.1 uncultured Planctomycetaceae bacterium | reverse complement strand
GCTGGCCCTGGTGCTGGCGATCGGCATTGTCGTCGACGATGCCATCGTGGTGGTCGAGGCGATCGAACATCATATCGAACACGGCAAATCGCCCCGCGACGCGGCCATTCAGGCGATGGACGAAGTCTCCGGCCCGGTGATCGCCGTGGCGCTCGTGCTCAGCGCGGTGTTCGTGCCGTGCGTGTTCATCAGCGGCATTCTCGGTCGATTTTTCCAGCAGTTCGCGCTGACGATCGCCATTTCGACGGTGATCTCGGCGTTCAACTCGCTGACGCTCAGCCCAGCCCTCGCCGTGCTGCTGCTCAAGCCGCGGAAAGACGGTTTTCATGAACCGCTGCCGCGCTTGGCTCTGCTCATCGCCGGGGCTTGGCTCGGCGATTTCCTGACGCACGAGTTTCTGGCGGACCAGTTCGCCGAGAATCAAATGTTGGTCGTGCGTCTGGTCGGCGCCGCGCTCGGGCTGATCGTCGCCTGGATGACGGCGAAGTGGTTCAACCGCGGTCTGGCGTGGTTCTTCGGGGCGTTCAACCGGGTCTTCAACGTCACGACGGAAGGCTACGTGGCGACCGTCGGCGGGTTGATGCGGGCGAACCTGTTCGTGCTGATCGGCTACGGCGGCCTGATGTACGCCACGTGGTACCTGTTCGACACCACGCCGACCGGCTTCATTCCCGCGCAGGACAAAGGTTATCTGCTGGTCAACGTCCAATTGCCCGATTCCGCGTCGCTCGACCGGACCAGCGAAGTGATGCACCGCGTGGAGCATGCCGTCCGCGAAATGCCGGGCGTGGCGCACACCGTCGGCATCGCGGGGCAGTCACTGCTGCTCGGCGCGAACGCGCCGAACTTCGGGTCGTTCTATCTAATGCTCGACGAATTCCACGACCGGGCGCATCACAACGAGACGGCCGACCGGATCGCCGCGCACGTCAAGGATGTTCTCGATCACGAAATTCCGGAGGCCATCGTCTACGTGCTCGGCGCGCCGCCAATCGAAGGCCTCGGCACGGCGGGGGGCTTCAAGCTGGTCGTGGAAGACCGCGGCGACAATGGGCTGAAGGCATTGCAGCAGGTCAGCCAGCAGATTGTCGACGAAGGAACACAGACACCGGGCCTGGCGTCGCTCTTCACGAGTTTCCGCGCCGATACACCGTGGCTGCACCTCGATATCGACCGTTACGCGGCGAAATCGCGCGGCGTGAACATCGCGGAGCTGTTCAACACGCTGCAGGCCCACTTCGGCTCGCTGTACGTGAACGACTTCAACCGCTTCGGGCGGACGTGGCAGGTGAACGTGCAAGCCGGGGCCGATTACCGGATGCAGATCGACGACTTGAAGCGGCTCAAAGTCCGCAACGACGAGGGCCAGATGGTGCCGCTTGCCGCCGTCGCCACGCCGATCGAAACGAGCGGCCCGGTGATGATCGTGCGGTACAATTTGTATCCGTCAGCGATCATCAACCTAGACGCCGCGCCAGGAACCAGTTCGGGGCAGGCGATCCAATTGATGCGGGACGTCGCCGATAAAAATCTGCTCCCGTCCATGCGGGCCGAGTGGACCGAACTGGCGTACCTGCAATTGCAGGCGGGCAGCACAGCGATGTACGCCTTCGTGTTGTCGGTGGTGCTGGTGTTCCTGGTGCTCGCCGCGCAGTACGAAAGCTGGGCGCTCCCCGCCGCGGTGATTCTCGTCGTGCCGATGTGCTTGCTCTGCTCGCTGGCCGGCGTGAAGTGGGCGAACCTCGACGTGAATGTCTTCACGCAGATCGGGTTCGTGGTGCTCGTCGGCTTGGCGTGCAAGAACGCGATCCTCATCGTGGAGTTCGCCCGCACCCGGCACGATTCCGGCGTCGACCGCCGCCAGGCGACGCTCGATGCCTGCCGCCTGCGCTTGCGGCCCATCATCATGACGTCGTTCGCGTTCATCCTCGGCGTGGTGCCGCTGATGATCGGCCAGGGCGCCGGCGCGGAAATGCGGCGGACGCTCGGCACGGCGGTCTTCTGGGGTATGCTCGGCGTGACGATGTTCGGCATCTTCCTGACGCCGGTGTTCTACTACGTCATCCAGGCGTTCACCGACTGGCGCGCGGCCCGCACCGAAGAGCCGCAGAATGAACGGCCGGTCCCAGCGCACTGATCCCAGCTTTCTAAAACGAAAGCCGAGCATTGGCGGTTCGTTCGATCTCCGCGAGAAACCGCTTGACGTTCTCCCCGCGGCGTCTCAGAATGGCAGTCGAGCCCTGTTCCAATCTCAATGAGTGTTCCACTCTGGAAAGGCCGTTCGCCATGGCTGTGACTCTGAATCGTCCGGCGTCTCTACCCGATTTCATTCGTCCGTCCGACATCCGCCGCGCCGTGATGGAAGACGATTCGCCCTTCGGCGTGCAAGGGCTCGCGCGGGACACGCTGCACATTCTGCGGCCGGAATGCATCGGGCCGTTCGCGGCGACGCTAGCGATCTGCGGCACACCGCAGCAGATTCGCGACGACGCGTTCGTGGCCCAGGTTCTTGCCGAACGCCGCGACTGGCAGGAAGAATATCGGGTCGTGCATCTCATCGAGAAATCGCTGTGGATCGACGGGCACAGCGATCTGGTGATGACGCTGACGCGCGATCCCAGCCAGATTCCCGACAATCCGCCGCCAGAAATACTGGACGTCCTCTCTCAGGCGATCGAAGTCCATCCGGAATCGACGGTGTGGTACGCCGTGCCGCTGTTCAGCGACGAAAACAACGCCGACGGCCTGCCGATTCCGATGACGGCGGCACAAGTTCGCGAGGAGGCCCAGCGCCGCGTCGCCGCCGCCCAGAAAAGTGCTTTGCGTTGGCGCCAGCTGTACCGCGCGGCGAACGAAGTCCGCAAACTGCCGTACGCGGCGTGGCGGTTCGCCCGCGCCTGCCGCAAGAGCGCGGTCGAGTCGGTGCAAGGCTGCCGGGAGTATTTCCGCCGGGCCAAGCGCGACGTGCGCAACCGGAACCGGGCGCAGATTCGGGCGTCGTCGGAATTCTGCCGCCACGGCCGGTCGTTCACCAAGATTCCCGAGCACACGACGATGCTTGGCTTCGCGACCGAGCAAACGTCGGCGTCGATCAACGCGACTCAGGACTTCCTCTCCGACCAGATTTACAAGCTGGAAGGAATGGCCCCGATCATGGCCGGCACCGCGCCGGTGCTGCTCGACGGCATCAAGATTATCAGCATCGCCCCGCTGCTCATCGCGCCGTTGACGATCATTCCCTGCGACCCGTTCCTGTTCATCGAACTCCCCGGCGAGACCGGCAAGCTGCGGTTCCTCGGCCACTGGTACTGGCAGGAACAACGCCGCGGCAAGCAGAAGCTGCACCTGCACGTGTAGCGAACGGATGGTTGAAACGGCACAGCCCGGCTGGCGCTTAGCCAAGCCGGGCTGTTTGTTTGGAGGCCGTGGGCTATTTCGCTCGCTCGTGATTTGGTCTCGGAAGGAAGCGTATGTCTCCGCTCGTGATCGTGATGCTTTCCGCTGCGCTGGCCGCCGGCGACAGCGACGGCAAGAAGTACCTGGTCATTCACGCAGATGACGCGGGAATGTCGCATGCGGTGAATGTTGGCACGATCGAGGCGATGGAGCAGGGCTGCGTCTCGTCGGCCAGCATCATGGTTCCTTGCCCGTGGTTTCCAGAAATCGCCAAGTATGCCAAGGAGCATCCCGCGAAGGATTTTGGCATTCATCTCACGCTGAATTCCGAGTGGCAGGTCTACCGTTGGGGGCCCGTGTCGCCGAAGGACCAGGTGCCGAGCTTGCTCGATAAGGACGGTTATCTGCCGCGGAGCGTGCCGGAAGTCGCCGCGAAAGCGAAGGCCGCCGAGGTAGAGGTCGAGCTGCGGGCACAGATCCAGCGGGCGCTCGACTTTGGCGTGCCGGTCACGCATCTCGACACACACATGGGAGCGCTCGTCAGCCGGCCCGACCTGGTGGATGTCTACGTGCGGATGGGGCTCGAATTCGATCTCCCGGTGCTGTTTCTGCGCCAGATCGATGAACGCGTTGCGAAAGAGTACCCCGCTTTGGCGGAACGCAGCGGCGAACTCTCGCGGATGCTCGCCGACAAACGCCTGCCGCTGCTCGATTCGCTGTCGCAGTTTTACGGCGGCGACACGCACGAGATGCGGCGCGAGAACTATCTCGAAGTCTTGCGGGAATTGAAGCCGGGCGTCAGCGAGCTGATCATCCACTGCGGCGTCGACAACGACGAGCTCAAGGCAATCACCAACAGCCACGCCAACCGCGACGGCGACCGCCGCATCTTCACCGACCCCGAAGTGATGGCCGAGATCAAGCGGCTCGGCATCGAGGTCATAAGCTGGAAGCAGCTGCGCGAGATGCAGGCGAAACCGGACGGCGGGAAGTGATGCAGAAGACTACGGCTTCCGAGTGATCCGCAGCTTCGCGTATTTGGCGATCAGCGACTCTCCGCCGCTGCGGATGTACTCCCACTGTCCGTCGCCGTCGAGATCGAGCAGCCGCTCTTCGATGGAGATCGGCGGCAAAACGTAGCCGGTGTGCTCCAGCGCGACGCCGTCTTTCACCGGGCGATAGACGTAGCCGCGGAAGTTGTCCCCCTGCTGGGTGCTGATGACGATCACTCGCTCGCCGTTGTGGAGCAAATCTAGCGACTGCAACTGGCCGTGCAGGTTCTTGAAGTCGGGATGGACGTGTCCGCGAGTTTCCAGGCGCGTCGGCGGCGAGAGGATTGGCGTGTGGTCGGCTTGTTCGCCCCGATTGAGGACGTAATAAATTCCGCTGCCCGGCTGCGGGTCGCCGGCGCCATACGTGGCCCCAGCCAATACGAGATCGAGACGGCCGTCGGCGTCGAGATCAAGCGGCGCGGCGACCACCCGGTGATGGATGCGGATTACGTGGCCGTCGGCATCCCTGAGCGGCCCAAACGAACGGAATTCGAAGCGTCCGTCCTTGCCGAGCGGCGATTCGGAGCGCAACAGGTAGAGCCAACCCTTATCGGTCCCGACGATCAGATGCTGCCGGCCGCTGCCGTCGTAGTCCCACAACGCCGCGCGATGGAAGCCCCACTTCTCGACGTGCTGGGCGTCGGTCTCGCCGTCGACGCGGAATTCGCCGTGCTGGTCGTAGAGCGGAGAACGCCGCGACGACAGCCGCACGTCGCCGTCCTTTGTGATCAACTCGCGGAAGTGACACGTGGTGTCATTTTCGAGCAGATACCGCCGGCCGTCGTCGTCGGTGAGGATTTCCGTGAAGTTGTAGCCCCGCGTCGGCACGTCGTCGCCGGCGATCCAGCGGCTGAATCGGAACTTCGGCACCGCTCCCGCGACGCGCTGGTTCCAGCAGACGGCAATGTCGCAGCCGCGGCTGAAGAGCAAGTCGGGCCACGTTGCGTCGCCGAACGTCGCCAGCACGGCGTGATAGTTGTAGGGATCGTATCCGGCGTCCGGCAGATCATCGATCTGGAACTCGCCGAGGTCTTTGAAAATCGGCTCGCCCTCCGGCCCCGACTTCACGCGCTGCAGATATCGCAGTTCGTTTCCGATCATGCCGCACAGGACGATCAGGTCGTCGGAGTTCGTCGCCGCGTTGCGGTACATCACGGGCCGCGACGCGCCGCCGGGATAGACGTGGTCGTATTCCTTCGCCTGACCCATCAGCAGCGTCCGACCTTGCTCGTCCGCCAGCAGATGCTGTGGCCGCGCGAAAACCTTGCCGCTGCGTTTCGCATATTCCTTCCCGGTGTAAATCGGCACGCCGTCCTTCACGCCCGTCTGCGGCAGGAACCAGAGTTCGCCGCCCCAGTCGCCGATGATGAGGCTCGCCGACTTCTCCCCCTTCGGAGCGTAAAGCGTCGGATACGTGTAGTTGAATCCTTCCGGCCACAGCGTTTCGGGTTTCTCAGCGTTGCGATACTTCGGATTGACGAATGGAATGTTGAACTCCGTGCCGTCCGCCGTCCGCAGCGGGTCCTGGGCCGCTTCAAGTTTCAGGTTCGGATACTTGCCGACGAGCTTCAAGGCGAGAATCTTCCCCTCGCGGTCGGTGCCGATCGCCTCCTGCCGCCCGTCGCCGTCCCAATCAACCGGCTCCACCATCAGCACCGCATGACCCAGCTGATCGCAGAGCTTGATCGGCTCGCCGAGGGTCTGCAAATCATTGGACGGATAGAGATAGACGCCGTCCCATAATCGTCCGATGAGCAAGTCCATCGCGTCCGGCGCCGACCAGGAGACAACATCCGCGCTGACGACCGTACCGAACGACATGGGGCCGTGGTCGGTGCGCAGATCGGTGAGGGGGCCGAAGGCGAATTCGGTTTGGGCGCGGGAAGTGCGGGCAGTCGCGGAAAATGCAATGATCGCCGCCAGGAAGAGGAAGGACTTTGACATCAGTTTTCCAAAGTGTTACCGAGAGGCTGTCAGTCGCGAACTTGTTCAATCGTCGCCCGTTGTGAACAGCGCTGAGACTATTTGGATGCGGTAATCCACGATTAAGATCGTGCTATCCCACATGTTTTCGCAGAACCAATCTGACCATCGATTCCCAGAATAAATGAAGTCCACGTCGCTGTATCGGTCTCCGAAGAGTGCCCGGCATACCTTTGTACCACTACGTTTTGCCGTCAGAGCCGTCCCCGAATACTCCTGATAGGGCCAACCTTGCAGCAGCAACTGCGCCAGCACGCCGTCGAGCAGTAGCGAACTCATATTCTCGAATACGACCGACCGATTGAATTTCGCATTCCGAACGATGTCCGGAATCTGTTCGCGGACGACGGGATGTAGCAAAAACCTGCGGCAGAACTGAATGGATTTCAATAACCGCTGACTTGCTAAAAGATCGAATTCCTCGCTCGTCGAAAGTTTGAACTGCACAAAATGGACCCACTCAGGGCAATACTGTCGTAGCTCGTCCACATAGCGTTGGATCGCGATCGGGCACTTCTTCACAGACTGGATGTCTACCGACGCCCAAATCTGCCCGGCAAAGGCGTTCTCTATCTTGCCGAGGCGATGGTTCCAATGTCGGTAGATGCGGTCTGCGACAGCGGAGCGTCTTTGATCGAGACGTCGCCCCTGAGCAGTGTCTTTGTTGTAATCCGCAATCCAACTCATGATGCGACGAAGCAAACTTTGATTCGCAAAGCGGTTCTTACTTCCCCCCCACCAGCGACACGCACACAATCTCCGTGTCGCTGCGGGCATAGACGCGGTCACCGGCGAACGCCGGGCTGGCCCAGGTGAAGCCGAGAATGTTGGTGCGCGACGTCTCGTGGTAGCCGTCCTTGTTCAACCGCGCGAGGATCAATTCGCCGTTCTCGTTGAGGATGATGGCCCGGTCGCTGTCGCCCAGCCAGACAAGCGAGGCGTGCGGGTTGCGGCCGCGGGGCGTCATCCGGCTGTCGTCGTCCCAGAGTTTCTTGCCGGTCTTGAGTTCGAAGCATGTCAGGCCGTGACTCTTGTCGAGCAAGTAGCACAACCCGTCGCGGTAGAGCGGCTGCGACATCAGGCCGCGGAGAAATTTGTTGTCCTCCCACGCGAGTTTCGCCGATTTCGCCGTGTCGCCGAGTTGGATCGCCTTCGCCCCGTCCCAGTAGCCGGCGATGAAGACGATCCCGTCCTGGAAAATCGGCTTGGCGATCGACACGCCATACGTGATCTCATACGGATGCGCCCACAACGGCTCGCCGGTCGCCGCGTCGAGGCACCGCAGATGCGACGGTGTCCAACAGAAAAGTTGATCGCGGTCGTGGGCGCGGAAGATGATCGGCGTCGCGTAGCCGGCTTCGTCCGATAGCGAGCGCCACAGTTCCTTGCCGGTCTGCCGATGAACCGCAATCACGCTCGCCCCGTTCGCGTTGCCCGGCGACAGATAGCAGAAATCGCCGTGGATGACGGCTGAGCCGGAGAAGCCCCAGGTCGGCAACCGGCCGGCAAAATCTTCCATGAAGTGCAGCGACCAGAACAATTCGCCGGTGACCGCATCGAGACAGCGAACATCGCCGACGGTTCCGACAGAATAGAGCTTGCCATCGTGAATCGTCGGCGTCGCCCGCGGCCCGTTGCCGTAATCGAGCTTGCCGTACTCGACCGGATACACGTGCTTCCAGAGCAGTTCCCCGGTGTCGGCGTCGAAGCAGAGAATCCGTTCGCGCTCGTCGGGCGGTTTCTGCCGGTCGCAGGTGTAAACCCGGTCGCCGACCACGCTGATTCCCGCGTACCCGCCGCCGATCTCCTGCTTCCAGAGTTGCTTCAACCCGGCTTCCGGCCAGACCTCCGGCAACTTGGGTCCCTGCCATGTTCCATCCCCGCGCGGCCCTCGATACTGCGGCCAGTCTTCGGAGTGGGAGATCGCAGTGAGAAACAAAAGAGGAAGACATCTCACGCAGAGACGCAGAGGTCGCAGAGAAGAAACCGAGAAGAAAAGACTCATCACGACGGCCTTCTTGGATCTCTTTTGCCTTTCTCCGCGTCCTCTGCGTCTCTGAGAGAGGCAATTCCTACGCCTTGATTTCGAAGATCGCTTCGACTTCCACCGCAGAGCCGGTCGGGATCTGAGCGAAACCCAAGGCGCTGCGGGCGTGGTAGCCGTCGGTGGTCTTGCCGTAGATTTCGTGCAGGAGGTCACTGCAGCCGTTGACGACGAGATGCTGCTCATGGAATTCGAGCGTCGAGTTGACGCAGCCCAGCAGCTTGAGGACTTTCAAGCCGTTGAGCGTGCCGTGCGCGTTCCAGACGGA
>CAZDGB010000310.1:2552-8764 GCA_964504645.1 uncultured Planctomycetaceae bacterium | reverse complement strand
AGGAAGATCGTGCCGCCGTGCGCCAGTTCGAAGCGACCGGGCCGGTCGGCCTGGGCCCCGGTGAAGGCCCCCTTCACATGACCGAACAATTCGCTTTCGAGGAGACCGGGCGCCAAGGCGGCGCAGTGGACGGCGATCAGCGGGCCATTGCGCCGCGGGCTGTTCTCGTGGACGACATGGGCCACGAGTTCCTTGCCGGTGCCGCTTTCCCCTCGCAAGAGGACCGTCGTTTCGCTGGCGGCGACTTTGCGGACGGTCTCCATCACGCGGACCAACGCCGGGCTGTTGCCGGTGATCATCTCACGTTGGAAGTCGGCAGCCGGTTCGTTCGGCGGGGTTTCGCGGGTCGCGGCGAGTTCCGTTTGCAGCATCAGGATCTGCTGTTTCTGCTGCGAGATTCGTTCGACGCGCAGACGGAGTTCTTCGTTCAGGTGCCCCAGATCCTGCTGCACCTTGGCATTATGCAGCGCGACCCCCGTCATCTGGCCGAGGGCCGTGAGAAACGTCAGGTCTTCCGCGGAATATGCCCCGCCGGTGGGCTTCGCGCCGAGCGCCACGAAGCCCGAAATCACGCCGTCCATTTCCAGGCCGTGAATCAATTCGGCGTGCAGCTGCCGCAAGATCGTCTGCTCCATTGGCAGCGTCTCCGTGCCGGCGAGTGTCCGCTGCACCGTGCCTTCGCTGGTGAGCGCTTGCAGGAATTCCTCCGTCGCCGGGACTTGATACGGCAATCCGTGCACGTTCCCCTGGGCCGACGCCAAACGCCAGACGGACGCTTTCTCGCCCCGCAGATACAAGGCTGCCCGGTCGGTCTGCAGCACGTCGCGGCACGAGGTGAGCATCCGCTCGGCGAGCGACTGCGTGTCGGTGAGTTGCCCTTCGGCTCGGTTCATCCGCCGCAGCGCTTTGTCCAGCCGATATTTTTCACGGAAGAAGCGCCGGTCAATCGCCCGCTGCCAGCCATCGCGCAGCCACAATACCAGCGCCACGCCGGTCATCATCACGCCGGCCACCAGCACGGCTTGGGCATTCCAGCGCATCATCTGGCTTTGGCGGGAGATCGCCATGGCGCCGCCGGCGATCACGGCCGCCACCAGGGTCGTGGCGCCGTAACTCAGCAGGTAATACCACATGCCGCGGCTGACAAACTGATTGACGAGCGTCAGCTTGAAGCGGACGATGCCGATCGCGTAGGCGAACATGAAAACCAGGCTCGCCAGGAACATCGGGACGCGGCCTCCGCCCAGCGCGAACTGCACGCGGTCGAAGTATGCCAGGATCAACGTGTACCCGATGAAGCCCGTGGCGATGAGCCCGGCCCAGAGAATGAAGTTCACCTGTTTCAATTCGACAGGATTCCGCGTGTGAAACCTCGCGGCGATCAGGCTGCACAACGTCGCCAGGAAGTAGATCGCCGCCACCGCGAGATAGAAGTAGATGCCTTGCCGGATCAGTTCGAGCCAAGCCAGCACGGCTTGAGACCGTTCCGGCGAACGGGGCTCGACGAGCCACAACCACAGGCGAACTTCCGCGACCAGAAACAGCCCCAGCGTCAGCACGGGAACCAGATAAATCGCCGTCAGCAGCCATTTGGGCTGTTGAAGGTAGATCGTTTGCGGCCGGGGGTAGATCAGAAAGAAGTGCAACACGACGACGGGCAGCAGCACGCCACAGAACACGAACGGCAAGCTGAGCCAGAAGCTCCCCACCATGATCCACCAGTGAAAACCGCCGACGAACGCCCCCAGCGTCGCGATACAGAGAGCGAAAAACAATTTCGCCGAACGGTCGAACGGCCGGCTCCAGAACGCCAGCAACGCCACGACGAACACCAGCAGTTCCAATAGGAACCAGAGGAATGTGAGCGCTGCTTCCGCAAACGGCGCCGGCTGCAACAGCAAAGCCGTGGTCGCCACGCGCTGCGCGGATTCTTGCCAGAACTGCACCCGAATCCACCGTTGCCCCGTGCCGATTTCCTGAATCAGCGTCGGCAACCCGGCGGGTAGCGGGTGGTCTTCGGAATCGAATTCGACTTTGCCGCCGGGATTGATCTCGGCGGTGCGCAAGGCCGACATCTCGCGGGCGTAGTCGAGGCAATTGTCGAGGGGTGCGTCGCCGAGTGTCAGCAGTCGATCCCCCTGGCGGATCGGCTCGCCGCGCCATTTGGCGCCCGTTGCATCGCGGACCTCGATGCCGGGATGATCGGAAGCTGAGGGAACAGACAGGAAATGCGGCGGACTATCTACCAGGAGAAACCGTAACCGCAAATCGGGAACCGTGGCGATCGCGGCCAATGTGCAGAGGCAATAGATGACGACCAGTCCCGCAATCGCGGTGAGAAAGCGCCGAGACATTAGCGATGACTGATCCATTCGTCCTTGTTTCGGCGCTGAAAGCGCCGAATTCATCGTCGGTTCTCAGCGCCGAAAATCGGCGCTGAGAACAAGATTCGTCCTAAGTTTCTCCGAATCAAGCATTTTCTTAGGCTAATCGTTCGTCAAGAATTTTTCCAGTGTCTCGGCACGCGTCGTGCATATTGGATTTTCTCAGAAAGTTACCCCCAGCGAACCCTTGGCCGATTTGAGTGATCTTCTGAACTTGTGATCTGCTTGGTTTCCTGAAGACAGCCGACCCAACTTGCTCTTCAGCCCTCCCTGCCAGAACACCCCCACAAGTTTCAGCCGCTCCGGTCAGGGGTTCTTTTTTATTCAGAAGGCAGCAACCCTGAATCCGGCCGGCACGGAGGCTGGCCATGATTCCGGGATGTTCCCAAAGCCGCGGATGACATCCGCGGCTTTTTTGTTTGCAGACGTTCAGACGACCACACTTGCCAACTGCGGCTATAGACGTCACCGGTCGCCGCGATACGAGGCATGCGACTTGAACGTCTCCCACAAGCAGACTTCGACTACAGGGAAGCCCTGGCCCTGGGCGTAGGTATAGATCAGCTTGGCGATGTTCTCCGCCGTCGGGTTTTCGGAGATCAGGTGCAGCGGCTCGTGCTGCGATTGCAGAAACGCCACCACAGGGTCGGCGACGTTCAGAATCATCCGATGATCGAGCTGATCGTCGATCCAGCCGGCGACCGACTTCTTGATGTCGGAAAAGTCGACCAGCATCCCGCGGTCGTCGAGTTTCTCCCCTTCCAGCGTGATGACGGCTCGCCCGTTGTGGCCGTGCAGATACCGGCATTTCCCCGCATAGTTCAGCAGCCGGTGTCCATAACAAAATTCGATTTCCTGCGTGACGCGGAACATCAGGTCATCCTGGAAAGGTTTGAGTCGGTCGTCGTTTGGGGCGGGGACGCAAGAGGATGATCACCACGCCGACGGTGAGCAGCCCCGGAATAAGAATCCGCAACGGAATCCGCATGGTCAGGACGAAAGCGAGCAGCAATCCCCCGGCGGTCTTCGGTGACAAATTGGCCCACGCGGCCTCTTGATTTCGTCCCGGCATTGCCAGCCATACGGCGCCCGCCAGCAAGCCACCGCGGGCCAGGCCCCCTTGAAACATGGCCATGGAACTGGAATCCGCTGTCCAAGGGGTGAGGACGACGGCCCCCATCAGGCACCCCAGTGCGAGCAGTCCCACGGCGGCGCGATTGACGGGCACAGTGCGAGTCGGCATGCCCTCGATTATGCAGCGAACGGGAAGCGGGCATCAAGGTTCAAACCGGCATTCGCAGGCTGTGAACCCGCAAGCGTGGAATTTTCGAAAAAACGCGGCGGGATGTCGAAAACAGGCCGGCGCGGGCGACTACTTCCTGAAGCTCGCGAGAAACGGCCAATTGGGTCAGACAGCCGCGAGGAATGAGGAGTACGATTATGCCGGCCACGATGCAAAGCACGAAATCACGCCGCCCGCCGTTTTCCTGCCCGGCGTTTCGTATTCTCCGCCGGCTCGGACAGGGCGGCATGGGGGAAGTCTACCTGGCCGAACATCGCCGCACGCGAACCCGGTGCGCGCTGAAAGCGATTCGTGCGGACAAGCGGCACGATCGGCAGGCGATCAAGCGATTTCGGGCGGAAATCCGTGCCCTGAAGTCGCTGAAACACGCCCACATCGTGAAATTTCTCGGCGCCGGACGAACGGACGACGGTCGCGTCTACTACGCGATGGAATATCTGCCGGGAACGAATCTCGACCAATTCGTAAACGAGACCGGCACGTTGTCGCCGCGACAGGTGGTCGACCTACTACACCAATTATGTGCGGCGCTGGCGAGCGTGCATGAAACAGGGTACGTGCATGGCGACATCAAGCCGGCGAATCTGATGACGGCTGTTGCTGCCGACGACGTGGCCGTCGTCAAGCTGGTGGATTTCGGCCTGGTGGCCCCGATGGCCGCTGCGAACGCGGATCTCGGCGACACGGTGTCCGGCGGATTCGTCGGGTCGCCGCTGTACGCTCCGCCGGAATCGACGTTCGGCCAGCGCGACGCGCGGAGCGACATCTATTCGCTCGGCGCGACAGCGTATCACCTGTTGGTCGGCCGGCCGGTGTTCGATGTCGTTGACCCGGTGCGGGCCGTGTACGCCCACGCCGTCGAAGCCCCAACGTCCGTCGCGGAGCTGCGCGGCGATGTGAGTCCCGCCTTGAATGCGATCCTCATGAAATGCCTGAGTAAGAATCCGGACGAACGCTTTCAAACCGTCGAGGCACTGGCGGCGGCGCTCGCTGTCGTCGCATAGCGTCCAGCCTCGCTCTATACTCGGAGGTCGGCACGACATGATGCACTCCTTTCAGTATTGTCCCGCGTTCGATGAAGGGCCGCGGGAACGGGCGAGACACCCTCATGGCGATCGCGGCTCCGGAGCCAGCGCAGCAACTGGTCGAGGACATCTATCAACAGGAGTCTCGCCGCGTGTTTGCCACGCTGGTCCGGCTGTTGCGTGATTTCGATCTGGCGGAGGAAGCGCTGCACGAGGCGTTTGCCGCCGCCGTGGAGCGCTGGCCGGTGGAAGGCGTTCCGAAGAATCCGCGGGCGTGGCTGGTGTCGGCGGGCCGCTTCAAAGCCATCGACGCGCTGCGGAAACGGGGCCGCTTCGAAGATCTGAAGTCCGACGTGGCCCACCGCTACGACGACGTCGCCCAGGCCAACGCCGCGAAAGCCGATGAGGAAATCGAAGACGACCGGCTGCGGCTGATCTTCACCTGCTGCCACCCGGCGATTTCGCCCAGCGTGCAGGTGCCGCTCACGCTGCGGGAAGTGTGTGGCCTGACGACCGAAGAGATCGCCAGCGCGTTTCTCACGGCGCCGGCGACCATCGCCCAGCGGATCGTGCGCGGCAAGGCGAAAATTCGCGACGCGGGCATTCCCATCGAGATTCCCAAGGCCGCCGAGTTCCCGGACCGCGTGGAATCGGTTCTCGCCGTCATCTATCTCGTCTTCAACGAAGGCTACTCGGCCTCGTCCGGCGATTCGGTGACGCGGGCCGACCTGTCCGGCGAAGCGATCCGCCTGGGACGCCTGCTCGTCGCGTTGCTCCCCGATCCCGAAGCAATCGGACTGTTGGCGCTGATGTTGTTGCAGGAATCGCGCCGGTCGGCCCGAGCGACGCCCGATGGCGATCTGATTCTGCTCGAAGACCAGGACCGTTCTCTCTGGCGGAGAGATTTCATCGAAGAAGGACAAGCTTTGGTGCAACGGGCGCTGTCGACAAGGCGATTCGGGGCGTACAGCGTGCAAGCTGCGATTGCCGCCGTGCATGCCGGCGCCCGCACGGCGGCGGCGACCGATTGGCCCCAGATCGTATCGCTCTACGATGCGCTCTTGGCCATCAACCCGTCGCCGGTGGTGGAATTGAATCGGGCCGTCGCAGTGGCCATGCGCGACGGTCCGGCGGCCGGTCTCGGCTTGATCGACGAACTCCTCGAACAAGGCGAATTGGCCGACTACCATCTACTGCACGCCGCACGGGCCGAACTGTGCCGCCGCCTGGGCCGCAAGGAGGAAGCCGCGGCGGCGTACCGGCAGGCGTTATCGCTGGCCCGGCAAGTCCCGGAAATCCGCTTCCTGACGCAACGGCTCGAATCGGTCGCAGGCTGATCGGCAGGTGAGTCAGCGAGCGGGCACATACTGACGCTTTAGGAAGGGCGCGGTTTCCGAGCGAAAACCACGCCCTTTGCAGTCTCAGAATGTGCTTTCCGTGATTCAATATTCCAAACTGCCCACGACCCGGCGGCTCGCCGCCTGCTCTACGTTGGGCTGG
>CAZDGB010000310.1:0-2452 GCA_964504645.1 uncultured Planctomycetaceae bacterium | reverse complement strand
ATGCATCGCCTCCTCGCTCTCCTCGGAAGCCTGGCCCTCCTCGCGGCGGCGTTGTTCGCGGCGAATGCGAAAGACTCCGCGTGCCGCGTCACGGTGCGGCTGCTTGACGACGCGACGAACGAGCCGATTGCCGGGTTGGTTCGCTTCGTCGATGCCGACGGTAATGTCCTCCATCCGCCGGAACTGCAGTCGCGCGGCGTCGGCTTGCCGAAAGAAGAAGTCATCCACGAATGGTCGGTCGTGCCGCGCGGCAACGTAGAGATCACGTTGCCGGCCGGAAAGCTCTCGCTGGCGGCGATCTCAGGACTGGAAACGGTCCGCGCAGAACATTCGCTCGATCTGACCGGCAAGGCAACGGCGACCATCGAAATGAAACTGCGGCGATTCTCCCGGCTCCGCGATCAGGGCATGATCTCCGGCAACACGCATCTGCATTTGATGAAACTCTCCCGCGACGACGCCGACCGGTATCTGCGGGAGATTCCGAAAGCCGACGGACTCGACGTGCTGTTCCTGTCGTATCTCGAACGGGCCGACGCGGATCACGACTACATCTCGAACAAGTACACGCCGGACGATTTGGAAAAACTGTCGCGGGACAACCTGCCGATCGGCAACGGCGAGGAGCATCGCCACAACTTCGGGCCCGGCGACGAAGGCTACGGCCACGTGATGTTTCTCGACCTGCCGGAACTCGTGCTGCCGGTCAGCCTGGGGCCGGGCATCACCAAGCGCGGCAGCGACGGCATCCCGATTCAGCGCGGCGTCGACCAGGCGAAGAAGGCCGGCGCGACGGTGGTCTGGTGCCACAATCACTGGGGGATGGAAAACATCCCGAGCTGGGTCACCGGCCGGCTCGACGCCCAGAACATTTTCGACGGCGGCGAGCACGGCAGCTTCGAGGACAGTTTTTACCGCTACCTCAACGCCGGCCTGCGGGTGCCGTTCTCCACCGGGACCGACTGGTTCCTCTACGATTTCTCCCGCGTCTATGTGCCGATCGACGGCGACGTGACGTCGCAGTCGTGGCTCGCCGCGCTGCGGGCCGGACGAAGTTTCATCACGAACGGCCCGCTGCTCGAATTCTGCATCAACGGCAAACAATCAGGCGACCAGATCGATTTGCAAAAGCCCGGCGAGATCACGATCTCCGCGAAGGCCGTCAGCCGCGTTGATTTTCGCCAATTGGAAATCGTGCAGAACGGCCGCGTGATCCGCACGAAGCCATCCACCCCCACCGACGGCTATTTCCAGGCGGAGATCGAAACGACGCTCTCCATCGACCAACCGTGCTGGCTCGCCGCCCGCACGCCCCCACCGCCGCTGACGAAGGAGCCGGACCGTTTCCCAGCCGTGGCGCTGAACGAATTCGGCAAGCCGCTATTTTCGCACGCGAGCCCGATTTATGTCACCGTTGCGGGAAAGGGCGTGTTCGACGAACCAACGGCGAAAGGCTTGCAGGCCGACGTGGAACGCAACCGAAGGGTGATCGCGGAGCAGGGGCAATTCGTCGATGACGACGAACGGGCGCGGGTGCTAGCCGTGCATGATGAGGCGATAGAGACGTTGACGAAATGGATGAAGCGTCGGGAATAATCGGGGCCACCCTCCAAGTTAAATGGATGCATGCGATGGCTGATCTCAACCTTCCTGCGGACCTAGCGACATTTCTTAAGCGTGACGAGCAACCTGAATATGACGCTGCAGAGTGCGAGGCTGGGTGCGTTACCTTGTTGCCTCTCGAACAACTCAAGCTCGAGTTGTTCCCGATGACTCCCGACAGTCCGGACGATCCTCACGCGGGCGAATACGGGTCTTATCTGGTCCAAGGAGTCAGTCTCGTCGCAGAATGCGATGGCTATAATCCGAAGGGACTGCTTTTGTGGCTTCCCTTGGATAAGCGATACGGCTTATGGGATGGAGAACACGGAACTCTCAGGGTCTTCAGCACGGATGTTGGCTGGCCTGAAATCGTTCGGAAGTTTCCGCAACACATCAATGCAGCTTGGAAACTGGATGGCTCTGCGTCCGTTTCCGACTTAACTCCTTGGGTCCGCCACCCCTACAATCCCGAAGAGCTTCATCACGCACTGCCAGATATTCCGGAGTGGTACGAAGCCCGCTGGGTTCGCCGAGGCGTATATCGCGACGGCGTCCAGCTCCGGTTCCCAGAAGAATTGCGGATTCGTATCGAGTGCGATGGCGAGCGTTGCAAAGTGACTTCGCAGTTCAAGAAGCCGGAAGAATCCGCCGAATGGTCGCCGGCCGAGAGGCGTTTGATTCCACCACGTGAATGGGAACTCTCCCAGCCGTGGCTGGAGGCGGGCTTTTGGACGCAACCCTCGCGAAGTGGCGGGGAACATGGCGAGACCGAAACGATGTGGTCGCTTGCCGGATACCGAACAAGCCGATACCACACACTTTTTCGATCTTATGACGAAACTGGCGCTGC
>CAZDGB010000309.1:0-8805 GCA_964504645.1 uncultured Planctomycetaceae bacterium | reverse complement strand
ACGAATCGTCGGCGACCGGCGAGGATTTCTCATCCGATTTGGGTATCTGGGCAAAGAGACCGCTGAAAGGATTCTTGGATTTCGATTTGGCGGCGACGTGTTCGTCGGCCTGTTTCGATTGCTTCGCCTGTTTGGCGGCCTTCTCTCGGGCGTCCTTGTCCGACGCGATCTTCACTTTTTCCTTGTCGTTTTTCTTGCTGCGCTCGCGGCCATCGACTTCAGCGACCTCTTCGGACTTCCCCGTGACCTTGCTCACCCACTGCGATGTTTGCGCGCATCCCGCGAACTGCGCGGCGATGAGACTCGTGAGCAACCAGCATTTCGATTCATACCAATTCGTCATGGCCAGCACCTTCGTCTCTCGGTTCATCGCGCTCTTTGGGAAGTCCGCCGGACGCACCGTTTGCGCGGGAAATACCCCATGTTCTCTTTGTATCGGACAGAACGGGGCCGAGTTGGAGACGGGAGCCGCCTTTTTACAGCCTCACAAGAGATTGGCATGAAAGAAGTTACGCGTGCGGAAAACTCGCGCCGCGCGGAAAAGTCAGCGGGCTTTGCCTTATCCGCAATGATTGACGCTTGCGAATTCGCAGCGGTCTCTCAGTTTCCGTACTTTGCTTTGCCAGGGACTGCTGACTTGTTTAGGCGATTGTGGCAGTGCAGGCCTTCCAGGATCAGTTCCGCCACGCTGACCAAAAATCCCTGCGTTGTGGAACTGCGGGCCAAGTCCGGCTGCAGACGCTGGGCGGCCTGTTCAACCAGCTTCGAAAGCCCGCGAATTTCTTCGATGCGCGACCACGCCTGAGGGGTCGATAAATGATCACCAAGTTCCACCGGCTTGGCGCTTTCAAAATACTCTACCACGGGGCGGAACTGCTTCGGGTCGAGGTGTTGATCGAAGATCACTTTCACGGCTTCTTCGATCAGCCGCACCACCAATTTATCTTCCTGGCCCGGTTCCTCCGTGAGGTTCAATTCCATCTTGCCGCGGGAACTGGCCGTCAACTGGGCCAGGTCGGTCACCCGTGCCACGACGGGGGATTCGTCGTGCAGTACGGCCCGGCGTTCGGCATTCGACAGAAGATTCTCATAGTTTGCGATCGACATGCGGGTGCTGACGCCGCTGGCCTGGTTGACGTGCGGACTGGACCGGGCCAAACGCGCCGTTTCCTCGATGATTTCCTCAAGGAAGCGCGGAACGACAATTTGTGGCCCATCGGCGCGGTCGGTCCAGGCGTTTTCCGACGTGATCTGCATGCCCAATTCGCGGGTCGGCGGGTAATGCGTCCGAATCACGGAGCCGATGCGGTCTTTCAGTGGCGTCACGATGCGGCCGCGGTTCGTATAGTCCTCGGGATTCGCGCTGAAGACCATGCAGACGTCGAGCTGCAACCGGATTGGAAAACCGCGCACCTGCACGTCGCGCTCTTCCAATACATTGAACAGGCCGACCTGAATTTTGGGGCTGAGATCGGGAAGTTCATTCAAACAGAAGATGCCGCGGTGGCTGCGGGGGATCAGCCCGAAGTGCAGCACGTCCTCGTTGGCAAGTTCGCGGCCTTCGGCGTGCTTGATGAGGTCGATCTCGCCGATGAGGTCGGCGATTGTTACGTCCGGCGTGGCAAGTTTTTCGTGATACCGTTCCTCGCGGCCAATCCAGGCGATGGGGGCGTCCTCGCCGCGGGTCGCTATGAGATCCCGGGCAAACTTGCTTAATGGGTGGTAGGGATCGTCGTGTATCTCCGACCCGGCGACGATGGGCAACGCCTCGTCTAACAGTGTTGTTAACATGCGCAGCATGCGGGTTTTCGCTTGGCCGCGCAGACCTAAAAACAAGATGTCGTGCTGAGAGAGAAGGGCATTCATCACTTGCGGCAAGACGGTATCGTCGTAGCCATGAATGCCAGGGAAGAGGGGCTCGCGACGGCGGAGTTTCTCCAGCAAGTTGCGTCGGAGTTCCTGTTTAACGCTGATGGAGCGATATCCGCTCTCGCGAAGCTCGCGGAGCGTGCGGGGACGGTTGTTCATGCAATCAGCCCGTTGGCGGGTGAAAATTGGAATCGCGTCAGTCGAGCGGTGAATTATAGGAGTGGCGATTCGGATCGCCAATTCTCGCCGCGCCGCAAGGACATGCCGGGCTGACACCGCGCCGCTCGCCCGGATTTGGTCCGTTCGGCAAGTTGTGCCGGAATCGGGAGTTCGGACGGCTGGCAGAGCGCGAATTGGGTCACTTTTTTGGCGAAAACGGACCTACCTTGGTTCCGGAGACCCGGATTCGCATTGATCGCTCTTTCACAGAGAACTACAACGAGCCGTCCCTATCTCCCTTTTGACAGATTGAGAGATCGTCGGTCCGCCCATGTCGGGTGGAACGGCTGAGCCTGCGTTCGTGGGCAATCGAAAAGGTGCCTCGATGACCGAGTACATATCGCGGCGTAACTCGTCGGCTCGAGCCATGTCGTCATGGCTGTGGTGGGCGGGGTTATTTCTGCTGCTGGCGCTGGGCCCAACAACCCTCGTGTTGAGCCAGGACCAGTTCTTTTCCGAACTGGGAGACAACATCGCCGACGCGGATGAAGCGCAAACCGGTGCATTCTATGACGATCAATTTACGGGCCGATCGGGACAGGCGATGGGAGCGATGGCGCGCATCGGCTATCTCACCGGTCCGGCCGTCGGCCGTGAGAAAGGATTGTTGCCGCTCGAACTGATGCCGTATTTCTTCATGGACAACGGCATGTTCTTCATCGACTTCCGCGGTTTCCGCAACGATGCCGACAAATGGGGTATGAACAGCGGCGGCGGGTTCCGCTATTACGTCGAGCCGCTCAACCGGATCTTCGGCTTCAACGCCTATCACGACTACGACCAGACCAGCGGAGTGCTGTTCCGGCAGTGGGGCTTCGGCATCGAAACTCTCGGCGAATGGTTTGACGCCCGGGCCAATGCGTATTTTCCGTACGGCGAGCGCTCGCAGTTTCTGGGATCGTTCATCAACGCCGGCAGCCAGCGGTTCGTCGACAACCGCCTGCTGTTCAGCCTGACCAATCAGTTCGGCGCGACGTTGCGCGGAGCCGACGCGGAACTGGGTGTCCCGTTGCCCGGTCCATTCTTGCGACGCCACGACGCGCGGCTTTTTGCCGGCGGTTATGTTTACGATTCGGATGCCACCGGCAGCTTCTCCGGCTGGAGCGGCCGTTTGCAGGGCAATCCGATTCCGAGCCTGCTGCTGCAGTTGATGGTGACTCACGACCCGGTGTTTGACACCAACGTCGTGTTCTCCGCTGCCTTCAGCTTCGGTGGTTACCGTCAGGAAGACGGCGAGCGTCCCACGCAGTTCGGCCGCATGACCACGCCGGTCCAGCGTCAGTACAACATCGCAGTCGCCCGCACCAACCAGGTGCTCGACAACCAGGTGGCCATCAATCCGGTCACGGGCGATCCGTACTTCTTCAAGCACGTCGCGAGTTACGCGGATCCCGGCGGCGACGGCACGTTCGAGAATCCCTTCCAGACGATCAACCAGACGACGCCCAATAATCCGGGCGACATCGTCTTCGTGTGGGCCGACAGCGTTTACACCGGCGCCATTCAGGCCAACGACAATATCCTCGTGATGGAACCGGGCACGTCCGATTTGCCAATTCGTTATCTGGGCGACGGCACCGGCATCGTTCACCAGGTCAATGCCCAAGGGCTCGGTCTCATCAATCTGCCCAGCGGAACGACCGGCATCAATCGCCCGCAACTCCTCAACGGCATCGGCAACGGCGTCACGCTCGCCAACTTCTCGGAGTTCAGCGGTTTCTTCGTCGGCAATCCCAGCATCGCGGACTCCGGTCCCACGGGCGATGCCGTCTTCGGCGGTCAGTCGCAAGGCGTACCTGTCAACAACGTCGTGCTCTCGCAAAACGTTTTCGCCAACAACGGCGGCAACGGCCTGCACTTCGACAATGCCGGCAGCAACATCTTCGTGCTCAACTCGGTCGTTTCGAATCCGGACGGCATCGGCATGCTGGTGGAAAACGGCACGCCCGGCATTACGTTCGGCATCAATTCCGGACTCCCCATTCGCGTCGCCCAAATTACGAACACCGGCGACGTCGCTTTACTCGTGCGAGACATCAACGTGGGCAGCACCGTGAATTTGCTGGGTTCGTCCATCGACAACACGTCTTCCGCTGTTCCTGGCTTCGGCCAAGGCATCCTGATCCAGAACGTCGCGGGCAATGTGACGATCGGCGACGCAACAATCCGCACCCCGGATACGTTCGGTATTCAAATCGACAACCTGAGCGGCGTCTTCACCGGGGCCGGCAGCGTTTCCATTGCGGCACCGCAGTCCGCAGGCATCAGTATCACCAATCAGGCCTCGACAGGGCGCGTGGAATTCGTTTCCAGCGCCGCGAACGGCTCTGTGACGATCAGCGGCCGCAACGACGTCGGCATCGACATCGTCGGCAACTCCGGCGCCGTGGCGTTCAACGGTCCGGTCAGCATCCTCGGCATCCAACTCGGCAACCTGGCACCGGCCATCAGTTGGCAAGGAAACACGCTCACAACTTCGTTCAACAATATCACCATCGTCGACAGCGGCAGCGACGGCCTCGCGCTCGGTACGTTGGCTGGCAACCTTGGCACGTTCTCCGTCGGTGGAACCGTGGGAATCTCCGGCACCATCGACGGATCGGGCATCGAAATCACGAACAACCTCAACAGCGTCGCCTTCCAAGGCGCCGTCATCATCGATGGCCGCAACAACCAGGCTTTGCCTCCGTCGCCCCCGTCACCAAATCCCCCCTTCTTCTTCACTAACGGCCAAGGTATCTTCATCCACGACAACGGTGGCACAGTGGCCTTCAACGGGGACACCACGGTACAGAACCAACTGGCAAGTATCTCACCGGCGGTCGATATCGAGCGCAATGACGGCGCGATCTCCTTCCGTACGCTCATCATCACCGACGCCACGTCGGCCGGAACCGACGGCTATGGCGCCGGCTTGCACGTCTTCGACAACCCCGCGACCGTGGGTATTTCAGAGGTCCAGATCACTGCCGAAGATGGCATAGGCATCTTTGTCAACAGCGTTGGCGACCCCGGCTTCTTCCAGATCGGGTCCGGCACGGTCACGGCCACCGGGCTTCCTGCGATCGACATCTCCGATACCGTCTACAACGTTCGCTTGAACCAGGTCAACAGCGACACCTCGGCGCGGGAAGGTATTCGGCTCGTCAACAACACGGGCATTGGCGCCACGTTCGACTTCCAGGTCCTCGGACAAGGAAATACGCTGCTCAGCGGCGGTCTCATCAACAATTCGGCCGCGGAAGGCGTCTACGCTGAACTGGCCGGCAGCATCTCGCTCGCCAACATGGGACTCGACTCCAACCTGACGGGCGTCTTCTCGCTCGATAACTCCCGGCTGGACATGACGAACATGCAGGTTTCGAACTCGATTCAGGACGGCGTGCTGGCGATCGACACACAGACCATCAACATCATCGGACTCGGACAGGATGGGGTGATCAACTTCGATTCCAACGGCACTGCGCCCGATTTTCATGAAATCACGCTCATTGCCCAGTTCAACGACCACGTGACTCCCAACGGGGAGTTCGTGTGGACGCTCCGCAACAATACCATCGTCCATCAGAGCTCCAACGCGGCGGTCCTCGTCACCAATCGGGGATTCCCCGCAGCGGCGAACGCCAATCTAACGTTCACGGAAATCTTCGACGAAATCACCGTCGTGTCGCCGAGCGTTGCCGGAACGCTCACCAATCCGATTCCAGCGGCCTCCGGCATCACCATCGACTGGACCGGCACCACAGACGTCCGACTCCAGCAGAACACCTACACCTTGCTTGGCGGCCAGGCGTTCGGCATCGTCTTCAACGCCTTCTCGTCGAACACAGCCAACACCACCAACGTCGATATCCTCTCCAACGAAATCACTGGACTCGTCGGCGGCAACGTCGGCATCTACGCCTCCGCTCTCGGTCCGGCCAACATCAATATCAATGCCGCGCCCGGACTCAGCTTCGGTAACATAATCACGTTCGACGATGGCCAGAACCAGGACGGCCAGGACATCGGCATCAACATCCAGCGCGTCGGCGCCAACTCCAACGTGACGATCGCCAACACCAACGTCGGCGCCGGCGACAATCAGGGATTCATCCGCAGCGACGGCGCTCAAGCCATCGCGTTCAACATCATCTCGGCCCCATCCACTATCACCATTGACAACAACTTCTTTACGCTGATCCCTGTCTCGTCCACGCTGAACCTCCCCGGCGTGATCATCATTCCCACGGTGAACGGCATCAACCTGGGGTCGGTCATCGGCGGCGACATCTTCATCAACGGGGCGAACAATGTCTTCGACAATCCGACGCAAGCCATTCTGAACCCGTTCATACCGTTGACCAATCCCGGAAACATCAACGGGACGATCGAGGTCAACGGCGTGCTTTATCCGCAATAACCGGGTCAGAGTTGATTTCTCTCTCAAGACGCCCTCGCGCCTGCGCGGGCGTCTTTTTTTTTGCCGCTGCAGAGCCTCTGCACGACGCAACCGAAGGCGGCGAAATCGGTTCGATCCGCAGATTTTCCCAATTTTGCCCGAATTTCGGCCAAGTCGCATAACCCGCACAACCGATACCGTTGGTATAGCCGTTAGAGTCACTGCGCTCGCGCCCATTGTCTCGGCGGTCTGGTGTTCCAGTTTCGACGTGAGTCGCTCCCGGAAGTTCTGCGATGGCTGTAAACGAACGACTCGGCGCCTCGACGAGGATGGTGAACATGTTCGGGCGGTTCGCTTGCTTAACCACCGTGATCGTCGCCTCTCTGTCCCCGGTCGCAACCTGGGCGCAGGGATACGACGCTCAGATGCCGTCACCGTACAGCCAGGTCGGCTATCACCAGTATGGCCCGCCGCCGATGGCAGGCGGCCCGTATGCCGCTCCGGCTCCCGGGCCGGACATGTTCACGTATGGACGCACCCGTTACACGGAACTCCCGGATGATCATGGCTGGGGCTATGGCCCCGATACGAACTTCGAACGCTTCGTGAAGGAAGTCTTCCGCCACGGGTACTTCCGGCTCGAGTATCTCAACTGGAACATCAAGGACCCAGGCCAGGACGTGCTCGGCGCGCCAATCCTCGCTCCCATCAACGATCCGAACAACATCTATCTGAACACGCGGATTCCCTTCCAGATCTTTGATCAGGGCGTGTCGCTGGGCGATGGGCCGTTGGCCGGCTTCGGCGTCAGCCCGACGCTCGATCAGGCGCGCTTGGCGACGAATGACGGCATTCGTGGCACGTGGGGCGTGCAACTCGAACCGTTCACCGTGGAAGCCAGCATCTTCGCGCTGCGCACGGCCCGCGTCGATACGACGGCCGGCGACCTGCCCATCACGCAGATTCTATCAACGGACATCCTGGGCAATCCGCTCCCGCCGGTGAATTTCGGCACGTTTGTCGCGCAAGGCGTGCTCGTCAACGGGTTGCCGTCGCGAACAGCGTATCTGATCTATGACGATTCGTATCAGGCGACGCTGCGCAGCGGGGTGTGGGGCACAGAAGCCAACATCATCCTCGACGCCGTTAACGCCGGCGAGCCGTGCACGATTCAACCGATCATCGGCTTCAAATTCGTGAACTTCAGCGAAACCCTGACGCAGTTCGGCACCTTCCGCAATCCGCTGGTGACCGGCATCGACATCCAGAGCCGTACGATCAATGCGACAACGATGAACTATCTGTATGGTCCGCAAATCGGTACTCGTATCGAGTTGGGACACCCCCGGCTGACCTTTGGGTTCCAGCCCAAGATGATGTTCGGCGTGAACAGCTACAGTTCTGCCTTGCAAGCAGCCAATACGCGCACCAACACCACTGTGGCAGACAATCCGCAGAACCTTAAAGAGAAAGACACGACGTTCGGACCGGTGGCCGATCTGCAGGTGTATGCTCGCGGCAAAGTGACCGAACACATGACCGTCTTCGTCGGCTACAACCTGATGTGGGCCGGTCTCATCACGCGACCGTCCGACAACATCGTGTACAACGTGAATCAGGCCGGTGGATCGGACTTTTTCCAGGACATTCACATGACCGACTTGGTCCTGCAGGGTGTCAGCGTGGGTGGCGAACTCACTTGGTAGGATAAATCGTCCTGACAATCAGGACGTTCTAACACCAAATCCCCGAGCCGAGATCATTCCCTCTGCGATCTCGGTGCGCTCTTCTGTGCGAGCAGTCTTCTCACGATCCTGGCGCAGCGGCAGTCTGCAAGTAATTGGCATGGATTGATTTACATCTCCAGCCATCTCGATGTCTCACGGGTAGAATTACACCGTTTGAGCCGACTTTGCAGATTTTGGCGAGAATTTTGATCTGAAGATCATTCTGCGCTTGCCGAGTCGACTTATTCGTGATATTTATCTCAAACATCTTATTTTATCTATTTTATCGTTTATGCCAGAAGTTAGTGGCAGGATGCCTTTCCCGATTGCAACGCATTGAACGGTTACGTGGCGGCTCAGTCCGCTGCGCGGGTCATCCGTGATTCTGTTCTCATGAAAGCGCATCCATGGCCATCACGCTGTTTCCGGAGTTCGGATCCTGGAACGATACCTCGTCTCGTCGCAGACGGTCGGCGCCGCCAAGCGTCGTTCCCGCAATGGTGCAGTTGCTGGAATCACGCACGTTGTTGAGCGGCGTGACCGTGAATCAGAATACGGGAACACTCCCGGCCAACCAGCCCGTCATCACGATCCAGGGGACAGGCTTCG
>CAZDGB010000308.1:0-8837 GCA_964504645.1 uncultured Planctomycetaceae bacterium | reverse complement strand
ATCCGCCGCATCGTCGCACAGTTTTCGTTTCTCGGCTCCGACGACTTTCTCAAGTCGAACATTCGCATCAGCCAGGAACTCGAACCGCTCGGCTGCCTCGGCGACCTCGGCTGGTACACGATCCGCTTCGCCTTGTGGACGATGAAATATCAAATGCCGGTCTCGGTCGTCGGCCGGATGATCGACTCGATGAACGGCGGCGTGCCGACGGAGTTCTCGGCGGAGCTCGTCTTTCCCGGCAACGTCACGGCGTCGATGTACTGCTCGTTCCTCACGGAAAATCATCAGTGGGCCAACATCAGCGGCACGAAAGGCTACGCCCACGTCCGCGATTTCGTGCTGCCGTTTTTCAGCAGCCACGCCGATTTCACCGTGACGAACGCGACGTACCAGCACATCGGCTGCGACTTCAACTCCGAAGACCGCACGCGGACCGTTTGCGTGCCGGAATACGCCAGCGGCGCGCACAATTCGCAGGAAACGAACATGGTCCGCACGTTCTCGGACCTGGTGCTCGGCGGCCGCGTCGACGAGGCGTGGGGAGAGATTGCGCTGAAAACACAACGCGTGCTCGATGCGTGCTTGCAGTCGGCGCGGAACAACGGCGCGGCGGTTTCGCCAAAGTAACGTACTCGCTCCGCGAGTTCGGGGTTTGCAAAGCCGCGGTTGGCAACCGCGGTTTTCTTCATCAATCAGCGCCGCTCAGCAGACCGCGGATGCCATCCGCGGCTTTGAAAGCGGTTGAATGCACTCGCAGAGCGAGGACTCTACTTTCGCATCACGACTTGCGCCGGGTTGATTGCGCCGTATTTCCCTTTGTTCGCCGTGATCTCGAACGCCTGCGGCACCTTGTCGATTCCCTCCAGCACGTGCGTGATCGTCGGCTGCAAATGCACGCGGCCCGACGACGTCAGCCGGACGGTGTGTTCCAGGTGCTGCTGCGTGCTGATGTCTGGGAAGACATAGCGCAGGCTCCGTTCGCGGAGCGTGTCGATGTTCAGTTCGAGCGGCCCGCCGAACCACGACACGCCGACGATCTTGCCGCCCGAGCGCACGGCGTCGATGGCGTTCCGCAGCGACTGCGTGCCGGCGAGGCCCTGCTTCGGGCTGCCGCCGGCGCATTCGAAGACGACATCGGCCCCGTTCCCTTCCGTGAGATCGCGAATCGCCTGCACGACGTCGCAATTCTTCGCGTTGAGCGCCACGTCGGCCCCGCACTGCAGCGACATCCGGCACGATTCATCCCGCACGTCGACGGTGATCAGCCGGCCCGCTCCGCTGATCCGCGCGATCTGCAGACATTCGAGGCCCATGCTTCCCTGGCCGAAGATCGCCACGGTGTCGCCCATTTGAATGTTGGCGGTCTCGACCGACGCCACGCTGTCGCTCAGCGATTGCAGGCACGCGGCTTCGCTGTCGCTGATGTTGTCGGCGACTTTGACCAGCGAAATCTCCGGCAGGATCGCGATCTCGCTGAAACAGCCCGGCAGATCGAACCCGATCACCGGCCCCTTGCGGCACAGCGTGCTCCGATCCGACGTGCACAGGTTGCAGGTCTGGCACGGCAGCTTGGCCCGTGCCGCGATCCGGTCGCCGACCTGAAACCGCGTGACGCCGGGACCGACCTCGACGATCCGCGCGCAGAACTCGTGGCCGAACAACTGCACCGGCGCTTCGGTTTCGAGCCGCTTGCCGACGCGGTCATACGCCAACGTCGGAATACCGAACGCGAGCTGCGCCTCGGTGACGCTCGGCTGCACGACGAGCGGCTCGACGAGAACGTGATGCGGCTTCAGTTGCGGCACCGGCACGTCATCGAGCCGCATGTCGCCGAATTTGTAGAATCGCCAGGCTTTCATGAAAATCTCCCGTAGGGTGGGTCGAGGCTCTGCGAGGCCCACCTTTGACGACGTAGATCGGTGGGCCTCGCGACGCGCTCAACCCACCCTACGAAATCAAACTCGCACAAACTTCTGCAACGTGTGACACTCCGGCGACACGAGGCCTTTCTTCCCGCCGGCGGACATCACGACTTCCGCGACGTAGAGATCGCCGTGCGAATCGACGCGGATGTCGTGCGGGGCGAAGAAATCGCCCGGGGCTTCGGGATTGTGGCCACCGCCAAACTGCGAGAGCAAGTCGCCGTTCAAATCAAAGATCGACACGCGGCCGCCGGTCGCGTCGGGACTTGGCGACGACGTTCCCGGCCACATGCCGGCGCGGTAGCCCAGTTCCGCCACGAACAGATGGCCATCGCGGTCGAATGCCGCCTGGCACGGCCGGGCGATGCCGGTCCATTCGGTGAGGAATTGTCCCTCGGGCGAGAAGATTTGGATGCGGCTGTTCTCGCGATCGGCGACGAACACGCGGCCGTCAGGCGAGACGGCGATTCCGTGCGGAATGCGAAGCTCGCCCGGTCCGGTGCCCGGCGCTCCCCACGAGCAGAGGAGCTTTCCATCCGCCGTAAACTTGTGGATGCGGGCGTTGCCGTAGCCGTCGCAGACATAGATGTCGCCGTTCGCGGCCAGCGCGACGTTGCAGGGAAAATAGAACGGCCCGCTGGCGCGTTGGATGGTGCGGAAATCGATGCTCGTCGCGCCGGTGTCCGACGGTTTGCCGCTCGTGCCGAGCGTCAGTAGCAATTCGCCATCCGGCGTGAATTTGCGGACCGTGTGATCGAAGTCGTCGGTGCAGTAGACGGAATCGTCGGGACCGATCGTGATGCCGTGGGCGTGGACGATCACGTCTTCGCCCCATGCTCCCTGCCGGACGCCGTGGCGGTCGAACACGATGACCGGGTGTTCGCCGCGGTTGAAGACGTAGACGCGGTCGCGGCTGTCGACGGCGGAGGCGGAGACCTCCGTCCCTTGGTACTGGGCGGGACGATGCTGCCAGGCGGGATCGGGCCGGTAGCGGAATTCGCCGGCGCCGACGAGAATTTCCGAAGTCATGCGGGTTTTCTTCCGTTCATCAGTGGACGGTCGGACGCGATTGTGAATTTCGCGCAACGATTGCAACTCGCGTTCGCCTCGGTGGGTATACTACCCCGATGCGCCGATAATGGCGACGGGTGGCCGGCTTCCAATCCACGAAAGGATTTTTGCCTTGAATCGACTCTATGGAATCGTGCTGGCAATCGGTTTGACTCCGTTGTGCGCTGGTGCGGACGAGACGACCGTCTCCAATTTCACTCTCGCCGATCATCGCGGCAAGGAGTGGTCGCTGGGCGATTTCTCCGAACAGAAACTGGTCGTGCTCGCCGTGACGGGAACGGAATGCCCGCTCGCCCAGAAGTATCTGCCGCGCTTGCAGCAGTTGGCGATGGAATTTTCCGAGCGCGGCGTGGCCTTTGTCGGCATCAACGCCAATCCGCAAGACTCGCTGGCCGAGATCGGCGCGCAGGTTCGCGGGGCGAATCTCGAATTCCCGATGCTCAAGGACACGCGGCAAACCGTTGTCGCGGAATTAGGCGCGAAACGGACGCCGGAGGTCTTCGTTCTCGATGCGCAACGCGTCGTCCGCTACCGGGGCCGCATCGACGATCAGCATGCGGTCGGCAATCGTTCCAAGACGAATCCCATGCAGCAGGATTTGCGGATCGCCCTCGAAGAACTGCTGGAGGGCAAACCCGTCACGACGCCGCGCACCGATGCGATTGGCTGTTTGATCACGCGGACGCCCACGCCGAAAGCCGAAGCGAAGGTGACCTACGGCGATCAGATTTCGCGGTTGCTCCAAAAGCACTGCGTGGAGTGCCATCGTCCCGGCGAGATCGCTCCGTTCAGCCTGACCGACTACGAAGAAGCCGCCGGCTGGGCCGAGATGATGGTCGAAGTGACGCAGACCGGCCAGATGCCGCCGTGGCACGCGTCGCCGGACCATGGCACGTTCCGCAATGCCCGCGGTCTGTCGGCCGAGGAAAAGCAACTGCTCGTCGATTGGGCGAAGGCTGGCGCGCCGGCGGGCGATTTGAACAACGTTCCCCCGTTGCCGCAATTTACCGCCGGCTGGCAGTTGCCGCGCGAGCCCGATCTGGTCGTCCCGATGCGCGACACGCCCTTCGACGTCCCGGCGGAAGGAGTCGTCCGCTACCAGTATTTCGTCGTCGATCCGAATTTCACCGAGGACAAATGGGTGACGTCGGCGGAAGTCATTCCCGGCAACCGCGCGGTCGTGCATCACATCATCGTCTTTGCCGTTCCGGATGGGCACCGGCCCGATGGCGAGAATGATTCCGTGACGGCATTCGTCCCCGGCTTGCGGATCGATTCGTATCCGGCCGGTTATGCCAAGCGGATCCCCGCCGGCGCGAAACTCTTCTTCCAGATTCACTACACGCCGAACGGCTCGCCGCAACAGGATCTGTCGAAACTGGGACTGGTCTTCGCCGACGAGGCCGACGTCACGCATGCCGTGTTCACGCAGAACGTCAAGAACACCCGCTTGCACATCGAACCGCAGAAAGACGATCAGCGGTTCGAGGCCCGGCCCGTGACGACGCCCGTGGACACGGAACTGCTCGACCTGATGCCGCACATGCATCTGCGGGGCAAATCGTTCCGCTTCGACATCACCGACCCGACGGGAGATCGCCGGGTGCTGCTCGACGTGCCGCGCTACGATTTCAACTGGCAGACGGTTTACATTCCCGACCGGCCGATTCCGATTGCCAAGGGGTCGACGTTCTACGCTGAGGCCGTGTATGACAACTCGGCGCACAACCTCGCCAACCCGAATCCGGGCCAGACGGTGACGTGGGGCGAGCAGACGTGGGACGAAATGCTGATCGGCTACTTCAACTACGCCGTGCCGCGGGGTTCCGACACCGAAAAAGAGATCATCGCGGCCCGCGCTGCCGAGCAGGCGCAGCAGCAGGTCCGCCAGGTGATCCGCATGTTCGACCGCAACAAGAACGGCACGATCGAGCAGAACGAAGTCACCGCGGCGCAGAAGCCGATCTTCGACCGCATCGACGCCGACAGCGACGGCGTGGTGACCCCGGACGAAGTCACCGCAAAACTGCCGGAACTGCGGGCGCTGTTCAAGCGGTGACGAAATCGTATTCCTCTCGACCGTGAGCATCGCAGGCGATATGCTGCAGGCGTTGGAGGAATTCGATCATGAGCCGCCTTGCTCCCGTGCCGACTACCATTGATCTCGCCGTGATTCTCACGGCCGTCGTCCGTCCTGAACCCGAAGCCGGCGGATTCTCGGCTTCCATCCCGGCACTTCCCGGATGCCATACCCAAGGCGAAACGCTCGACGAAGTTCGCACCAACCTACGCGAAGCCGCCGAGGGGTGGCTCGCTGTCGCTCATGAAGACGGGATCGCCCGAGAGTCCGAACTGGACACCCCGTGAAGATTGTCTCGGGCAAGCGGATGTGCCGCATACTCGAGCAGCGTGGCTGGACGCTGGCGCGGATCACGGGCAGCCACCATGTCTATCGAGACAAGGCTGCGGAGCGGCGTACAGTTGTGCCGGTTCACGGTAACCAGAACTTGAAGCCCGGTACCCAGCGAAGCATCATGCGAGATGCTGGGTTAACCGAGGATGACCTTTGACACCGGTAGACATTCATCGCGTCAGAAAACTCGCGCCGATCGCAGTTTCGCCTCAATCGCCAGCGCCTGTTTCACCTGGGCGACCACCGGTTCCCAGTCGCCGCGGCGGGGTTGGCGGAAGAGGCGCATCGTCGAGTACCACGGCGTGCTGTCGCCCGTCAGGCCCCAGCGCCAATCGGGCGTGTGGCCCAGCAGGGTCCACACCGGCCGGCCCAGCGCGCCGCACAGATGGGCCAGCGACGTATCGACCGTGAGCACCAGGTCCAATTGCTGTACCACGGCTGCGGTCTCGGCGAAGTTCTTCAGTTCCGCGCCGACGTCCCGCAGCGGCCACTGCGATGCCACGTCGGCCAGTTGACTTCGTCCGGCTTCATTCACCTGCAAGCTGATCCATTCCACGCCGGGAACGTCGGCCCACGGCAGCAATCGATGTAACGGCACCGAACGAATGTAATCGTGACTCTGCGCCGGATTCCCTTGCCACACGAGTCCCACGCGCAGCGCAGCCGAAGAATCGGACAACGCGGTCGGGACCGATTGGCTCTCGACCCGCAGATACGGACAAGTGGTCTGCCGCGGATCGGTGCGGAGAAGTCCCGGCAAGCTGGCGACGGCCATCTCCGCGGCAACGTCGGTCGGTTCGTGTTCGAGAGCGACGACTTCGTCGGCGCCGGCAACATTCGCCAGCAACGGCGTGAGCTCCGGCGGACAACTCAGAATCACGTGCGCCTGGCTGCGGGCTTTGGCTTCCGGCAGGAAGCGGACGAATTGCAAGAGGTCGCCGAAGCCTTGATCGGAATAGGCGAGCAACCGGCCGCCGTTCAGAGATTGGCCGTCCCACTTCGCGGCGGCGGACGTTCTCAGCCGCGCTTCGGGCAAACGATGGCGGGCCTCGTAGCCGGGCCAGCCTCGTTCGCCGTCGCCGATTAAGAGGTAAGTCGTCGCCAGGTTGAACTCGGCGAGCGCCAGATCGGGCTGCCGGGCGACGGCCTGTCGAAACGACTGCAAGGCCTCCGGAATGCGATGCAGGCCCCGCAGCGCCAAACCGAGATTGTTCCACGCCTCTCCGCTGTCCGGTGCGAGCCGCAGCGCCTTGCGGGCGCGGTCCTCAGCTTTGGCCAGTTCGCCGGCGTGTTCATAGAGATAACTGAGATTGCACCAGACGCGGAAATCCTTCGGCAAGAGCAGGAGAATGCGTTCGTAGATTTCCGCCGCGCGATGCCAGTCCTTCAGTTGGATCAGCACGAATCCGGTCGGAACGAGCGTTTCCAGATCGCGCGGCGAGAAGCGGCCCGCGTCTTCGAACTTCGCTAACGCCGCCCGCCAGTTCCCCTCCGCCTGCAGCCGATACCCGTCCCGGAGACACGCATCCCGCTCCGCGACGGAAGTTGCCGTAGCCATGCGAATCCCTCTTGTAGGCGGTCAGCAGAAAAGGCAGGAACCGCAGATTGCGCAGATTTTCGCAGAGGAAAGAGGAGAACTTGAAAGGCGAATTAGGAATTCAAAGTTCCCTCTGCGTTCGGCACGCTGATTATACTCTTCTTCAGCCGAATCTGCGAAATCTGCGGTTCCTGCCTTTTCCAGGCGTTCTGCTTTCTCTCGGCGAGCTTGTATCGGAAGCAGCGATTTCCGAGAACAGCAGTCTATTCGTACGCCGCGACGATCGGTGTGCCGATCGTCGGCGGAAGGGGGCGGCTGAGCGGGTCGAAGTAGTGTTCTTCGGACGAGATGCCGAGCGCCGCGAGGACCGTCGCAGAGATATCCCAGGGACCATAGCTTTCCGAGGCGGGATAGCCCCCGGTCTTGTCGGTCTTGCCGACGACTTTGCCGCGGCTGACGCCGGCGCCGGCCATCACGATGGAATAGGCTGCGGCCCAATGCTTGCGGCCGGGAGTGGAGCCGGCAAAGTTCCGCTCCAAAGCGACCAGCGGCGCGCGGCCGAATTCGCTCACGCACAGCACCAGCGTCTCGTCGAGCAGGCCGCGCGTCTCCAGATCTTGCAACAGCGCGGAGAAACTCAGGTCGAAGCGCGGCAAGAGGCGATTCTTGAGCACGTCGAAGATGTCGTTATGCGTGTCCCAGCCGTAGGCTTCGTCCTCGTCCGGATACTTGTCCTGGCCGCGGCTGCGATGGTTCCAGATGACGGTAATCAACGGCACGCCGGCTTCGGCCAATCGCCGGGCCAGGAGGCATGCCTGTCCCGATCGGTGCCGGCCGTAGCGGTCGCGGAGCGCCGCCGGTTCCTGCGACAGGTCGAAGGCCTGCCGCGTCAACGGGTCGGACAGCAACTCGAACGCCCGCTCGTACTGGCCGTGGGCGTCGCGCAACTTGATTGAGGCGTCCCGGGTGTGGACCGCGCGATCGATGGCCGTGAGCAATCGCTCCCGGTCGCGCAGCCGGACGGACGGCAGATCGGCTTGCGGCGCGAGTCCCGGAACCGAAACGCCCGTCTCGGTAACTTCGCCGAGGAACATCGGATCGAACTCGCGGCCCAACAGGCCGCCGAACTGGCCGGGTGAAATGTCGTCGACGCTGACCCGCAGCGGCCCGTTGACGGCAATCGCCGGGGCGATCGTTCCGGCTTGCGGACGCAGCCGCTGATAGATCGACATCAGCGACGGCAGATCGTTCGGCGTCGGTTCGGGATTCGACGTGATCCGCGCGTGGTACTGGCCCGTCAGCGTCAGATAGACCGCCGAGCCATGATCGAGGTCGGCATGCGACATCGTGCGGACGATCGTGAACCGGTCGGCGAGCCGCGCCACGCGCGGCAGATGCTCGGAGAGCAGCGTCCCCGGGACGGCACTGGAAATCGCATCGAATTCGCCGCGGATTTCCTCCGGCGCGTCGGGCTTCGGATCCCACATGTCGAGCTGGCTTTGCCCGCCGTTGGCGAAGACGACGATCACCGATTTCGCCCGGCGAATGCCGTCGACGTTCGCCAGCACGGGCTTCGGGGCTAGCCCAAATCCCGCGGCGAGCGATCCCCACCCGGCGATGCGCAGAAACTCCTGCCGGCTGACGCCGCGCGAACCGCTTCGCTCCCGCACAAACCGCAACATGCGAGTTTCCGCTCGATGACCGTGGGAATCCCGATCCAATCATAGTCCGACCGCGGCGGAACGTTCAAGACGAAGCGCCGCGACGGCGGATTTGGGGCGTGGTCGTGGATTCTGGTTTTTCTCCCCTCTCCCGCCAGGGGAGAGGGGAGAAAGATAAACCGAAATTCGCGACGACCCAAGGCGATCAGCATCGACGCTTGTTATTGACGCCC
>CAZDGB010000307.1:0-8918 GCA_964504645.1 uncultured Planctomycetaceae bacterium | reverse complement strand
GACGCAGGATCCCGCCGTGTTCCGCCAGTTCTTGCCGCAGATTCAGGCGGAAAGCGACGTGGTGATCAACATCACCACCGGCGGCGCGCCGACGATGACCGTGGAAGAGCGTCTGCAACCGGCGCTGCAACTGAAGCCTGAAGTCGCGTCGCTCAATATGGGGTCGATGAACTTCGGCTTGTACGAAATGATCCCGCGGTATTCGGAGTGGAAATACGACTGGGAAGTGCCGTACCTCGCCGGCAGCGACGAGCGGATTTTCAAAAACACATTCCGCGACATCGCGCACATTCTCGAATCCTGCAGCGGCAACCACACGCGGTTCGAGATCGAATGTTATGACATCGGGCATCTCTACACGGCGGCCCACTTCCTCGACCGCAAATTGCTTCAGCCGCCCCTCTTCATCCAGTCGGTGTTCGGCATCCGCGGCGGCATCGGCCCGCATCCCGAAGACGTTATGCACATGAAACGGACTTGCGACCGGCTGTTCGGCGACGACTATCAATGGTCGGTCCTCGGCGCGGGACGCAACCAGATGTACGTCGCCACGCAGTCCGCCGTGCTGGGCGGCAATGTCCGCGTCGGTCTGGAAGACAGCCTATGGATCGGCAAGGGAAAGCACGCTGACAGCAACGCCGCACAAGTCGCGAAGATTCGCCGCATCCTGGAAGAACTCGGCCTGGGGATCGCCACCCCCGACGAGACGCGGCAGATTCTCAAGCTGAAGGGCCGGAAGCAGACGAACTTCGGATGACGTGGGTCACGTTTCCAACGTGACAGGGCTTCGGTGATTCGTTCTGGCGAAATTCGCGTTGACTCCCTGCGTTCTCCGCGTCACCTTCTGGGTCGAGGAACCGCATGGACGACCGCAGTTTCTATCCGCCGCAGCCCGCGGCGGGAATCATCCACGTGCACGACGCCGGGCCGGATCGGCTGGTGCTCGACATTCCACCGGGAAAACACGCCGGTGGTTTGGGATGCTTCGCCATCCTCTGGAACGGGTTCATGGTTGTTTTCACGTCCGTGTTCGCGTTGGCGGGCGCGCAGGCAAAGGGGAAGAACGACGCGCCGGTGTGGCTGTTCGTGGTGTTCGTCAGCGTCTTCTGGCTCGTCGGCTTCGGGTTGATCTATGCCTGGCTGAAGCTCCGCTTCGAACGCTGCTTCCTGCTGGTGGACCGCGAGCGGGCCGTGCTGCGGAAGATGTTTCTGGGCCGGCAACGGCAAACCGAACTACCGCTCGAAGCGCTATCGCGGGCCCAGTTGACGGAGTCGTACAAGCAGAACGACGTCCCCGTCTATCGCGTGACGGTGACTGGCGCCGGCGGCAATACGCTGCATTTCGGCACGTCGCTGGCACAGCCGGAAAAGGACTGGTGCGTCGATGCGATCAACGCGTTGTTGCAACCCGCCGAACAGACGGTTCCTGCGGTCGAACGCGCGACGCAACCGCTGGTTTGCGACGCGTGCGGTGCGACGATTCCCGACGATGCGTTCCGTTCCCACGAGGGGCTCGTCATCTGCCCGCAATGCGAACACGAGCAGGTAGTCGCTGAAACTGCGACTTCGACACTCCTCGAGCAAAACGAGTCGCTGCCGGACGAATTGCCAGGCGTCGTGACGGTGCTGGAAGATTCGCCCGAACGTTTGGGCCTGCGGTTGCGATTGTCGGAATACGCCGCGGCGACGTGGTTCATCGGGCTGTTCGGCCTGGGGTTTGCGGCGTTCTGGTACAGCTTCATCCTGAATGATTTTTCCCGGCACTTCCGGGCGGTGGCCGCCGGCGCGCCGGGCGGTGCGTTCGATTGGTTCGGGCTGATCTTCCTGATTCCGTTCCTGATTGGAGGATTGATGCCGCTCGGTTTGTCGCTTCTCGTAGTGGGTGGGCGCTTGACGACGTGGATCGACCGCGAACTGGTGAAAGTCCGGCTGCACGTTGGGCCGTTCGGCAAAACCTGGACGCTGCCGACTGCTGAGATCACCGCGGTGCGCCTGATCGACAGCAGCGAGATGCCATCACGGATGGGAAATCCCCGCGTCGCCGGCGGGAATCCGCGGGTGCGGGGAAGCTCGGAAATCTCCAAGGCCGCGGGGATTTTCGCGGGGACGAAATTTCTCTCGATGACGGCGTTGCATCAACCGTTGACGGCGCGATTCGTCGTGGCGAAAGTGAGCGGCTGGCTGCAGGAGAACGCTTCTACGAAGCGTAACTAATCAGCGTTTCTTCTTTTTGCCGTTGCGCGCGGTGCTGGTCGGAACGTTGGTGCGGGTGATGGAGACGTCCTTGTCCGCCGCCTGCTGCATGCGGTTCCAGAGTTCGCCCAATCGGGCCGCGGGACTACTGGAAGAACTGTCTGCGGCGTCATCCTCGGCGGGGGAAGTCGTCGTCACTGTTTTTTTTTCCGCCGCCGGCTGGCTGGCCTGATTCTTCGAGAGCTTGTTCAGGATCCACCGCTCGACCATGCCCCACACGCTGCTGGCGATGAAATAGATGCACAGCCCCGCCGGCACGCGGTAGAACATCACCCCCATAAAGATCGTCATGAAGCCCATCATCCGCTGCTGCATCGCCTCCTCTTCGGTGGTCGGCGGCGGCGTCATCAACTTCATCTGGAAATACATCAGCCCCGTCGACAGAATCGGCAGCAGGTTGAAGTGGGTCCAGTTGAACCACGGCACCACGAACGGCAGCTTGAACAGCGCATCGGGCGAGGCGAGATTGTCGATCCACAGGAACTTCGCCATCCGCAGATCGACCGAACTCGACAGCGCGGTGTAGAGCCCGATGAAGATCGGCAACTGCAGGAACAGCGGCAAGCAGCCGGAAAGCGGGTTGTAGTTGTGCTTGCGGAAGAGCTCCATCTGGGCGCGGCCCAGCTCTTCCTTGTTGTTCTCGTATTTCTTCTGCAGCTCCTTGATCTTCGGCTGCAGCTCTTTCATCCGCTGCATGTTGTGCGCCTGGTGCCGCGACACCGGGAACATCGCCAGCCGCACGACGACGGTCAGTAGAATGATGGCGACGCCGTAGTTCGCCCCCATGCCGTGAAACAGGTTCAGCATCCAGAGCATGCCGCGGGCGATGGGGTCGACCCAGCCGAAATCGACGATGGCCTCTGCCGCGACGCCGCGGAGCAACTCCTGGCGTTTCGGACCGGTGAAGAGCAGGAACTGCTGCTCGACTTCCGCGTTCGGCTGGAGATCCGCCTGCGCCTGCAACTGCACGCTGATGTCGCTGAACTTCTTGTCCCGGTCCGTCGAGAGGAGCTGCGCTTCCGACGAGACGACGGTCGGCGCTTGCAGTTGGTTTCCTTCCGGCACGATCAGCGCCGCGAAATATTTCACGTCAACGCCCAGGTACTTGAGCGGCTTCTTCCAGATTTCCAGCTTGTTGGCGAGCGCGTTGTCGACCACTTCCGTGGCCGAAAGTTGCCCGCGATGGATGTCGCCGTCGGCCTCCAGAAACGCCATGCGGATGTCGCGGAACTTCGACGAGTTCTCCGCGTCTTCCAGCGGCAGGTTCACCGGGCCTTGCACAAAATAGCTGACTTCCTGACCTTGAGCCTGCAGGTTCCGCAACCGCATGGTCAGCACGAGTTCATAACCCTCGTCCAATTGGTCGCGGGCCTTCGGCTTGGCGGCAGCCTCTGCATCGGGCTTTTTCAGTTCATAGCGCTTGACGACTTCCAGGCTGCCATCGGGCGCGACCAACCGGAACTCCGCCACGCTGTCGGTGAGCGTCTCGCGAACGACTTCCCAGTGCAGTTTTTGATTGCCGCCGTCCGGCAACTGTTTGTCGAGCGCCGGGATCTCCGTGGCGAACGTCAGCGCCGGCGAATTGGGATCGCTGCCGACGATCTTCAGCGGCGCTTGGCGGTCGTTGAAGTCGGGATAGCGCGGATCGTTCAGCTCGATGAACTCGATCGCTCCGCCGAGCGACGTGAGCTGCACGTTCAGAAAGAAACCGGATTCAGGATCGGCCGAGCCGAGGTGAACCGTTTCGGCGGGATGCTGCGGCAAGCCGGCTTCGGCCTTTACGGGCTTCTCGGGAATCCCCACGTTCAACGGCCAGAGCGCATCGGCCGGCCAGTTTTCCAGTTCCTCCAGCTTGGCCGCGTCGGGCCGCGGCTTTTTCGGCTGGGGCGGGAAGAACTTCGGAATGACGAAGTTGATCCACCCGAGCCAGATCAAGAGAGACAGCGAGACAAACAGAACGAACCGCCGTTGTTCCATGGCGCCGAGCTATCGACCATCTGCGAGACGGTCGCCTAAGAAATTGTCGAGGTCGGGATTATCGTAGATCTTCTGCCGCGTGGTCTCAAAATCGTATTCCACCCGGCGGAAGTGCACCACGTTTCCTTCCAGGATGACATAGGACGAGCGGGGGTCGCCGTTGCGGGGCTGTCCGACCGAACCGACGTTCACCAGCGCCTTCTCGGGGCCGAGGACATACTGAAACTCGATTTCCTCCGGCGCGAGGAAATTCAAACTCTCCGTAAACACGCCGGGAATATGAGTATGTCCCTGAAAACAGTATTTGTCTACCAGCGCGAAGATGCGTTCCATCTTTCGCTGGTTATAGATGTCTTCGGGGAACACGTACTCGTTGAGCGGATTGCGGGCCGAACCGTGCACGTACAGGAAATTCGGCTCGCGGTGCATTCTAGGCAGCTCGCCGAGAAAGTCCCACCGCTTTTCCGCCTCGGGACCTTTGCCGTTCTCGAGCATCTTCCGGGTCCAGAACACGGCCCGCTCGGCGCTGGCGTTGAATCCCTCCGGGTCGAACAGCGCCGCCTGGTCGTGATTGCCCAAGAGGCACATATCGACGTTCAAGACGCGGTCGATGCATTCGCACGGGTTGGGACCGTAGCCGATGATGTCGCCCAGGCAGAAAATCTCGGTGATGCCCTGCTGCCGGATATCTGCGAGAACCGCCTCGAGCGCTTCCAGATTCGCATGGATGTCGCTGATGATGGCGCGCAAGAAGAATTCCTAAAAAAATTTCGCGATGCCGCCGCATCGCCGTAACTCGATTCCGTAGTGTAATTTGCCGCGTTTTCCCAGGTCAAGGCACGAATCGGGGGCTTTGCAGCCGTGAAATACGGAAGAAGGCCTCTGCGTTCTGCGCGAGAGACGTCCCGAGTTTTTCCTCGCACGCTTTGATTCTCGCAGCGCCAAACGCAAAATGAACCCGGCATGACCGCTACGAACTTTAGAGAACGCCGATTCCATGACTGCGAACTTTCGCGACGCTTTCGAGACCTTCGACAACCCGTTTCCGCAGCGCGACTACGAGATCGAGACGATCTGCCCGGAATTCACGTCGCTCTGCCCGAAGACCGGCCAGCCCGATTTCGGCACGCTGACGATTACCTACGTTCCCGACCGCCTCTGCTACGAGCTGAAGTCGCTGAAGCTCTACTTGCAGCAGTACCGCAATCACGGCGCGTTCTACGAGCACGTCACGAATACGATTCTCGACGACCTTGTCGCCGTCACGCAGCCTCGGTGGATGAAGATCGTCGGGGCGTTCACCCCGCGCGGCGGCATCCGCACGAACGTGACCGTCGAATACCGCAAAAGTTGAGAGCGTCGCACGTTCTTCGCGACGCTTCGCAGAAGCGTGGTGCGGTCACTTCTCCGGCCGATTGACGACCTTGATCTCCGGCCGACTCGGCAGCAGTTCTTCGGTGGACGACGTCACGGCAGACATCGAGCTTTTCGGGCCGAACGCATTCACCACGACTTCATCGACGCCCGTCTTCATCAGCACGATTCGGCCTTTTTCGAGATCGAATTCGATGATCCCGCTGGGCGTGCGCTGGATCAGCTGCACCTTGAGCTGCGGGTCGTCGATCGGCGTGACGACCGACGTCTTCAGCTTGATCGTGGCGATCGAACCTTTGACTGCGGCGAGCGTGTAAGCCCGCTGCACGGTGACTTTCTGCATCAGGCCCTTGTCGACCGTGACTTCGGTCTCGAAACGGTCCTTCCAGGTATCGTTGATGCGGACCGGAGTCGTGGGGAGCACGATCAGAAAGTTCAGCCGCGGATCTTTCTTCTTCGCGGCCTCGACCAGCGACGGATTGCTGTGCGGCGTGGTCTGCACCTGATTAAGTTCGCCATGAACCGTCACGTTGACGCGGGCCATCACCTTGCCGATCGTCTCCTGCAGTTGCTGGAACTGCGGCGGCGCTTCGGCGTCTTCCGCGCTGTCGTACTTCGCGGCTTCTTCTTCATCGCGAATGGCCGACATCCGCACGCGTTCGACCATCGGCTCGAGCAGCGCGTTGCCGGCCTCGTCGACCGCAACGACCCGCAACTGCTTCCACGCCTGGGATGTATTCTGCGATTCTTCCGAGGCGCCGTTATATTGCGTCACGATTTTCATCGTGTTGCTGACTTTGTAGTACAGGAACTCGCCCGGCTGAAACTTGTATTTCAGTTCGAACGTCGCGTCCTCGGCCACCAGCGGTTGAACTGACGCCAGGAACGCCGCGGCTGCAAAAAACGAGCGGAGGGAGGAAGTCGCCATCGGAGCAGATCCTTCTGCGGAATTCGAAATCGAGAGCCGATTTGCCGTCAAGACGTGAACGCGTGCGCCAGGATGCTAGCAGACCGCGGAGAATCCGACGAGACCAGTTTTGTTGAAGACCGGCTAGAGCCGGGACTCCAACCGGAACAGCAGTTCGCCGGCGGCCCAGTCGGGGGTTTCGGCGGAGCAGATGGCGCTGCTGACGGCGACCCGCGTTGCGCCGGCGGCGACGACTTCGGCGAGATTCTCCGCATTGATGCCCCCGATCGCGTACCACGGCAGCGAGATTTCCGCGGCGGCCTGCCGGACGAAATCGAGGCCGGGGAACTCGTCGAAGGTTTTCGTCGAACTGGGGAAGACCGGTCCGACCCCGAGATAGTCGGCTCCGTCGAGGACGGCTTGCCGCGCCTGTTCGATGGTGTGCGTCGAGACGCCGACGAGCTTGTCGCCGCCGAGAATCTTGCGGGCCTCGGCGACAGAGAGATCGTCTTGCCCGACGTGGACGCCGTCGGCGTCGACCAGCGCGGCGATATCCGGCCGGTCGTTGACGATAAAGATCCCCTCGAACTCTTTGGTCCACTGGCGGACGTGACGGGCGATCTCGATCAGCTCGCGGTCCGGCAACGATTTCTCGCGGAGTTGGATCAGCTTCACGCCGGACTTCAGCGCGCCGAGAATCGCCGGGCCGAGACCGTGATGGCAGAGAGAATTGGTGGCCAGCAAACAGATTTGTTGGTCCGCGAGGCGCAAGCGGGCGGCGGTCGTGGTGTGAATGGCTTTGTCGACGGTATAGAGGCGATAGCGCAACTGCTCGAAGCGGGGCGACAACTCGGCATCGACGACTTTGCTGTATTCTTCCAGGCTCCGCAGTGCTTCTTCGACGCGCTTCAAACTGGCGGTCGCGACGGCAGCGGGCGATTCCCGGCGATATTCGCTCACGGTGCGAATGTCGGTGCCGACGTCCGCGGCGGTGTCGCGGGCGGCCAGCAGAATCGGCTGCGGCAGCCGGCGGAGCGTGTCGGTCAGTTCGTGCCGGCATTCCTTCAGTTGCTGCGACAGAAAGCTGTCATTCCACGCCCAGCGCACGAAATCCTCGACGACGCGCAGGCCCTCTCTCGCCCGATTCGCAGCGGCATCGAGGATCCGGTACGTCTCGAACAGATCGGTTTGCGTCGGATCGCGCCACGGCGTCTGCAACTCGGACGACGTGATCAGCGCCTCCGAGCCGCTCCGTGTCGCAGCAGATTTCTCCACCGCGGCACGCGGTGGTTCCATCGAGTATTGTGCCAGCCACTCGGAAACTTCCGACGTCACGCGGCACAACGCGAGCAGCAGATGCTCGGTGCCGAGTTCCCCCGCATGCTGCTGAAACGCCGCGTTGCGGGCTTCAAGCACGACGGCATCGACGAGTTCGTGCCGATCGCAGGACGAATCCTCCGCGAGGACCATGTCGGAATCGGGATCGACGGTGCGCCACGCTGCCAAAAAGGCATCTTCCGTGACGCCGGCCTGGGCGAGTTGCTCCGCCGCGCGGCCTTCGACGGACAACAAGCCCCAGAGGAGATGTTCCACGTTCAACGCCGCGCCATTCGACGTCGCACTGCACGCCGACTTCCAGACGCGTTGTGCCCCGGCGGTCCAGGCGTCGAGCGAGAACGGGTCGGAAGGCACGGCGTATTGACTTTGGCAGGAAAGGGGGCGGAAATACGGTTAGCCGCGACGCGAAGGCTCTGCGCAGCGGAGCGCTCCGCTCGGGAAAACCTTGCCTCACGGCTAACCCCATCTTCCCGCAAAAGCGTCACAAAGCAATCCCCAGCTTGCCGGATTCACGATTGCTCCCTAGAATTCGCATACTGGTTTCCGGCCGAGTGAACTCGTAACCTAAGTTTTATGCCGGTCGAATGTTAGTGAGATTCGGCGAGAGCGATTTCACCACACGTCAATCGCTGCTACCGAAACGATCAATCAAGGTTTGGTACGACATTTGATTTCACAGTGACGTACCCTTAAGCAAGTCAGTCTGGCAGTCACCGTGGCAGGAGGCCGCGACAATTTCCTTCGAGAGGGAGACTTTTCATGTACGAACGATTTACCGATCGGGCCCGCAAGGTGATGCAGCTCGCCAATCAAGAGGCGCAGCGCTTCAATCATGAATACATCGGCACCGAACACATCCTCCTCGGGCTCGTGAAGGAAGGGTCCGGCGTCGCGGCGAACGTGCTCAAGAACCTCGACGTTGATCTTCGCAAGATCCGCCTCGAAGTCGAGAAGATCGTCCAGTCCGGCCCGGACATGGTCACGATGGGCAAGCTCCCGCAAACGCCCCGCGCCAAGAAGGTCATCGAATACTCGATGGAAGAGGCCCGCAACCTCAACCACAACTACG
>CAZDGB010000306.1:0-8925 GCA_964504645.1 uncultured Planctomycetaceae bacterium | reverse complement strand
AGCCCCAGCGTCTGGCCGCGATAGACGTCGAACGAAATGCCATCCACCGCCTTCACGTGGCCGACCACGCGCCGGAAAAAACCCTTCTTGATCGGAAAGTGAATCTTCAGGTCGCGCACGCTCAGGACCGGCGTCGTGCCGGCCGGCACGAATTGGACATCGCGGGCCGCGGGTTGTCCGTTTTTTTCCTTAGGGCTCTCGACTTTCGGATGCAACAGCCGGCCGCGGCCGCGGCCTTCGATCTCGGCGAGCCGCTGCGGTGAGAGGACTTTCTCGACAATCTTGATCCGGCTGTCGGCGCCGGTCGTCACGTCCATGTAGTCGGCAACGGTCGGCAAGCGCCGTCGCGACGTGTCGAGCCGCGGACGGCAGGCGAGCAACCCTTTCGTGTAGGGATGCTGCGGTCGGCGGAAGATTTCCAGGGCCGAGTTGTATTCCACAATCTTGCCGCGATACATCACGGCGACGTGGTCGGCGATTTCCGAGATCACGCCCAGGTCGTGCGTGATGAACAGCACGGCCATTTGCCGCTCGCTTTGCAGCTTGCGGATCAGATCGAGAATCTGTTTCTGAATCGTCACGTCGAGGGCCGTCGTCGGCTCGTCGGCGATGAGCAGCTTCGGATTGCAGCAGAGCGCCATGGCAATCATCACGCGCTGCTTCTGGCCGCCGGAGAGTTCGTGCGGAAACCGGTCGATCCGCTGCTCTGGTTCCGGGATGCCGACTTCGCGGAACAACTGGATTGTGCGTTGCCGCGCTGATTCTTTAGAGACCTTTTCGTGCAGGCGAATGGCCTCGCCGACCTGCCAGCCGACGCGGTAGAGCGGGTTGAGCGACGTCCCCGGCTCCTGAAAGATCATGCTGACGTCTTTGCCGCGCAGGTGCCGCATCTCTGCTGACGGCAAACGGACGAGGTCTTTGCCGAGGAACGAGATTTTCCCGCCGGCGATCTCTGCGCCGATGTCGGGGAGCAGCCGCATGATCGTGAGCGACGTGACCGACTTGCCCGACCCCGATTCGCCGACGAGGCCGAGCGTCTTGCCGGGAGCGATCGTCAGCGAGATGTCATCGACCGCCTTAACGAGCGTGTGATCGCTGCGGAAGTAGGTCTTCAGTCCCTGAATGTCGAGTAGAGGCGGGCTTGAGGCTTGAGGCTTGAGGCTTGAGGTAGAAGGCATGTCAGAGCCGGCTTGGAGTTTGAGTCTTGAGGCCTGTGTTCTACCGGACTCAAGTATCACACCTCAAGCCTAAGTTGGAGACTTGGGGTGTGAGATTCAACGAACTTGGGCTTTACCTCAAGCTTCATGACTCAAGCCTCACGCTTGCTCCCTCAAAAAAAACAGCGGCCGGTTGCCCGGCCGCTGCTCGCTTCAAACTTCCAGCCTCGCGGCTCAGTCGTTGTAGTTCACCACGACGACGCCGGTGCGGCGGGACGTGACTTCCACTTCGTACTTGCCGTAGTCGTACTTCACCTTGGTGCCGCACTTCGAAACCTTCACGCATTCGCACTCGCACGGCGGCACGCAGATTTCGACGTTCACGCAGCAACCGGGGTTGCACGGATCGGCGACCGACACGATCTTCGACACCGCGCACGGGGCGATGTTCCGCTCAGCGCGGTAACGGACGTTCGAGTACAGCGCGATCGGCGCTCCCACGACCACCGGAGCCGGAGACGGCGTCGCCGGCAGAACGTAAGACGGATCCGGCACCGGCGTCACCGGGGCCTGATTCGCGGCCATCGCCGCCGAAGCCATACCAATCACCAACGCACAAACCAATTTCGACATGCTGACTGCTCCTTCCCTGCGGCGGTTGACGGCCACCGCCTCGAACTGAACCATGTTTCTCTGGTGAGATGCGGAACGACCTCCTTCGGTCGCCGCGAACAAAGTCTACTTCTCGATTCCGCCCCGTGAGGGCAACTCGCCTTCCGCGGACACGGAAATCTCGCCCCTCAGAGGGGACCGTCCTCTTTATCCTTACAGGGTCGCGCCGTCGCTCGCAAGCGCCTGCCGGAAAATTCTCTGAATACTTTGCAAGTTTCCGAATCGGAAGAATCTTTGCTGTTTGTCACGATTCACAATCTCGCCGGGCGCGGCGTTTGCCTGAAATTGCAACTCCTTCACTGGCAAGACATAATCAGACAATAGGAAATCTCGATTCGATCGCAGCCCGGGGGGCACCACTCATGAATCGCACTCACTGGTTGGCTGGGCTCATGGGGCTCGCGCTCATGTTGGCCGGCTGTGGGGAAACCGGCCCCTCTCCCACGGCGCAGGAAGATGGCAGTGGCGGCCAGGTCGCCAAAAAGTCCAGCGGCGGGAAGAAATCTTCCAAGAAGCCGCCGAGCAAGGTGACGGAAAAAGACGGCCGGAAATACCTCGACGACATCCCCTACGACGTCTGGTTCGACGACCCGCTCGGCGAAGTCTCCAACACGGCGGCCGTCGCCAACACCGCCGCGGCGACGCCCGCTCCGGAAACCACTGCCAAGACTGAAACGCCCCCCGCCAAAACCGAAGACAAGCCGGCGCCCCCCGCTGGCAGCGACTGGGCAACCTACATCGCGGCGGATCAACTGCAGGAAGAGTCGAAGCGGATTCGTAACCAGTTGAAGACGCTGCTGCAGACGCCGGCGACGTACACGTCCGATTTCGAAGTCGTGAAGATGGACGGCGCCGTCATGGCGGCGCTCGGCGTCATCGCGTCGCAGTCGGACGGCATCAACTGGAAGCCGAACGCCGGCTACGTCCGCGACTACGGCTTCGAGATTTTCGATTCCGCGAAAGGGCCCGGCAAACCGAATTACGACAAGACGAACGCCGCCTACGAAAACCTGCAATCGGTCTTCAGCGGCTCGATCCCCGCCGGCGCGACCGAACCGGATGCGGCGCGGCCCGTCTCCGACGTCGCCTCGCGGTTCTATCTCATGCGGCGAATGAAGAACGCCTTTGAGGCGCTCAAGCTGAACATCAACACGGAAGCCAAACTCAAGAGCGACGCCGAGCAGGCGCTGCATGATACGATGATTCTCTCCGCCCTGTCGAAAGTCATTACGCAAGAGAGCTATTCGTCCGCCGACGAAGCGGAGTATCAACAGTTCGCCAAGGACATGATCGAAAGTTGCCTGGAAGCGGCGCAGTCGGTGAAAGACCAGGATTTCTCGAAATTCCAGGACGCGATCAACAAAATCGACAAAAGCTGCGGCGAATGCCACGTGCAATACCGCAATGGGTAGGATGTAGAACAGGCGTCTCTCGCCAAGACGTCTTTGACAACGAACTCTCACGGATCGAGCGTATGCACCTGTCGTTGCGAATTCTGCTGATCGCATTCGGCCTCTCGGCTTCGGTCGGCGTCGCCGAAGTCATCGAGCTCAAATCGGGCCACAAGATCGAAGGCGACATCCTCAAAGAGCAGCCCGATGCGCTGGTCATCGACATCGGCATCGACGTCCTCAAAGTGCCCCTCAATCAGATTCGGTCGCGGCGGGCCTCGGACGCGGCGCCGCAGGCGGCGAGCGACGTCGATGCGCATCAACTCTATCGCACGGCGACGTTGCCGCGCAAAAGCGTGAAGGAACTCGCCGAGGAGTTCGGCGAAGGGGTCGTGCTGATCCAGACGCCGGGCGGGCTGGGCTCGGGATTTCTGGTCAACGAGAACGGGTTCTGCGTCACGAACTATCACGTGGTGGAACGGGAGACCCGCATCGCCGCGACGATTTTCCGCCGCGGTCCGGACGGGGAATTCCAGCGGCGGCGCATCGACGAAGTGAAGATCATCGCGCTCAATCCGTTCTTCGATTTGGCCCTGCTGCAGTTGCCGGCGCAGAAGGACCTGAAGTTCAAGCCGGTCTACCTCGCCCGTAACGACGACGTGCACGAAGGGGAAGAGGTCTTCGCCATCGGTAACCCGCTCGGACTCGAGCGGTCGGTGTCGCAGGGAATCGTCGGCACGAAGAACCGCAACTTTCGCGGGCTGGTCTACATCCAGACGACCGCCGAGATCAACCCCGGCAACTCGGGCGGCCCGCTGTTCAACACGCGCGGCGAAGTCATCGGCGTGACGAACATGAAGCTGTTGTTCGCCGAGGGACTGGGCTTCGCAATCCCCGCGCCGTATCTGAAGTTGTTTTTGGCGAACCACGAGGCGTTTGCCTACGACCGGAACAACCCGAACACGGGTTACAGGTACCTCGACGCGCCGCGGAGGAAGAACTCGTCGACCGCGCCGAGCGTGGAAAAAGCGCGATAACTCGCTTGCGCTTTGCGGCGCAAATGACATCCAAGCGCCGCGAAGCGCAAGCGTCATTCCCCGCGACCGGTCGCGGTCGTCAAATCGGCGAGATTCTGCGCCGTCTCGTCCGTGAGTTGCCCCGCTTGCAGCCGCCATTGCCAGTTCGGGACCGCGGCGCCGAACGTGCCGGGCGTGTTCATGCGGGCTTCCGGACCCAGACCGAGCACGTCCTGCACCGGGGCGATGGCGAGGTGGCTCGACGACATCCACGCCAGTTCGATGAACTCCCAGGCGATCCGTTGCTCGTCGCCGGAGACCCAGCGTTTGATCCGGTCGAACTTGGACGGCGTCGGCAGGATTTCCGAGCGGAACCAGCCGAGCGTCGTGTCGTTGTCGTGCGTTCCGGTGTAGACGACGGAATTCGGCTCGAAGCCCTGCAGTTCGGGGACGTTGTCCGGTTCGCCGGGCAGAATGAATTGCAGCACATTCATCCCGGGCAGATGAAATTGTTTCCGCAGTTGATGGACCGGCTCGGTGATCAGTCCCAAATCCTCGGCGATCACCGGCAAGCCCTCCAGCAGGTTCGAGGCCGTGTGCGACGGCGAAATGTGGTCGGCCATCGTCTGCAGGAATTCCGCCGCGGGGCCGGGAATCCAGACGCCGTTCACCGCCGTGATTTCCCCCGCGGGAACCGACCAGAAGGCTTCGAAGCCGCGGAAGTGATCGAGCCGCACCATGTCGACGAGTTCCAGCGTCGTTTTCAGGCGGTTGATCCACCAGAGATAGCCGTCTTTCTTCAGGACATCCCAGGCATAAAGAGGGTTGTTCCAAAGCTGGCCGGTCGCGGAGAAGTAATCGGGCGGCACGCCGGCGACGTGGGTCGACCGGCCGGTTTCGTCCAATTGGAAGAATTCGCGCTGGCTCCAGACGTCGGCGGAGTCGTACGAAACATAGATCGGCACGTCGCCGACGAGCAGGATCCCCCGCTGGTGCGCCTCGCGCCGCAGGCGGTGCCACTGGTGATAGAACAGAAACTGGAGCGCACGATGCAGGTCCTGCAAGTCGGCCAAGGCCCCATCGTGCGACGCGAGCCGCTGCTGCCGATCGACGGCGTTCCGCCAGTCGCACCAGGCCTTGCCGGCGTTGACGTGCCGGAGACTCATGAATTGCACGTAGTTTTCGAGCCACGCCGCTTCGGTGTGGCAGAACCGCTCGTATTCCGGCGTGAGCGTGCCGCGGCTGCCGAGCAGCCGCCGGGCCGCGGTTTCCAGCAAGGGGACCGTCGCGTGCCGCACGTCGTCGAAATTGACCCGGCTGGCCGATTGGCCGGCGGGGGGATGCGCCCGTTCCAGTTCCTTCGCGTCCAGCAATCCCTCGTCGGCGAGCCAGTCGAGGCTGATGAGATACGGGTTGCCGGCAAAGGCCGAGGGCGATTGGTACGGCGAATCGCCGTGGTCGGTCGGTCCGAGGGGGAGCACCTGCCACACGCGTTGCCGGGCGGCGGCGAGCCAGTCGAGAAAGTCCACCGCCCCGGGTCCGAGGTCGCCCACGCCGTAATGGTTGGGGAGCGACGTGGGATGCAGCAAGAGGCCGCTGGCGTGTCCGATCAGCATGCAGCGAGATCCTTCGCGAAAACGCCCTCCGTGAGCCGCCGAGGCTCATCTTCTGGCATAAACTGGGAGATGATACACTGAGTTCGTGGTGGGTTATAGGTCGTCGGTTGAGAAAGACAAGTTCGTCGCTTGCGCTTCGCGGCGCAATGAACCCCCGCACACAGGAGATTTCCATGCGTCGCGTCCTGTGCCTGATCTGGCTCGCGCTGAACGCAGCACCGATTTCCGCCGACGAACTCTCGGCGGCCAAGGTCAAAAATTCGATCGACGCCGGCGTGCGGTTTCTCATCGGCGCGCAGGAACGGGACGGCTCCTGGCCCGGCGGCGGGAAAGAGCACGAAGTCGGCGTCACCAGCATCACGGTGATGGCGCTCATCAATTGCGGTCAGCCAGCCAACCAGGGGGCCGTGTTGCACGGTCTGACGTATCTGCGGCGGCTGAATCCCGAAAACGAGCCGAAGTTCAACTACGACATCGCCCTGATGCTGATGGCACTCGCCGGCGCGAAAGACCCGAACGATTTGCCGCGGATCACGACGCTGGCGACCCGGCTGGAAAAAGGTCAGGCGAAAGTCGGCGGTGACTCGATGCCCCCCGGCGGGTGGAGCTACAACGACACGCTGAACTTCGGCGGCGACCCCAGCAATACGCAGTACGCGATTTTGGGCCTGCGGGAAGCGGCGGAGTACGGCGTCCCGGTGAACCGCGCCGTCTGGCAGCGGGCTCGCGAGTACTGGGTCAAATTGCAGAACGGCGACGGCGGCTGGGGCTACGGGCCCGGCACCAGCACCGGCAGTATGACGGTCGCCGGCATCGCCTCGCTCTCCATCGCCCAACAGATGCTGATCTCCGACGAATGGGTCACGCCCGACGGCAAAGCCCCCTGCTGCGGCGAAGTTGAATCCGACAAGCCGATCGAACGCGGCCTCCGCTGGATGGGCGACCATTTCCAGGTCGGGCACAACCCCGGCCATAAAACGTGGCACCTGTACTACCTCTACGGGCTGGAGCGTGCCGGCCGCTTGTCGGGACAGCGGTTCTTCGAGGCGTCCGCCCCGAATGGCGTCAAACAGTACGACTGGTATCGCGAGGGAGCCAGCCTCCTCATCGACGGGCAAAACCCCGTCACCGGCCACTGGGAGGGCAGCGGGCAGATCGAAGCCCACCCGGTCCTCGGGACGAGTTTCTCGCTGCTGTTTCTCTCGAAGGGCCTCTCGCCGGTCCTCATCAACAAGCTGAAATACGGTCCCAAACAGCCGGGCAAAGAACTGGTCGTGGCCGGCAGCGAATGGAACCGGCATCCGCGAGACGTCCGCAATCTGGTCGAAACCCTCAACGGCGCCAAAGGCTGGCCGTCGTTGATGACCACGCAGGAACTCGACCTGGCGAAGGCCGCCGCGGCGAAAAACGTCGACGCTCTGCTGCAGGCGCCGGTCCTCTATATTGCCGGTCAGGACCGGCCGAACTTTACCCCGGATGAAATTAAGGTTCTGAAAGACTACGTGCAGAACGGCGGCTTCATCTTCGGCGTGGCGACTTGCCAGGCCCCGGAATTCGAAGCCGGGTTCCGCGACATGGTGAAACAAATTCTGCCGCCCGGCGAAAACGAATTGAAAGTCCTGCCGCCGGAACACCCGGTGTTCCGCAGCGAATTCAACCTGCAAGGCCTGGGAATCGAGCTGTGGGGAGCCGAGACCGGCTGCCGCACCGCCGTGATCTACTGTGCCGACGACCTCGGCTGCTATTGGCAGTATGCCTCCAAGCACGCGCCGCCGAACCGCAATCCGAACCTGACGGCGAACGTGCTGCGGGCGACGAAAGTCGGCACGAACGTCATCGCTTACGCCACGGGCCGGGAAATCCTCAACAAGCTCGAGATGCCGCAGTTCAACCAGGAGGAAAACGAGGATCAGATCGAGCGCGGCCTGTTGCAGATCGCGCAGATCCGCCACGCCGGGGCCTGGAACGCCGCCCCCCGCGCGCTGCGGAACCTGTTGACCGCCCTCAATCAAAACGTCGGTGTGGCGGTGTCGAGCCAGACCAAGGACCTGCTCCTCGCCGACGCACAGGTCTACAACTACCCCATCCTCTACATGCACGGCCGGCAGCAGTTCCAGTTCAACCGGCAGGAACGCGAGCGGCTGCGGCAATACCTGGAAAACGGCGGCGTCCTCTTCGCCGATTCCTGCTGCGGCGCGAAGCTCTTCGACAAGAGCTTCCGCGACATGCTCGCCCAGACGTTCCCCGACAAAAAGCTCGAGCGCATCCCGCTCGATCACGAGCTCTTCTCCGAGCAGATCGGCCATCCCATCCAGAAGCTGAGACGCCGCGTGTTGTCCGGCGCCGGAGCCAACGCCTCGGCGGAGGTGAAGGAGCTAGAGACCATCGTCGAAGGGATCGAACTCGACGGCCGCTATTCCGTGATCTACAGCAAGTACGACCTGAGCTGCGCCCTGGAGCGGCAATCGACGATCCAATGCGAAGGCTACATTCCCGAAGACGCCGTGAAACTCGCCACGAACATCGTCCTCTACGCGATCATCCAGAGCTACAACCATCCCGCCGCGAAAGAGAAATGACGGTCGGCCCCGGTTAGCCGCGACGCGCGGGTTTCCAAGCGGAGCGTTTCTTCTTTTGAACTACACCTTCTTCTCTCCCTCGCAAATCGTCTTCGGCTGGGGCCGGCGGTCGGAATTGCCGCGGCTCGCCGCGAGCTTCGGCCGCCGCGTGTTCTTCGTCTCCGGCAGCCGCACGCTGGAACGGCTCGGCGTCATCCCTTCGCTGGTTGAGGCCATCGAATCCGCCGGATTGACCGTGATCCAATTCGCCGCGCCAAATCGCGAGCCGGAAGTCGCCGACGTTGACGCCCTCACGCAGGAATGGCTTGCACATCAGCCGACGGACGGCGACGTCGTGGTCGCCGTCGGCGGCGGCTCGACCATCGACCTTGCTAAAGCCGCCGCCGCGATGGCCACAAACGCCGCGTCGTCACGTAGCGGCGGGGGGGCGGCGCCGCGGGCCGAAGCCAAACCCACCCCCCCCCGCGCCGCCCCCCCCCCCGGGGCCCCCCCCC
>CAZDGB010000305.1:0-8932 GCA_964504645.1 uncultured Planctomycetaceae bacterium | reverse complement strand
CAAGACGGTCGAGGCGCTGAGTGCGGCTTTTGAAAAAGGCGACGCCGAGCAGGCCGCCGCGGTTCTCACCGACGAAGCCGAGCTGATTCCGTTCGAAGGCTCCTCCATCATCGGCCGCGACGCCATTCAAGCGGCCTATGCGGCACACTTTGTCGAGCATCCGCGTACACAAATCGAGCTGACGACCGAATCGCTGCGCTTCCTGTCGCGCAACGCCGCCGTCGAGGAAGGGACCATGCAGGTGACCTTGGATGGCAACGCGCCGCGGACGAATCATTACAGCCTGTTGCATCTGCGCGAGGACGGCAAATGGCTGATCGGCGAGATCCATGAATCGTCCACCGGCGTCGAGAACCTCGGCGAGTTGGCGTGGCTGATCGGCGACTGGAGCGCGAAACAAGGCGACACCGCGTTGAACATCAACTACGACTGGTTCGGCGACAAGGCGTTCGTCCGCGGTCTGTTCACGGTCAAGTTCAAAGACCGCACGATCACGGGCATGCAGTTGATCGGCGCCGATCCGCAATCGGGCGAACTCCGCATTTGGGTCTTCGAGCACGATGGCGGTTTTGCCCAGGGAACCTGCACGCGAGACGGCGACAGTTGGATCTTCGAAACCAACGGCGCGTTTTCCGGCGGCGAGGAATGGTCGGCCCGCAACGTCTTGTTGCGCGTCAATGCAGATACGATCACCTTGCAACCGGTGCAGCGCACGATCGGCGACGACCACGTGGAAGACGCCCCGCCGGTGAAGCTCGTCCGCACCAAGGCTGCCAAGTAAGCCATCGACTTCGAATCATCCCCAGTTCGTATTCCCAGAAAGTTTGCACCGTGAAACGCATCACTCTCGCGACCATGCTGGCCGCTTTCGCCTTCGCGTTCCTCTTGACGAATGGCAACGACTCCGTCTTCGGCCGCGGCGGTGGAGGGGGTGGCCGAGGCGGCGGCGGTGGCCCTCGCGGTGGCGGAGGCGGAATGCCAGGCGGAGGCGGGAGACCGCAAGGGGGAGGCGCCAGACCGCAGGGCGGCGGCGGTTTCACCTCGCCGGCGCATGCGGGGGGTGGAGCAAGACCCGGCGGCGGTGCAGGCCCCGCGCGGCCCGGCGGCGCCGGACCGCAAGGGAATATGAATCGCGGTGGCAATTCGGGGATGGGCGGCTTCGGTCCGTCTGCAGGGGCTCGCCCAGGCGCCGCGGGCATGAACAATGCTCGGCCGGGAGAAGCGGGACGTCCTGGGCAAATGGGTCGCCCGGGAGTCGGTCCGGGCGGAGTCGGCCCGGCCGGACGCGGGGAAGCCGGACGGCCCGGCACCGTGCGGCCGGGAACATTCGATAACCGACCGATCGGAGAAAACAACCGGGCGAATTGGGCCCAAAACGCCGCGGGCACCTATCATCGTCCGTATGGCGATCTCGCCGATCAGGCCGCGGTCGTCCGCCGAGACTACAACAATTTCAACATCTACAACCCCACGTGGGGCGCACGCTATCCGGGCGCCTGGGCCGCCGCCGGTTGGGGAGCGGGCGCCGCCTGGCGAGCCGCGAGTTGGAATAGCCTCGCTTCGATGTACAACTATCCGCAGACACCCATGTATTACGACTATGGCACGTCGGTCGTCTATCAGGGCGATCAAGTCTACGTGAACGGCGACAATGTCGGCTCGAGCGACGACTTCGCTCAGCAGGCCACCACGATTGCGAACACGGGCCGAGACGCCGAGGCGTCCAAAGACGCCAACTGGACTTCCCTGGGAGTCTTCGCCTTGGTTTCCGGCGACGAGACCACGGCGTCCGACACCTTCCAGTTGGCCATCAATCCCGACGGCGTGATTCGCGGCACGTTCTACAACGCGCCTTATGACACGGCGGAAACGATCTACGGCTCGGTGGACCAGAAGACTCAGCGGGCCGCCTGGACGATCGGCGACGACAAGTTTCCGGTCTACGAAGCGGGCCTCGCGAATTTGACGAAGGATCAAACGACGATCCTGGTGCACGAGGAAAACGGCAACGCCAACCAACTCTCGCTCGTGCGCATCCAGCAACCTGCCGGCGCCGGAGGCCAATAAGCCGCGGTTGGCAACCGCGGTCTGCGATTGCCCCACGCCAGCCTGTGCGGTGAGCGAACCCGTCTCTGTGGCGATTGGATGGGCGCGTGAATTGCGCCGTGTTGTAATCCGCGATCGGCGAGATCGCCCCGCGGAATCTCGAAAGGATAGTGCACCCGGCGGGAGACTGAGAGGCATGGACGATTCGTTTCCCCCGCTAGAACATTTGCCGTTCCGCCGAATGGGCGAATGCCAGAAATGCGGAGGCGACGGCGTGTTTCACATCACCGAAATTGTGGATGGAGTGACGCGAGTCTTGTGGCTGTGCCTCGAATGCGCCGGCGAACATCTACGCCAATCGGATGGCGATCAGACCGGCGAATAGATCACCGCCGGTCGGGAGGAGGGGACATGAATGAGAAACCGCCTCCTGACGACTCCGACGATCCTGACTTCACGATCTGTGGAGTGTCGTGGGAAGTATGGGCCGGCATTCTGTTCTGGGTGATTGTCTTCTCGATCATCGCGCCCAGTCCGTTCCTCCAAATGACTCTGCATTGGCTGGTTTCCTGAAATTTTCCCAGAGGAATGATTCCCAAATTCCTAATTCGGAATTCAAAACCTACCCGCCCGCGTTCCCGATTGACGCCCGCCGCGCCGGGCGGGAGACTGAAAGGCGGAGGTGGACTCTTGGGTCAATTGCCATCCGTCGAGTGCGTCGCAGCCGAGTCTGTCCCGAAGATCATCGGCGACTTGCAAAGCGCTGGCATTTCTCTGCATCACCTCCGCGGCACGGTGCATGACGGCGCGTTTGGGCAGGAATGGGATTGCCGCTGGCGACACGTTCGCCGTTGGCTGTCCTTCGTCGTCGATAGCCAGACTTCAGGCCAGATGTTCGTGTGCCTCGGCCATGAACCGTGGCACTGGTGGCTTTTCCGTCGGTCGGAGCATTGCGAAATCGACGACATGATCGCCGCCGCCGTGCAGCGATACGCGATTCGGCGACAGTGCGGCCGGTGAGCCGGGCGGGAGGATGGGGACATGATCAGCGAGAAAAACGCGAGGAACAATCCGCCCATCTGGCTCAGACCGTGGCAATGGACGTGGCGCAGATGGGCTGTGTTCGCGCCAATCGCGCTCACATCCTACGTGCTGACTTTCCCCGCCGCCGTCATCTTGACCCGTGGAGGCTGGTATTACACGCCGGGCGTCTCTGAAGCGTTTTGGACGTTCTATTATCCGGCGCGCGTGTGCGGCGAACTCTGCGGCCCCATCAAAGCGATTCACAAAGCGGAATGGGACTGGTTGTCGCCTCAACCGTGACGCCGCATTTCCATGCCTCCGTGTTTTGCCCTCGCTGGATTTTCATCCGGCCTTTCATCCGTGGCAAAAAACTCCTGGGCCGCAGGAATCAAACGAGCCTCGAACGTCGCCCCAGACGAGTTGCGTCGCGTTCCTCCGTCGCCGAGAATGACGGGGCCCCGTTTTACCGCCCGTTGTTCCGCCAAAAACCGTAACCACGGCCCGCTTTCCGGCAATTCTTTCGAGAACCAGCCGTCGTGGGAAACCGATTCCGAGGTCCATTTATGCGTGTCGTGCATCGTGTCGAGTGGCTGTGGGTGGCCGGCTTCGTGGCACAGACATTCCTGTCTGTGAACGCGTTCGCCCAGGAAACGCGCAAGCTCGAAGGCCACCCGGCGTCCATCTATGCCGTGCAGACGTCGCGCGACGGCAAGACGGTGCTCAGCGGCGACATCGCCGGCACGCTCATCGGCTGGGATTGGGAAACGCAGAAGCCGCTGCAGCGGTATCAACTCGGCGACCGCGCGATTTTGAATCTTGCCGTCTCGCCCGACAGCCGCCAGTTCGCCGCGTGTGCGGCGAACGGCAAGGTGTATCTCGGCGACGTGCCGCTGCGGAATTTCTTCGGCCTGACGGCGAACCCCGCGCCGGGCGTGGTCGCGTCATTCGCCTTCACGGCCGACGGCCGTTTCCTCCTCGAAGGGGATCAGGCAAGTTACATCCGCATTTGGGACGCGGCGACCGGCGCGCACATCCGCGACATCGGCGGCGCGGGCGTCGTCACGGCGATTGGTCTCGATCCGCTCCAGCCGCACGTGCTGGCGTCGGCGACTGACGGCATGGTCCGCGGCTGGAACTACGAAACGGCCCAACCGGTCGGCGGCATCCAGACGTCGCCCCTCAAAGGGATGATCGTCGTTCCCGGCGAGACGACGCGGCTGGTGACGCTCGGCGACGACGGGTCGCTCAAATTGATGAACTGGCCCGCCGTGCCGCCAAAGAACTTGCAAGGGCATTCCAATCAGGTGGCCGGCGTCGCGGTGTCGCCGGACGGGAAATGGATTCTCACCGGCGGACTCGATCAGCAGGTGAATCTTTCCAAAAGCGAAGACGGGTCGTTTGTCCGTTCGTTCCCGGGACAAACGGGGCCAACGACCGCCGTGGCTTTCAACGCGGCGAGTACGCTCGCTGCGGCGGCCAGCCAGACCGGCACGATAAAGTTCTGGAACGTCGCAGACGGTGCGGATCACGGCGTGCTGACGGGGCACACCGGCGCGGTGTTCGACATCGCCTTTCACGCCGAACGCAACGAGATCGTCAGCGCCGGGAACGACGCGACGATCCGCGTGTGGACCGTCCCCGCGCCGGCGACGTCTTGGGCCGGGGCCGCGGGAACGATTGCCGAGATCGTGTCGTCGTCGAAGGGGGAATTTCTGGCAAGCGTCGGCGCGGACAAGGCGATTCGCTTGTGGAACCCGGCGACCGGCGCGCTGACGAAAACGCTCGACGGCTTCGAGCAACCGCTCACCGCCGTGGCCCTCAGCGCCGACGATCAATGGATCGCCGCAGGCGACGCCGCCGGGCAGATTCATCTCCGCAAACCCGACGGTACGGCGGGGGGAGTGCGCAAGGCGTATGACGGCGCGATCGGCAAGCTGGTTTGGAAACCGGACAGCAAGCAGATCGTCGCGTGCGGGTCCGACGGCAAGGTGAAATCGTTCGCCGTCCCGTTCACCGATGCCGCCGAGCCGCTGAAAGTCATCGATGCCGACACCGTTCGTATTTATAGCCTGGCACAGTCGAAAGACGGCACGCAACTCTTCACCGCCGGTGAAGACAAGCTGGTGAAACTCTGGAACGCCGACGGCCAGATGGCCCGGCAATTCGGCCCGTACCCGAATCCCGTCCGTCGGCTCGACCTGAGCGCCGACGGCACGATGATCGCCGCCGTCGGCGACCCGAGCGGCGGCCAGACGCACGTCCACATCTGGAACGTCGCCGACGGCGCCGTGATTCGTGATCTCGATTCGGGCGTTGGCGTCACCGGTGGAAACTTTTTACCGGATGGAAGCTTTGCTGTTTATGGCGCCGACCGCAAAGCCCGGCGTTACGAATTGAAGACGCCGCTCTTGTTGGAAATCGTCGAGTTCCCGACGCCGATCACCGCGGGATTGTCGCTCGGCGACGGCCAGACGCTGATTTCCGGCGGGGCCGATAACAAACTCTATCGCCAGCAATACACGCTGAAGCAGTACCTCGTCGGCCACACCGGCCCCGTCCGTGCCGTGGCATTCGATCAGGACAATGTTCTGAGCGGAGGCGATGACTCCACAGCCCGCCGCTGGAACGTTACCGATCGGACCGTATTGCAGACATTCGCCGGCCACGCCGGGGCCGTGTACGACATCGCCCTCAACGACACACAGATCGCCACCGTTTCGGCGGACACGAATCTTCGCTGCTTCCCGCGGGCGAAAACGCCGGAGCAACTCGCCGTCAAGGATGTCCCGGCCACGACAACGATCAAACATCCGGCGGTCCTGCGTTCTGTCGCGAGCCACGGCCCGCAGTTCATCACCGGCGGCGATGACAGCCTGCTCCGCCGTTGGGAACCGCCGCTCGGCGAACTGGAACGATTGCCGGGTCAGGCCGGTCAGATTCTATCGATCGCCGCCCTGCCCGATGGCCGCCTGGTCTCCGGCGCGAGCGACAACACCGCGCGGCTGTGGAGTCCGGCGGTCACCGAGGTCCACACGATCGGCTCGGCTCAAGGCGTGAAACTCGCCGGCAGCACGGACGGTAAACAACTCACCGTTCTAGGCCGCGGTCCCGCGGGCATGCCGGATCGGCTATCGGTGTGGAGCGTGGAGAAGAATCTGGCGAAGACATCCGGTCCGCTTGATCTCCCAGCGGCAACCGATTTCGCAGCGATTCAACTTGAAGCCGGCCTGATCGCACTCGGCTCGGCGGCCGAGTTGTCGCTGTGGAGTCTGCCCGATCTCAAGAAGCTGACCGCCGTCACGTTGCCCGCGCCCGTCGGCGGGATCGTCTTCTCACATCAAGGCAAACGGCTGACGGCGGCGTCCGGAACAACGCTCGTCCATTACGACCTCGCCAAGAAAGGCGAAGCCGTCGAATTGACGTTACTGCACGATACCGTCGTGCATCCGAACAACGTAGTCGCGTTGGCGATCGCGCCGGATGACCGCACGTTGCTGACTGCGGCCCAGGACAATGCCGTGCGAAAGTTCCAATCGGCCTCGCCCGTGCCGCGCAAGATTCTGAGCGCCGGCGCCGGGCCGGTTTACTCGGCGGCCTACAGTGCCGACGGCCGCTGGCTGGCGACCGGCGGCGCGGACCGGACGCTGCGTCTCTGGAACGTCGCGACCGGCCAGATCGCCGCTCAAAGCGAACTCGCCGGCGCGATCAATCAAGTGGCGTTCTCCGCCGCGGGCGATCTGCTGCTCACGGGCGGCGAGGATGGCTCGGTCCGTATCTGGCAGGTCGCCGTGCCGCAACCCGCGGCGAACACGCCGCCGGTTCCCGCGGAGAAACTCACGGCGAAGCTCGAGCCGCTCCAGGAATGGAAATGCGTCGACGGCGAAACGCCGCTGCCGGTCCGCAGCGTGATCTTTTCGACGGACATCAATTGGGTCCTTGCCGGGACGTCGCGCGGCCCGATCTTCGTGTGGAAGACGAAAGAGCCGATGGCCGAGCCGGTCAAACTTGAATCGCACAACTCCGCCGTGACGGGGCTGCGCTACAACCTGGCGAACAACCGGCTGGCGAGTTTCGATTCTTCCGGCCACGCGACGATCTGGAACCCCGGCAACTGGGCCTATCTGGCGTTCCAACACTTCCCCGCCGGCACGGCGGGCGCCGGAGGCGCGTACGCCTTGGACGGAATTACCTGGATCGTCGGCGACCGCAAGGGAACCGTGGTGTTGCCTCCCGTCGCCCCGGCGGGACGGTAGAATCCTCACTGGCGTGTGACCACGCCGAACGCTTGCGAGTTCGCAGGTGTTTTTCTTGATTTCGATATTAAGGAATCGCTCATGCAGCGCACGATCCCGATGGGGATGCTCGCGATATGTGCCGTTGGAACGATCGCGATGGCCTTGCTCGCCGCGGAGAAGAAATCCCCTGCGAAACCGCCAACGAAGAGCGAAATGGTTCTCCCCGAATACGACGACAACGGCGGGCTTCTCCGCCCGGTCGATTTCGAAAAGTGGCCCGTCGTCGGAACGTCGGTCGGGCTGAGCTATGAAGAAGTCGCCAAGAAGGACCCGCACGATCCCGGGATGTTCAACAACGTGCAGGTCCAGCCGGAGGCCTTCGATCACTTCGTCGAGACGGGCGAATTCCCCGAGCAGACGATCTTCATCGTCACGAACCTGCCGACGAGGTCCACGGCGAAGGACAAGGAGAAAGCGTCGATCCTCCGCAACGGCTTCTTCGCGGCGAACACCGTCGGCTTGGAAGTCTCGGTCAAAGACTCGAAACGCTTTGAGGACGGCTGGGCGTACTACATGTATCACGACGAAGAGGGCGAACCGCAGAAAACCCGCGACGTCGAACAGCCGGTCAAACGGAGCGCCTGCTATGACTGCCACGCCGAGCACGGGGCTAATGACCACGTCTTCACGCAGTATTATTCCGTGCTGACGGCGGCGCGGGCGAAGCATCTGGCGCAGAAGAAGTAGCCATGCAGAACGCCGCGATTGCCGCCCTGTTCGACGAATACGCCGATCTCTTGGAGTTGCAGGCCGCGAATCCGTTCCGGGTGCGGGCGTATCGGAACGCGTCGCGGACGATCGAGAATTGCGCCGAGCCGATCGCCGAACTCGTGCTCGATCCCGCGCACGATCTGACGAAACTCGAAGGCATCGGCAAAGACCTCGCCGAGAAAATCGAAACGGTTGCGACGACCGGGAAACTGCCGCAGTTGGAAGAACTCCGCACCCAGTTCCCGCCCGACCTCGTGCGGATGCTGCGGATTCCCGGCCTCGGCCCGAAAAAAGTCGCGGCCCTCCTCGACCAGTTGCAGATCAAAACGCTGGCCGATCTGCAAACCGCCTGCGAACAGGGACAAGTCGCCAAGCTGAAAGGTTTCGCCAAAAAGACCGAACAGACGATCCTCGAAGGCCTCCAGCAACTCGAACAAACGGGGCAACGGGTTTATCTCTCCGCGGCGAAGGCGGCCGCCGATGAAATCGTCGCCGTGCTGTCGCAGGTTCCCGGCGTGTCGCAGGTCTCAATCGCGGGAAGCTGCCGGCGACGGAAGGAGACGTGCGGCGATCTCGACGTGCTCGCCGTCGCCGAGGATTCCACGGCGATCATGGATCGTCTCGCCGCGCATCAGGGCGTGCAGAAAGTTCTGGCCCGCGGCGAAACGAAGCAATCGGTGCAGCTCGCCGGCGGATTGCAGCTCGACCTCCGCGTCGTGCCGGAGGAATCGTTCGGCGCGGCGCTGCAGTATTTCACCGGCTCGAAAGAGCACAACATCGTCATCCGCCGCCGCGCGCAGGAGCGGGGGCTCAAAATCAACGAGTACGCCGTGACGCGCGGCGAGACGTACGTCGCC
>CAZDGB010000304.1:0-8941 GCA_964504645.1 uncultured Planctomycetaceae bacterium | reverse complement strand
CATTGCCGGGCCACGGAGGGCATCAAGAACGCGCTGCGGGCCGGCTACGACACGCTCGAACACGGGACGTTTATGGACGACGAAGCGCTCGATCTGCTGCTGGAGCGGAACACGCCCGTCGTGCCGGCGCTCTATTTCGAGTTGGCCAGCATCCAGCACGGGCCGGAGTTCGGCATGCCGCAAACGGTCATCGACGGCCACAAGGAGACGCTGGAAGGAGGCGCGGAAAGCGCTCGCAGAATCCTGAAAGCCGGCGGCCGGCTCGGCATGGGGGGCGACTACGGTTTCGCCTGGAATCCGCACGGCGACTATGCAAAAGAACTCGCCTTCTTCGTGAACTACGTCGGCCTGTCGCCGTTGCAAGTGCTGACGTGCGCCACAAAGACCGGCGCGGAAATTCTCGGCCGCGGCGATGAACTCGGCACGCTCGAACCGGGCAAACTCGGCGATGTCCTCGTGGTGGATGGCGACGTGTTGAGCGATATCTCGATCCTGCAAGACCGCTCCAAGATTCTCGCCGTGCTGCAAGGCGGCCTCGTGAAAGCGGGGACGCTGGCGTAATGCCCTGTAGGGAACGCCCTCTGTGGCGTTCCGCGAACGTTCCCCCCGCGTGAATCCTCGCGGATCGGCACAGAGGCCGTTCCCTACACGCGGCTTCGGCAACATTCTCTCTCCTTTTCGCACAGGTCGGTGTGGTATACTTTTTGTATACAATCCCAGGCGATGTTCCCGGTGGAGGTAGATCGCGTGCGACTTCAAATGACTTGCGGCGTGCTAATGGCGTTGGGCGGGCTGGTCTCCGCGGCCCGCGCGGCCGAGCCCGACTTCGAGAAGGACATCCGCCCGCTGCTGAAGAACCGGTGCGTCAAATGCCACGGGCCGCTGAAGCAGGAAGGCCAACTCAATCTAGCGACCGCTGCTGGCTTGGCGCGGGGTGGTGAGAACGGCGCGGCAGTCATCTCCGGCCAACCGGCGGAGAGCCGATTGTGGCAACTCGTCGAAGGGGACGAGATGCCGGCCGACCAGCCGCTCTCGGCGGACGAAAAAGACCTGTTGAAGCGCTGGATCGCCGCCGGCGCCGCGGGTCTGCCGAGCGCGGACGCCGCGAACAATCCGAACGATGATCACTGGGCGTTCCAGAAACTCCAGCGCACGGTCACGCCGGCTGTGAAAGATTCCGCTCGTTTGCGGAACGCTCTCGATGCTCATCTGACGGCGAAGCTCGAAGCGACCGGATTGGCGCTCAGCCCGGAGGCGGCCCGCGAGACGTTGATCCGCCGCGTCAGCATTGATCTCACCGGGTTGCCGCCGACGCCCGAAGAGATCGACGACTATCTCGCCGACAACGATCCACTCGCTTACGAAAAGATGGTAGACCGTTATCTCGCGTCGCCCCACTTCGGCGAACGGTGGGGGAAACATTGGCTCGACGCGGCGGGCTACGCCGATTCCAACGGCTATTTCAGCGCCGACACCGACCGTCCGCTGGCGTTCCGTTATCGCGATTACGTGATCCGTTCTGTCAATGCGGACAAGCCGTTCGACCGGTTCGTCCGCGAGCAACTGGCCGGCGACGAACTGGCCCGCTTCCAACCGGGGCAACCCGTCACGCCGGACGTGATCGACCTGCTTGAGGCGACGCATTTCCTGCGCAACGGGCAGGACGGCACCGACATCGGCGTGCAGGAACCGGAAGCCTTCGAAGTCGACCGGCGGGCCGCACTGGAAGCGGTCGTGCAAGTCACGGCGACGTCGCTGCTCGGCCTCAGCCTGCAATGCGCGCGGTGCCACGATCACAAGTTCGACCCGATCTCGCAGCGGGAATACTACCAGTTCCAAGCCATCATGTTCCCGGCGTTCAACCCGCAGGATTGGATCAACCCGAAAGACCGCACGATCTATGCGTATCTGCCCGGCGAGAAGGAGGAGTGGGCTGCACGCGAGGAGCGGTTGAAGGGCCAACTCGCGGCGATTCGCGACGAGTTCTCCGCGTGGCTATTGGCCCATCGTGAGCCGTCCGAAGTGTTGCTCGTGGAATTGTTCGACGATGGCTGGCAGACGTGGTGGTCGACCACGGCGCCGGGCGATGACAAGCCGGGCGGACTGGTGACGCTGGACGGCACGGAAGCGAACGCAGCGCGGGTGCAGGACGGAAGGCTGCAACTCCTCGTCGGCCCGGCGGAAGCGTGGCTTTCGACGAAGATGTCGTTCGACTGGACGCCCGACGAAACCGGCGCGTGGATTCAGGCGACGTTCGATTTCATCGACAACAAGGTGAACGCCGGCCCGGCCGAACGGATCGGCTACGAAATCGCCGCGCACGACTTCGACGATTCCGGCTCTGTCAACGGCGGCAACATTCTGATCGACGGCAATCCGACGGAATACACTCAGGTCTACGGCGACTATCCGGGCGGAGATTCGCGGCCCATCGCACAGATCGGCCAGGCTCCCTACGTGCCCGGCCGCAACTACGGCGTCCGCGTGACGAACCTCGGCGACGGGAAGTATCGACTCGATCATCTCGTCGACAGTTTGCCCGACGGCCGGACGTTGAACCTGACTGCCGCCGATCTTCCCGACGGGGGCTTCGCGTTCTTGTTCTGCGCGAATCGCAGCTACGTGGCCGACAATCTCCGCGTCGAGCGCAGCCTGCCGGCGGCGAACGCGACGAATGTCGATCTCGTTGCTTTGCGAAAAGAAGTCGAGGAGCGGCGGGCCGGCTACGAGAAACAGCGTTCTGAATTCCAATCGCAGCGGACGCCAGAACCGGGCCGGGCGATTGCCTGGGTCAGCGACAAAACGACCAAGCCGCCGGTGGTGCCGTTGCTGACGCGCGGCCTGTATCACCTGCGCGACGGCGACGTTCCGCCGAACGCGTTGAGCATCCTCAGCGATGCCGGCGCGGAGTATCAAACGCCAACGGTCTCCGCCGACGCCGTCACCACGGGACGCCGCACGGCACTGGCCGATTGGCTGACGCGGTCCGACAGCCGCCCGGCGTCGCTGATGGCGCGGGTTTACGTGAACCGCATCTGGCGGCAGTATTTCGGGCGCGGCATCGTCCCGACGACCGACAACCTCGGTCTGAGCGGCTCGCCGCCGTCGCATCCGGAACTGCTCGAGGAACTCGCCGACGGATTCGCGGTGAACGGCTGGAGCGCCAAGGCGCTGCATCGGCGGATCGTCACGTCGGCGGCGTACCGGCAGTCGTCCGCGGCCACGCCGGAGGGTCTCGCCGCGGATCGCGACAACCGCCTGTGGTGGCGCTGGCCGGTGCGGCGGCTCGATGCGGAAATCATCCGCGACGGCATGCTCGCCGCGGCGGGACAACTCGATCTCACGCCGTTCGGCAAGTACGTGCCGACGAAACAGACGCCCGTCGGCGAAGTCGTCGTGGAGGAGCAGACCGACGGCGCGCGGCGGCGTTCGGTCTACCTGCAGCAGCGCCGCTCGCAGACGCTGAGCCTGCTCAAGGTTTTCGATGCTCCGGCGGTGGCGACGATCTGCACGACGCGGCCTTCGTCGACGGTGCCGCTGCAATCGTTGGCGCTGCTCAATTCCGATTTCGCCGTCGCGCGGGCCGAAGCCTTCGCGCGGCGATTGATGTCCGCATCCGAGGATGCGCCGGCTGCCGATCTCGTACAGCGCGCCTGGCGGATCGCCGTCGGCCGCACTCCGACGGAGCAGGAAGCGGCGCTGGCGGCGGAGTTCATCGCCTCGCAGCGGGAGCAGTATGCGGGGGGTGACGCCGCCGTGTGGGCGCTGTCCGACTTCTGCCAGATGCTGCTGGCCAGCAATTCGTTTTTGTATCTGGAGTAAGCCACCGATGATGTCAGCCGACAGTTTTCTCCGTTGTCAGCGGCGGGCGTTCCTCGGACGTTCGGCGGGCGGCATGCTCGGGTCGGTCGCGTGGACTTATCTACAAGCGGCGGAAAAAGGCCACGAGTACGCGGCTCATCATCCGCCGCGGGCCGAGCGCGTCGTCGTCCTGTTCCAGAACGGCGGGCCGAGCCAGATGGACCTGTTCGATCCGAAGCCCGAACTCACCAAGATGAACGGCAAGCCGTATCCCGGCAGCAGCAAGGTCGAAACGCTGTCGCCGTCGGCGTCGGGCAATCTGCTCGGGTCGCCGTTCGAGTTCCGCCCGGCGGGACAATCGGGGATGCTGCTGTCGGAACTGATCCCGCACATCAGTTCGCTCGCCGACGACATGGTGCTCGTCCGGTCGATGATCACGGAATCAGTCTGCCACGAAACGGCGCTGCGGATCGCCCACAGCGGCCACCCCATCGCCACCGACCGGCCGAGCTTCGGGTCGTGGCTGACATACGGGCTCGGGTCGATGAACCGCAACCTGCCGGCGTTCGTCGTGCTGCCCGACCCGGCCGGACTGCCGATCAACGGGACGCTTAACTGGTCGGCGGGCTGGCTGCCGGCGCAGTATCAGGGGACGTCGTTCAACGCCGGGGACCTGTCGACCGCGCCGGTGCTGAATCTGCGCACGCCGGGCCGAGTGCCGGAGGCCGCACGGCGCCGGCAACTCGATTTGATCCAGCGGCTGAACGCGAAACATCTCGAACGGTTCCCGGAGAACACCGACCTCGAAGCGCGGTTGAAAGACTTCGAGACCGCCGCCCGCATGCAGGCTGCCGTCCCGGACGCCGTCGATCTCTCCCGCGAGACCGAAGAGACCAAGAAACTGTACGGCCTCGACCAGCCGGCAACGGCACCGTACGGCACGCGGTGCCTCCTGGCCCGGCGGCTATTGGAACAGGGCGTGCGGTTCGTCGGCGTGTATTTGCGGGGACAGCCGTGGGACACGCACGCCGACAACGCCAACGCGACGAAGGGGGTCGCCGCGCAGCTCGACCAGCCGTCGGCCGCGCTGGTGAAGGATCTCAAACAGCGGGGCCTCCTGGATTCGACGCTCGTCGTCTGGATGGGCGAATTCGGCCGCACGCCGGTCTCGCAGGGGGCGAACGGCCGCGACCACAGCCGTCGCGGTTTCTCGCTGTGGATGGCCGGCGGCGGCGTCCGCGGCGGCTACGCGCACGGCAACACCGACGAGTTCGGTTACGAATCGGTCGAGAACGTCGTCACGATGCACGACCTGCACGCCACGATGCTGCACGTCCTGGGCCTCGATCATCACCGTCTCGCCTTCGAGCACGAAGGCCGCAACGAGACTTTGACGGACGCCGATTTGACGAAGGCCCGCGTGGTAGCGGAGTTACTGGGTTAGCGAGAAGTGCCGAGCTGGGTCCCGCCGACGCCGTCGGCGGGCTTTGCGCGGCACCAAACTTCAAAGCCCGGCGACGGCGTCGCCGGGACTTACGTTGGGCGGCGCTTCTCCATGCTTCCACACCACCGCACCTTCCTTCACATGGTCCGCGATATACCGATACGCATTGAGTTGATGCGTTCGATCCTTGATCGGCACGAACTTCGGCCGCTCGGCCCATACTCGTTCCTTGTCGCCGAATTCGCGCAAACGGAAGGTCGCGTGCCGTTTGACCATTCCCATCAGGAATCTCGTTTGTTTCGGCGGCAGCTTCACCAGCAAATGTGCGTGCCGTCCGCCGACGGCGAGAATAGCGACCAGAATCCCCAGTCGCGTGAGCTTCTCGTGAATTGCCTGCAGCACAAACCGGCGTTGCGCGACGGAAAGCGTCCGCGGACGACCGGCGAGATTCTTCCTGGCCGACCGATGCAGGCCGTCGTAGCAGCCTTTCGGCGGCGGTCGCTTGTAATCGCCGTCGACGTGTTCTCGATGGTCTCGCGTGCGAAATCCGCGCGGGTCGCCGGGCAGCCACGCCGCGTACGTCGTCAGGATAACGTGGAACCAGCGAGGTTCATCGGATGAACTGGGCATGATGGCGCCGCCCTGCGGTCCCGTCGACGCCGTCGGCGGGCTTTGCCTGTCGAAGTGAACTTACAGGCAGTATTTTATCTCTTTGCCACGATCGCGCAAAGCCCGGCCACGGCGTCGCCGGGACTTCATTCTTTGCGCCAACCTCACCGCGCCGCCTACTTCACCCCTTGGGCCGCTGAACGGCGAGGAAGAATCATTGACCATCAGGTTGATACTCCCGCGACTCCAGCAGCACCGATAGCCGCTCGACCTCGCATTTCAGCTCGAAGATTTGCTCGGTCTGATGAAGTTCCGCCCGGCGATGCTCCTCGCCTTCTCGCTCTGTCCCGTCGATGTAGCCGAGCCGCCGCGACTCCGCGAGTTTGGCGTCGATCGCCCAATTGAGGCAGGCGCTCCAGCACAGCGACGTGATGACGATGCTGAGAACCGCCGTGACGACGATGGTCCGCTGGTCGCTCACTTCACGGCCTTCTCCAGACAGCGCTTGTAGACTGCTTCGACGTTCAGGTTCCCGACGGCGATCGCATCGTTCCACCCCTGTTCGTAGCCGGCGGTGTGACCGCGTTGGAAGTCAGGCGTTATCGCGGCGGGCAGCAGAATGGCGGCCATCACTGCAGCGCCGAGAGCGAAGCTCAACAGGCAGGCGACCCACCACGGAGCCGTTTCCACGCGATGCAAGCGGCCTGCGTTTGTCATGCCGAGTCCTGAGGAACAATTCCATTCCGCATCAGCCCGCAGACCGGCGGCTATTCGCAGAAGCCGCGGACCGCGGCACGCCGAGATGTTTCGCCCAGAATTCCTGGTGAGCATTGGCCTGAGCGGCGTCGAACGGCGCCACGGCGGCCGGCGGAGCGTTGCCGGCGTTAGTCGCCGGTGCGCCTTCCCGCGGCCACTTCCACACGCGCACCTTCGCATCGTACCCCACGCTGACGAGGTACTCGCCGCTGGCAGCGACGGCGACGCCGCGGACGCCGTCAGGCGATGTTTTGTGCGCCGGCCAGGAGGCTGCGGCTTCGTTTTTTTCGAGGTCCCAGACGAAGAGCTTTCTGTCGCCGCCGGCCGAGACCACTTTGTCGCCCGCGGGGAAGAAATCGACCCCCATCACCCGGTCGGCGTGGCCCTGGAAGCGATGCGTCTCGTCGCCGGTGTTGGTGCGGCGGACGCTGACGGTGTGGTCATGCCCGGCGGCGGCGAGAAGCCGGCCGTCGGGGCTGAGAGCGAGCGAATAGATCGTACCGTTGTGAGCCGGCCACTTCGCCCGCAACTTTCCATTCGACAAGGTCCAGCAGCGGATGACGCCGTCGCTGCCGGCGCCGAAGACTTCCTTGCCGTCGCGAGAAAGGCAGACACAGACGCCCGTGCCGCCGGCGTCGTTGGGGAACTCGCGGATTTTTTTGCCCGACTTGACGTTCCACATCTGATAGACGCCGTCCACGCCGGCGGAGATGAGGTTCTGCCCGTCTTTATTGAACGTCACTCCTTGCACGTGCTGGCGATGGCCTTCCAGGGTTTGAATCACCTTGCCGGACGGCAGTTCGTACACCTGAATCGTGCCGCCGATGTCGCCGGCCGCGGCGAACCGGCCGTCGGAGCTGACGGCCGTCGAGAACATCGGCGCTTTGCCGGCGGCGTTGATCGACTCCTGCTGCGACGCGGCGTCCCAGCCGCGGAACGTCTTGTCGTCGCTGACGGTGTAGAACGTCCGGCTGTCCGGCGCGACGGCGACCGCAACCACAGAGGCAGTGTGGCCGGCGATGACGGTGGAGCCTTCGTCGTCATTGGTCTGCGACACGGCCGTACTGCCGGCGCCCCTCACGGCTTCCACCGGCAAGACAGGGCGGAAGCCGATGGCGTCGCCGCGCTCGTTGATGACGGCCGGTTCGCGGCGAGCGCAGCGATACGATTCCTCGCGCCCGCTGCCAAAGCCGCCGCCGCGCGTCGGTTTGTGGCTGCCGGACGACGGGCCGGGCGGGTCTTCGGCCGGCGAAGTCGCATAGTATTCCGAGCTGTACCAATCGGCACACCACTCCCAAACGTTGCCGGTCATGTCGTACACGCCGAGCGGATTCGGCTGTTTGGCCCCGACCGGACGCGGAGTGCGCGGGCCCCCCTGTTCAACGATAAATCGATTCCAGCCGTATTTAGGGAGTTCCGCGGTGTCATCTCCCGTGGGATAGCGGGTCGTCGTGCCGGCGCGGTAGACGAACTCCCACTCGGCCTCGGTCGGCAATCGGTAAGCCGCGGAGAGAGACTCCTGCGCGGTCAGCTTGTCGCAGAATTCGACAGACTCTCTCCAGGTGACATAACTTGCAGGTGCATCGCTGTCCTTCGGTTCGTACGGCTGGTCCTTCCAGGGCGTCGTCTTCATCATCTGCTGCCACAACTTCTGTGTGACCTCCGTCGTACAGAGATAGAACGGCTTCGTGATTCGCACCCTATGCTGCGGCTTCTCGTCCGCCCTCACATCCGGGTCGCTATCGGGCGACCCCATCAGGAATTCCCCAGGTGGAATCAGCCGAAACTTCATGCCGAGGCTGTTCGTGAACTCGACCGGCGTGCCGAGGTGTTTGGCCCAGGCTTCCTGGTGGGCTTTCGCCTGCGCGGCGTCGAACGGGGCGACGGCGGCGGGCGGGGCGTCGACATCGGCGTTCGCCACCGTCTTGGCAACATCGATGTTCAACACGACGCGGAAGCCATAGCCCGCGTTGTACGCAGCCGGGCGGTCGTAGAGGCGCAGCGAGGCTCGTCCTTCCAACAAGGGATCGCCGTTCCAACTGCCGCCGCGCAGCACATGCCACGTCCCCTCTTTCGCGCCCGTCGGGTCGACCGCGGGTTTGTCAGCGAACGGCTGAAACTCGTCCGCGCTCCACCAATCATTCGCCCATTCGCGCACATTCCCGTTCATGTCGTAGAGCCCGAACGCATTGGGCTTCAATTCGCCAACGGGACGCGTGGCCGAACTGAAATTCTCTGCCGCGGCGATTTTCTGACTGTCGCCGCCCGTCCAGTAGCGGGTCGTCGTGCCCGCACGGCAGGCGTATTCCCATTCCGCCTCCGTGGGCAAGC
>CAZDGB010000303.1:0-9018 GCA_964504645.1 uncultured Planctomycetaceae bacterium | reverse complement strand
ATCTGCAGCGCTTGGCGGATGTTCCGCTCCGACTCTCCGACGAGCGAGCCCATCAACCGGCCAATATCGAGGGACAGCACCGGCCGACCTAACTCGTTGCCGAGCGCACGACAAAAAGCCGATTTGCCACAGCCCGGCGGCGACAACAACAGCGCCCCGCGGGCCTTCACCGACCGCGCCGGCTGCAGCGCCCGCCGGCAGAAGTCCTTCAAGGCCTCCAGTCCGCCGAGCTGCGCGAACGTGTCGCCGCCGCGATGAAGCGACAGCAGATTCTGCTTTCGCAGCGCCTGCGCTTTAATTTCCCACACGGCCTCCGGTCGCAGGGCGTCGTGCCGGGCGATCGACAGCGCGAACGCCCCTTCGGCCTCCAGCCGCGTCAGGCCGGCCGCGGCGTCCAACAGGGCGTCCCAGTCCCGGCCTTGGGGAAGATCGTCTGGCCGATCGACGACGACTTCTCGGGCAATCGCGCCCAGTTGCTCTCGGTCGGGCAGATCGTGCTGCAGGATCACGAATTGCCGTTCCAATTCAACCGGTAACTGCACGCTTGGGGCCAGGATCACGACGAACGTCCGCGTCGTCTTCCCCTCCTGGAGCTGATGCTGGAGCGCCTGGATGATCTCGGCGCTGTTCAGAAACCGTTGGAAATTCTTCAGGACGAGCAGTGACGGGGTGTCGGGCGTGCCGAGCGCCGGCAGACTGCGGATCGCCGCTAGCGGATCGGCGGCCGACGTGACGGACGTGTTGTCGCCCGGAAATGTCAGCCCTCGGTCGATGTCCCAGACGGCGATGGGCCACCGCCGGGACTGGCCCAGGGCCTGAATCTCGCGGAGTGCTTCGTCCGGTTCGTGGGTTTCGAGGTAGAGGCCGGTGAAGGCGGCGTGGATGTAGTCGGCCAGGAGGGCGGCCAGGGGCATGGGGGCTCCTTGCTAGAGAAAAAGTTCAAAGGCGAGAGGCCAGCAAGCGGGCGATCTGTCGGGACCAGACGAGGACTTTGCCGGCCGGATCGCGTTCGGCGAGCCGGTCGGCCGTCATGTGCCGCATCGCTTCCGTGTTCAGGCGGCGTTTTGTGCGATAGATGCACCGCTGCCGCGCCCGCCGGCTCAAAGGCCGGCCAGGCCTCCCGTCATTCCGGTTGAGTCTGCGCCAGTGTTTCCGCCACCGGCAGGTCGTCGGTGATTTCGATCCGCCGGCCGAACGCGGCGGCGATCGCAGCCGGGTGGAGATAATTTTCCAGCGCGCGTTTCGTCGTCAGCGCCGCCCGGCAATGCGGGCGGGCATTGATCTGGTCCACGATCTGCTCTCGGAGCGTCGATTCCGGCTCCTGCTCCCGATCGTAGAGGTGAAACTCCGGGCAATCGAGCGGCGCCAGGCGACTGATCCAGGCCGCCAGATAGCCCCTCCCGCCGGCAGGAACACCAGCTGGCCGCGATCGGCCGCCTGTCTCAAGTCGGGGAGGCCGGGGTCGAGGGTTCGCGCGAGGTGCGAGAGGCAGGTCAGGGAGGTGATGTCGAGCACGCCTTCGGTGACGAGCAATAATGGGCGAGACGGAAGGGGGTCAGTGGCGGCTGTCGGCTTGTTGGACAATGCCGGCCTCATCGACGACGGGTTGGTGGTATTCGGCCGTCAGCCGTTCGGACTGTTTCAGGCCAATGGCGGCCTCCAGGTCTTTCGTCGCTTGCCGGCAGGCGGGGCCGGCGAAGCCGCGGGTTTCGATCTTGGTCTCGCCGGTCGGCAAGATGAGGACTTCAATCACGGGGAACATGCGGTGGCTCCAATGTGCCGATCTCCCGTTCGAGCCGGGCGACTCGGCGTTGGTATTTGTCAAATCCATTGAATGATCGTTTCAGGCGGACCATCCAGCCGGCCAGGAGCCGCTGTTCCCGCTCCAACTTATTGCGCAGTCGGATGAGACGCTGCGAGACGGGCGGCGGCGCGGCCACGGGTCGGATGATCCGTCGACGAGGGGTGGGCATGGGATTCCTTCGGATGGAAACGACGCTGAAGGGCAGTGCTCAGCCGGCGACAGCGATCTGGATGCGGATCGAGCCGTCGGCCAGCGGCTGCTCGACGGCCGTCCGACCCTGCCGACGGGCCTGTAACTGGACCATCTCGGCCGCGTAGGCTTGTTTGAACCGGTCGAGCTGAGCGTCGTCGCCCCAACGGCCGCCGTAGTTGTCGTAGCGGAGTTCGCCGGTTTCGGTTTGGCAGACGATCGGATACTTCCATCCCGGTAAATCGACCGCGAGGCCGGTCGCTTCGGCGCTGAAGAGTTGGACGGTTTTCTGGGCGGGCGCCGGGAATCGTAGCCGGGCACAGGCGGCCGCGACGACGACCGGATCGCGGACTTGGGTCTGGATGGTGACCACATGGGACATAGGGACTCCTTGAAAAGAATGAAGAAGGGGGCAGTGACCACGACAGGCTGCGGAGAGACTTCAGCGTCAAACCACCGTTCACCGACCGTCTCACGGCGCGGCAGGCTCGATCCACACGATCACAGCGGCAAACCCGGCGTCGGTGCAGAACCGCGTCAGGACGGCTTCGGTTTGGTGTTGCGCCTGCCGCCGGTATTCGGAACGCGCAGCGGTGCGGGCGATAAGGTCTTGGGCGCGCTCCAGGGCTTCGTCGCGCACCTGATCGGGGACGCGGACGAGTGGAATCCACGATTTCGACCGCAAGTCGTAGGTGCGGCTTCGAGTGTGATCGAGCCGCGTCCACGCCACAGTGGGCGACGGCAGTTCGATCCGCACAGTCGGTGAATGGGGGCGGCCAAACTTCTGGATGCCGGCCTGCCGGAGATCGGTCGTCCAAAGGGCGTCGCCGTGGATGAGCCAGGCGCCTTTGTAACCTTGGAGCCAGCCGTCCTGCTCGACGGTGAGAATGTCGATGACCTGGACGCGCAGGGAGACGAGTTCGGCGAGCGATTGAATTTGTTCGACAGACGGGGCAGAGCGGACGATGGGTGGAGGAGGAACAGCCGACGACCAATCGGTCAGGCGACCGATCGAAGCGGAGATCCTCGCCCAACCGACAACCAGGCCGATCGCCAACAGCGCGACCACGAGGCCGAAGACAGCCCAGTACCAACGGAGATGCCAGAAGTGAAGCACGAAGGTCCTTTCCATTGAGAAGTACAGGATTTGGGGCCAGACGCAGCACCGCTCAACGATCCTCCTCGTCGAGATCGGCCGCCGCGTCGCGGAAGCTCGTCCACTTCGGCGGTGGCGACGGTCCGCAGCCCGAACAGAGCAGGCCCGCGATCACGGCAATCGCGATGAACGCCAGGGCAGCAGGGCCGACGCCGGCCCAGGTCAACACGCTCAAGATCACGCAGTTCCTTTCGTTGTTTGGTGACGATCGTTTCGGACGACGGCCACGGAAATGCAAAGGCCGCAGAGGGGACACGTTACCCCCTGCGGCCAGAGCTAAACCGGTCTCACAGATGTTTGACGCGGAAAACGCAGAAATTCAGTTTGTGTCCGTCGATCGAACCCGCAACGGGCATCACCTCAAATCCAACCGCACGACGTTCGCCGACCTGGTGGATGTGGGGCTGCTTGTCAACGAATTGAACCCGCTTTCGGATCGGGCGGTCGAATCTCATTGACCCTGTTCGTCGTCATCCATCGGACGAGGATGTATTTCCGCCGTTGGGCTGCGTTGCTCGTTCGTGAGTGGACGCCATTCGCGACTTTGCAGTTTTTCGATCAAGGCCTCACGCGGGATTAGGCGCCCTGTCTCCTCGGACTGGTATGTCTGCACCCAGTGTCTCATTTTAGACTGTTCCGCGGCCCCCTTCGGCGGGAGTATGCTTCTCAACGTCCAGCCGATTCCGATCCCCAAGAGCAATGATCCCAATACCAACGCAAAGAGCTTTCCAGCGAGTGAGATCGAATATGGCTTTGACAGACGATGGATTTCGGGGCGTTTGAGTTCCGGTGGTGATCGATGCGTTTTGCTCGGGACTGGACACGGCGGCACGGTGCCGAGCGGTTCAAGACGTTTCAGTTCCGATCGAATGCGACCACTTTGACGCCGAACTGTCGCTAGAAAGGGCGCGTCGGAGGTCCATTGGCAAGCAGAGTGCCAAGCCCCCGAAAACGAATCAAAGGTCGCCGTGATTTCGGCTTTCGTTAGGGACTCGCGACGAAGGCTCGGGGCTAGGGCTCTTGGCGGTAGTTCGACGCTGAGACGCCCGGCGTCTCCCGGAACGGCCGGACACCCCTTCAATGGCTGCTGGCGCGCCCATTCCGAAAAGACGGATTGGTCCAGCAGGTCCGAACAATCGCAACGAGTTGCTTCCTTCCGATCCGCAAACGCCAGGAGATAGATGGCCCGTTCGGGTCTTCCGAGAAGATCGCGATCACCGTTGTAAACCCGATAGAACACGCACCACTCCGACATCAGGCCAAGGCAGCCGCCCCAAAGATCATCACAAGCCAGCGAATTGGGGTTCTCGCAGAAATCCTGCCGGACGATGGCCGCATAGGCGTCTTCCAGCAAACGTGTTGAAAGAGGGGGCGTTGGCCATGCCCAGTAACGACCATCGGCCGAGCGCAGGCCCATGTCGTGGGCGGCAAACATCAGCATCAGGTTCATCGCAGGGTACTCACTCTGAAACTGGCAGGCTGGGATGGCGGATCGATTCGGCATTCGTCCCTACGGCGAACTTGGCCTTCCCGTTGTTGTAGCCTGTGAAGCGGATTTGGAATTCAGCTATCTCGTTTCGACCGAGCGAGCCAGTATGATGCTCTTCCCAGTGGGCTTGGCCGCAATCGAGTCCCGCATAGACGGTGACCGGTCCAGCCGCCCCTTCGTTTTTGACCGTGCCCGTGACCTCGACGTCATAGTCGAAGATCCCCACGCTGACATAACGCGCTTGGGACGTGAGAATTGTCGGCCGAGGACTAACGGGAAAGATTGTTCGGCCTGCAGACCCTGAAGTGGCGTTCGGTTTGGACGAGGCACAACCCCGGGTCATCCCAAAGAATAGGATCAGGCTGAAGGCGGGAATCAGCCAACGCTTCCATGTCTCTGAATCGAACTTGAACTCGGAACAATTGGCCAGCCATTGGGCTTGCAGCTTTTCCAACCCGGACACTGGCGTCGGAGCGGCGGCCCAACGAATCCAATCCAAGACTGCATCCAACCCATCCGAACGAAATTTGGGAGCGGGGACGGGACGTGCTTTCCCGTTCTGATCGACAACAATCGTCGTCTGGCCGACGGAAGCCACCACGAAGGGTTGCAATCCTCCCGACATATAGAAAGGGTTGTGCAGAACAGCCTGATAGACCAACGGCAAGTGCGCCGCCACAATGGCACCGGCATCGGCCTCCCCTCGAAAGACGTCGGGAAATCGATCCGCCTGTGTGAACACCAATGCCACTCGTGGCGGCGCTGGTCGCCGAGCCAATTGATCCAGCAGGAATTTCACGACCAATTCCGAGCCCACGCGCCGATTGGGATCCGGATCGCCCAGAAAGTCGGCCAAATTCACGAGCACGAGGATGAGGTCCGCAGAGTGAACGGCGTGCGCCAAGGCCTGCAGGCCAGACGGCACCTCGGCCAGATGGGCGTTGTCGCTGAATAGTCGGCGAATGTCGTGTCCCGGCGGGTCGATCAACCGAAACGGAAGGGGCGGCAATTCTGGGAGATGGAGAATCCATTCCAGCACGGACAATTGTCCGGCTGGCGTCGCCGGTGGCCAGTCACCACCTCTCAAGGTGCGCCAAACACCCTCCACATATTTCTGCGTGACCGCTGACTGCGGATCGAAGGCGGCTCCGTTTCCCGCTCGTTGGACGTGCTTGACCAGGCAGGCGGCGAACACGGTCTTGCCCGTCCCCTCCGTTCCTAACACGGCAATGCTGGGCATCAGATTGTCCTCCAGAGCGACAGGATCTCCTCGCGCAAGTTGATCTCCCCGTCGTCGCGGGCGAACCGCGCCCAACTATCTGGACGCCAGAGACGACGATCTCGACGGACAACACCTTCGCGCCGCTCGTCAATCCAGCGCTTGACTCCACGGGCCAGCTTCCGCAGTTGTATCCGACATTCTCCGAGTCGATCGTCCACCGATTGGATTTCCTCGATGCGACTGGCGATTGAACGGATTGCCGGACCTTCTGAGGTGCCTACAAAGTGAAATTGCCGGACCTGTTCCGCGAACAGCGGCGAGTAGCGCTGCAGAAATCGACGCCGACTGCGCTCGTCCCAATCCTCGCCGCCGGTGACGATCACGTCGTCGCAAAGCTCAATCAACCATTGCTCGTAGAATTCGCGCTCGCGCTGACCGATCCCCTGGTCCCCTAATACCACCCAGAAGACGTGCGCCACTTGGCTCAGATAATTGCGAATTACTGCGTCGTGGGAATTTTCCTCTTGAGTGATCAGTGCGGAGCCGAATCCCGGCGTATCGGCGAGCACCAACCCATGCTGTAGCAACGGATGGTCGAGCTCGACCACCACGCGCTGACAGGCGCGTCCCGGCATGGGATGCGACGCTGTAACCAAGGCCCCCAGCCGGTCACGCACGGAATCTACGGACGAAATTACCTCGACCCGGGGGCGAAAATCCCCCGCGAGATGTGCCGTGAGTCGATAGGAGGGGCCTCTCGCGAATTCCACCGGACAGGCCGTGCAGGGCCCGTTGCTCCGCGGGGTGAGGTCGGCCCCCAACAATGCGTTCAATAAAGTCGATTTGCCGACATTCGACAAACCGACGACCGCGACGACGTACCGGCCCGTCGACCGCACGATCCGGCGATAGACGCGCCCGACGTGTGCAATCGCCTGACGCAGGACGTCGCACCACGGATCCTCCGGTTGATCCTGCTGGTAATCTAGCGACTCTTGCAGGAGGAGCAACAACCCGGCCGTGAACTGTTCGAGATCATCGGCCCTCATTTTGGAGCTCCCGGTTCTCCACTCGCCGCGACAGCGAGTCGCGGAGGGCCGTCAACTGGAGACGTTCGGCGGCCGCGTCCGGCGCCGACTCGGCGCGCGCCACGGCGGTCTCCAAGTCGAGAAGCTGGCGGTCCGCACGGGCACGATATTCATCCAGAATCAAGGGCGCACTATTCCGGATAAACGGGAGCCGATCTTCCAAGAGGAAACGGAAGACTTGGTCGATTTGATCACGCGCCTGATCGCGCAGTTGTTCCTTCATGCGCGTTCGGCTGAGCGTCCAGCCGAACGGCACCGCCAGCGCTCCCAGGCCAATCAATGTCCAGCCCACGGGGCCAGCGATAATCGCCCAGGCGGGCAGGGCGACCGGCACAACCGCGGTCGTGAGCAACGGAACTTCCGTGCCAATCAGCCACGACAAACCCGCGCCGAGCAACGATTGGGAGGTGACCACCTGGAATGCCGAGGCGGCTGCCGCCTGGGCGGCGGCGAGTGCCGCTCCGCCGCCGGCAGCCAGCGTCGTGCCATAGATCAGGCTCGGCGCCAGTGATCCCTTCGTGCGGACCGGCCCGACGGCTCCCAACTCCGCGAGGTCTACAACCGGATAGGTTGCGTCCAACTCACGGCAGGCCGCCTGCAGCGACGTCTCCAGTTGCTCCGCGTGGGGCCGAACGGCCGTTTCGACTTCCACCACCAGCCGCTGAGGAAATTCCTTGGCCAGCTTTCCAACTCCCGCTACCGTGACAGAACCGATCCGTTGCATCAGACGTTGTTCCACGTCCCCACGCACCGCCTTGACGTCCAGCGCCATGCGGTCCAGGGCGCGCTGCCAGGCAAATTCGAAGCGACGTTCCGCCTGTCCCCGTTCTCGTTCGCAGCGGATGCGCTGGCTGGCAAGTTCGTCCCGCACTTGCTGCCGTTCGCGTGCGGTTTGGCCCAACAGCGCAATTTCGGCGTCCAGCCCTTGCAGTAACGGCACCGTCAGCAGACGGATGCGGCTTGTCAGGCGTTCGGCGAGCATCTGTGCCTTGCTTTCCTGAAGCAGCCGTCGGATATCGGCTGCCAGCGCAGGAAGACCGCTGTCGTCGGTCAAACCCTCAAAAGCGCGTTTGGCGCTCAGGCGATAGAGACGTTCGACGGAGATGCCGACTTGCTGCAGCAGTGCCCGGTTGTGCGATTCGGCCTGTTCCAGTTCGCCGGAGGGCGACTGATCGACCCGGTTGATGACGAACAGGATTTTGCGGATATCGGCTTGCTGCAGTTGTCGGATGAGTTCGAGTTCGTCCTGATCGATCGGCATGCGGGCCGTTACCAGAAAGATCACGGCATCGGATTGCGGAATGACCGCTCGCACGATGTCGTCGTGGTAGGTGTGGATCGACCCGGCGCCGGGCGTGTCAATCAGGATCAAGTCCTCGTCGAAACCGGAGAACGGGCCGGCGACTTCCACACACTCGACTTGGCGACGATTCTCGGGATTTCCTTCTTCAGTCACGAAATCTCGGATTTGCGAGGGCGTGATGATTTGTTCTGACGCTGCCACTTCAGACTCGCCGGGACGAAACAAGACGCGCGCCGTGAGTTGCTCTCCGCGACGGAAGCGGCTCAGCACGTTGGAAGCCGGCAGGTGATCGACGGGCGCCAAGAGATCATCGCGGCGTCCAAGCAGTGCGTTGATCAGCGTCGATTTGCCGCGTTTGGCCTTGCCCAGGACGGTCAGGACAAAGCGCTGCTTCCGATAGGACTCCACCGCCTGCTGAATCTGGTGAGCGGCGTCCCGATCCCGAGTCTCGACAAATTGTTGTAGCCCCTCAGCCCAATCCAGCAGTTTGCGTCGCGCATCCGAGCCGGTGAGATTCATGACAGGACCCTCCGACCAGAGGGTAGAAGCGGTTCGAAGTCCGCGGCGAGCGGCTTCGCAAGCGACAAGTCATGGTGCATGCTTACCCCGCAGGTAAAAAAAGAGAGGCGCCGACCTGCCTGCTCCCTCAAGCCCCGCCAAGGGCCGCATGAAACAGCACAGAGCCGACGCCCCCTTGCGGGGGCGTGGCCAAGGCTGCTTTCATGCTCAAGAGCCTTGCGGCTCAGGTTGGCGGTTTTGAGGGAAGC
>CAZDGB010000302.1:0-9041 GCA_964504645.1 uncultured Planctomycetaceae bacterium | reverse complement strand
TGACCTTGTCCGGGTTGGCGCCGGTCCGGTCCATCTTGTTGATGAAGGCGATGCGCGGCACCTTGTAGCGCTTCATCTGGCGATCCACGGTCAGCGACTGGCTCTGCACGCCGGCGACCGAGCACAGCACCAGAATGGCGCCGTCGAGCACGCGGAGGCTGCGCTCCACTTCGACGGTGAAGTCGACGTGGCCCGGCGTGTCGATCAGGTTGACGACGTGTCCCTTCCACTGGACCTGGGTCGCGGCGGAAGTGATCGTGATCCCTTTTTCACGTTCCAGTTCCATATGGTCCATCACCGCGCCGACGCCGTCCTTGCCTTTCACTTCGTGAATGGCGTGGATGCGACCGGTGTAGAACAGAATGCGCTCCGACAGAGTGGTTTTGCCGGAGTCGATGTGGGCGGAGACGCCGATGTTGCGATAGTTTTCAAGTTTCATGGAACGGTTTTCAGCTCGACAAGAAGTTCCGAAGAGGAACGGGACGAAATCTTGACGCCGCACCAGAATTGCGACGCCGGCACTGTGACATAAGACACTGTGACATCAGCCTGGAAAGTCGGACACCGACATTTCCAGTCGGCAGGCTCAGAAAACACAATCTGCGTTGAGGTGTCGAAACGGCATCCCTGAGCACGAAGAGGCCGCAGCGGCGGCAACAAAAAGCGTTGCCGTCGTGACGGCTGACAGCGCCACGTCGGGCGGCTGCTAGTCCGTCACGCCAAGAACATCGGCGGTGGCACTTCCCAGATCAACATCGGCGTCAGGAACCTACAAGAGTTTCGCAGTCTGTATTTATCGGAGGGCTGGCGAATCCTTCGCCGTGATTGAGGGAAACTATCGGCGGGTTGCAGTTCGTGCACGTTTCCCAGGCGAGAATCAGCAGCATCCCTGTTCGGCTGTGAGTCTTACGATGATAGCGGTCTGCCCACAATGTGAAAAGGGCAGATTCCGGAATTTTGGATGAAAAATGGGGGAGCGCGAACTCGCCAGGGTTGATTGAAGGCCGCACGTTTTCATGAACGTTTGCGAGTTCGCACGCCCGAGTTTCCGTCGCGTCGCCGAGCGGGCTATGATCGGAATTGTTTTCCACAGAGAACTCGTGAAAGCACATGGGACAGATGGCGGATGTGATTGTCATCGGCGGCGGTGTGATCGGGCTGTCGATCGCGTATGAACTCGCCGGCCGCGGCGTTTCGGTCGTGCTCTTGGAGCAAGGGGAGATCGGAAAGGAGGCGTCGTGGGCCGGCGCCGGGATGCTGCCGCCGGGGGATGTCTCTGGTGCGAAAACTCCGGAAGCGCGCTTGCGTTCGGCAAGCCATCTCTTCTGGCCGGAATGGAGTGCGCGGCTGCGCGAAGAGACTGGAGTCGACAACGGCTATATCCGTTGTGGTGGACTGACGGTCGCCGTAGATGAGCCTGACCTCACTTTCTCCGCAACGCTCTCGAGTTATGTCGAAGAGAGCGTGATCACCGAATCTATTCCGTCGGTCGACGTCCGCGAGCGCTGGCCGTTTCTGTCTTCGGATGTGACAAGAGCATTTTTTCTGCCCGAGATGGGGCAGGTCCGCAATCCGCGGCATCTCAAAGCGCTTGCTGCCGGATGTGTCCGTCGGAGCGTGAAACTTTTGCCCGGCCATCCGGTCATTGGGGTGGAGCGGTCCGGCGAGACGATTCGGTCGGTGCGCACGCCGCTCGCGGACTTCCGGGCAGGGGAGTTCATCTTCGCCGGCGGCGCGTGGTCCACTCAGCTATTGAAATACGCCGCCGTCGAATTTTCCGTCGAACCGATCCGGGGCCAGATGGTGCTGCTGGAAAAATGCCCGCTGCCGTTCCGCGTGGTGATCGAGCAGGCCAAACGTTATCTGGTTCCTCGGGCGGACGGAAAGATTCTGATCGGCTCGACCGAGGAGCGGGTGGGATTTCACAAAGCAAATACGGCCGATGCTCTCGCCGAGCTTCTGCGCTTCGGCACAAACTTGGTCCCGGCACTGAAGTTGGCAACGTTCGTCAAAGCTTGGTCCGGGCTGCGGCCCTATCGAGCGGGCGAACTACCGTACCTCGGTCGGATCGACGGTTTGAAGAACGCTTGCGTGGCGGCGGGACATTTCCGTTCCGGCTTGCAGATGTCGCCCATCACGGCGGTGCTGATTCGGCAAATTGTTCTCGGCGAAGCGGTGCAACTGCCGGACGAGTGCCGATTGTGACCGTTGGAGTCGCCGGCTTCAGCCGGCAGATCAGTCACCGCTCGCAAATCGCCTGAAGACGGCACTCCAACTTGGGCCGATTGTAGGGCGGCTCAAACTCGGCACGCACGGCATACGCGTGAGACCCGCCGTCCACGTGCGAACCTCTGCCGTCTTTTCGGCACGCGAGCAAAGTGCCGCTGCGTGCTGGCGGGCAAACCTTCCGTCTTAGCGCGGCGCGGCATTCCCTACCGGTGTTAATCGCTCCTCGAAAAACCTCGGCCTGTGCCTCGGGTGAATGTCGAAACAGAACACTGCGTCAAGGAGGACACGCAGATGAGGATCGCAACGTTCGGCGGCAAGAATCACACCCCGCTCGGGAAGCGGCGCTTCGCAATCCACGCTTGTGTGTTGCGGACCGCAACGGCTTGGGAGACCCGGGCGACGACCGACCGCAATCGAACCGCGCCGTCCCCCAATTGCGTCCAATGCAGGATGCTCGCTGACCGAAAACAGCGTTTTCAGATTACCGCCTTGCGGACCAGAACTCGGGAGAGAATCAAAGAACCATCGTGATGATCCCTGCCCTCCCCATGGGAACAAGGCATTGCTTCGGCCCTTCGGCATGCCGCTGCTCGGCCATGCCGTTGTCGAATCAAAATGCGGTTTGATGAGAGCAGGGGAACCGTCGGGCGCGTTTCCGTCCCATTCAACCTTCGCTAGGATTTCTTTCGAGGAGCCGTCGCACACACATTCTTTCCGGAACCCACTCCATGCGCGCCGTCGTCCAACGGGTGTCGCGGGCCAAAGTCACCGTCGCCGGCGAAGTCGTCGGCGAGATCGGCGTTGGCCTCCTGATCCTGTTGGGTGTGGGTGAGGACGACAGCCCCGAAGACGCCGCGTACTTGGCCGAGAAGATCGTCGGCCTGCGCATTTTTCCGGACGACGACGGCAAGATGAACCGCTCGCTGGCCGAGATCGGCGGCAGCCTGCTCGCCGTCAGCCAGTTCACTCTCTACGGCGACTGCCGGAAGGGCCGCCGGCCCAGCTTCATCGCCGCGGCCCGGCCCGAGACCGCGGTCGAACTCTACCAGACGTTCGTCGCCGAAGTCCGGGGCCGAGGCATCGCCGCGGCGACCGGCCGCTTCCAGGAACACATGGACGTCGAGCTGGTCAACGACGGCCCGGTGACGCTGCTGATCGACAGCCGGAAGGCGTTCTGAGCCGCATCCTCGTTGCCAACACCCACCCATCGGCGGCTCGCAAGCAAGGCTGCTTGGGGCCACGTTTCGGTCGCCGAGCGGCAGAGCAGTGGCGGCTCGGCATCCGCGAAGCGCAAGCGTCGTCCTCGAGAACACCCCGGTTTCCCTGGGCTTTTTTCATCTCAAAGGCAACATAACGGACATTATCGGACGTTGGAAATGATCCGAAATAGGCCCCGGTTTCGGCCTGGGACCAGGCGCGGCAGGAAATGCGAATCAGGTCGCGGCGGGAGTCGCCGCGGCGTCGGTTGGCGCCGGAGCCGGGACATCCGTGACCCCTTCTTCGAATTCGCCGAGCACCCGAAACTTCCGGTAGCGGCGGTCCAAAAGTTCGTCTTTGGGCAACAGGCCCAACTGCCGGATTTGCGTCAGCAGTTTCTGCTTGAGGGTCGCCGCCGTCCCCCGGTGGTCGCGGTGGGCGCCGCCGAGCGGCTCTTCGATCACCTCGTCGATGATCCCGAACCGCTTCAGGTCCCGGCTGGTGAACTTGAGGGACTTGGCCGCCTGGTCGGCGTACTTGCGATCCTTCCATAGGATGCCCGCACAGCCCTCGGGACTGATGACGGAATAATAGGAGAACTGGAGCATGGCGACATAGTCGCCGATGCCGATCCCCAAGGCTCCGCCGGAGCCCCCTTCACCGATGACCACGCAGGCGATGGGAACCCCCAGCCGGGACATCTCGCGGAGGTTCATGGCGATCAAATTGGCCTGGCCGCGCTCCTCGGCGCCGATGCCCGGATAGGCGCCGGGCGTGTCGATCAAGCAGATGATGGGCAGGCCGTACTTTGCCGCCATCTGCATCTTGAGCAGCGCCTTCCGGTAGCCCTCCGGATGGGCGCAGCCGTAGTAGCAGGCCTGTCGTTCGGCGAGCGTCCGGCCTTTGTGCTGGCCGATGAACATCACCTTCTCGTCTTCGAGCCTGGCCAGCCCGGTGACGATCGCCTGATCGTCGCCGAACGCCCGGTCGCCGTGGAGTTCGATGAACTCGTCGCCGAAGAGGAGCTCGATGTAGTCGCGGGTCTGCGGTCGCTCCTGATGCCGGGAGACCTGCACGATCTCCCAGGCGTCGAGCTTGTCGAAGACGTCGCGCTTCATCCGCATGATTTCGACGCGGAGGTTGTGGATCGACTCCAGCGTCGCGGGATTGGGGTGCAGTTGCGCTTCCAGCTTGGCGAGTTGCTCTTCCAACTCGAAGATGCGCTTCTCGAACGGCAAAGTCGCGGTCATGGCGTGAAGTTCATCCTGGCTTGCACGAAGAAGACGAAATGAAGGACATCGATTCGATCACAGCACGTTCGGCAGCTCGGTCATGTATTCCAGCGCGTCGGGGTTCGGAGCCGCTGGCGCTGCGGGTGCGGCCGGCGCGGGAGCGCTCGGCGGACTGGGAGGTGGCGCGGCGGAGATCGGCGCCGACGGCGGCGCGGGAATCTGCGGCATGCCTTGCGGCGGCGCGGCGAACGGCGCTTGCGGGAAAGGCATGACCGCCGGTTGGGCCATGCCCGGCATCATACCCGGGGGCAGATACGGCATCCCCGGGGGCATTGCCATGCCGGGATGCGGCATCGGCATCATCATCGGCTGAGGCATCATCGGCTGCTGCATCATGAACGGGTTGGGCATCGGCTGCTGCGCGGGTTGGACTGGCGCAGCGGGTTTCGGCGCGGGTTCGGCGAGGTCCTTGGAAGCCAATCGCCGTTTCGGGCGCCGGCGCTCCGCGCGCTGCTTTCGCTCGACTTCGTACTGTTCCGCCAAGTGCGGATTAGCGCGGAGCAATTCGCTGCGCTCCGCATCGGTGCGGCTGTCCAACTTCGCCGCGATCGACATCTTCTCTTGATGGGCCGCTTCCACCTCGTCGGCCTGTAACTGGGCGGCGTCTTTGACGAACAGCTTGATCCGCCGTATTTCGCCGAAGACCTCTTGCATCGAACCCAGCCGGTCCTTCGGCTTCTTCGCCAGCATATTGATGAGCAGTTGATCGACTTCCGGCGTGAGATTCGGGTTGAGGGCCGATGCCAGCGGCGGCGGCATGCGGAGATGCTTCTGCAGCAAATCTTCAGGCGTGAATCCCTGAAAGGGAGTTTTGCCGGTCAGAATTTCGAAGAACGTGATGCCGAGGCTATAGATGTCCGTTTGCGGAGAGGGGGCCTTCCTCAGAATTGTCTCCGGGGCGATATACGTTCGCGTCCCTTGAATGGTCTTTTTGGCGCCGAAACCGAGCATCTTGCCGATGCCCTGCGAGTACTTGACGGAGAGCGAGAAGTCGACGAGCTTCGCTTCGCCGGCCCGGTTCGCCAGAATATTCTCCGGCTTCAAATCGCGGTGCACCCACCCTTCCTCGTGCAAGTAGATCAACGCCTGGCAGACTCCTTCCAGCACGGGCCGGGCGCGGCCGTGCAGGCCCACCAGTTCCGACTTGATCTGCGCTTTCAAATTCGCCGCGCGAAAGAACTCCATCAGAATATAGGTGGCGTCCCGGCTCGTCGAATATTTCTCGAAGCGGACGATGTTCGGATGCATCAACGTCTTGGCGACCGCGGCCTCGGCTTTCAGGTCCGCCTTCGCTTCCTTCGTCGGCTCCGGTTTCCCTTCGATCACCAGCTTCATCGCGAGATGCCGGCCGGTCCCGTTTTCGACGACCTCGTGGACGATGGTTTTGTTCCCGGCGGCGATCGTCGATCGCACCTGGTACATGTCATCAATGACGACTGGTTCTTCCGCCACAGCAGCTTCCCAATCACAAAACGCGACCCGCGCGATGAGAACTCCCGCCACCGAGTATAACGGCTCGCATAGCGACGGGACAGATCGTTCAGCAATTCCCACGCGATCCGAGCCGGAAGCGTCGGCATCACACACGTGAATCCGCCGCTGACGCTTCCGGCTCGAACAGCATCTGAGCGGCATGCGACGACGCGTTGCCAAACGGCAACGTCAGAACCCGGTCTGCGCGGGCTTGGTCGCCGGTTTCGTATTGCCGGCATCGTCGCTGGGCTTCTTCTTGCCGGTACCGGGCCGTACGGGAAATCCATCGGCGAGCAGATGCGACGATTCGGAAATCACTTCGTCTCCGGCCGAGAAGGGCCCGCTGACAAACGACCGATCCGAGCCGACGGCGCCCATCAGCGTAATCGGGATGTCGCGCACGACCGAGTCGCGCAACACCTGCACCTTGCGCCCGCCGTCCGACCGGTTGGCGATCGCCCCGTTGGCCACTTCCACCACCGGATGACGCGGGATCAGCGGCACGATCACAGCCTGCCCCGGCTGGTATTGCCGCTTGGGATTCTCCAAGATCAGCACCGCGGACGTCAGTGAGTCGAACAGCTCGCGCAGCGGATCGAATTTCTGATTGAGCGGCAACACGGCCTCCACACGGGCTTCCGCCTCCGCCCCTTCCACCTTGATGACGTAGGTCTTGGTCCCTTCAATCTGGCTCCGCTCCACGGGGATCTCGACCTGCATCTGCGACGTGTCGCCCACGACCGCCACCGGGTCCCCTGCTCTCACAAACTGGCCTTCGGACACGAGGTACCGCAGCACTTCGCCCGCGAACGGCAAGCGCAACTGGCTTTGATCCATGAGATACTGCGCCAGATCGACCTCGGCTTTCGCGGCGTCGACCTTGGCCTGAACGAGTTCCTTGCGATCGCCCGTCGCGTCTTCGGACAATTTCTGTTCGAGGACCGCCGCCTTGTGCAGCGATTGAGCGCGTTGGAACTGAAGTTTCTGCACCGTGTTGTCCAACCGTGCGACTTCCGTCTGCACCGGGCGATGCTCGCCCGGTTTCAACGACACGGCGCGCACGATGGCGTCGTACGGCGCGACCAGCGTCACGGTCTTCGCAGGGGAAAGATACAGGGCCGTCCGAAACCGCTGCGGATCGATGGGCGCGGCAGCGTCCCGCTTGATGACGACTTGATCTCCCGGCGCGGCGGGCGGCAAGCTTCCATCTTTGCCGCTCGGTTTCAACGTCGTCGTTTTTCCGTTGGACTGGTTATCCTGGGCCGGCGCGAGTCGCCACACACAGGCTAATGAAATCGCCACCGCGATCGAACACAACCAAAGTCGTTTGAGCGCCATGATGGATATTCCTCTTCGGATTTCGGTCGAACGCAGCCTGACCTACGTTCACCTGCTGGTATTCTGTTAAACTATGGCGGTCGCCGAAAGGTGTCAACCAGGCCCGTTCTTCTCCACGCAGGAAAGTGTCTTCATGGTCTCGCTCTCTGCCGGCGTCGTTGCCTTCGGGTTGTTGTTCGGCGCCGCCGAGGAAATCGCACCGGGATTGGAACTCGTCTATAGCGGCAAGCTGACACAGCCCGAGGAGAAGTCGCCGGCGAAGTCGTTCAGCTATCAAGCCGTCGTGCTCTCCGCCGCGGACGACCGCCTGGATGTCGCCTGGCAAGTGGAAGAGCGCGGAGGCGGAGGCTGGCTATGGCCGGAACGCTTCGGTGAATTCGGCGTATTGGCGAAATCGCAGAAAACCGAGCATCGCCGCCCCGCTCTACTCCACGAATACGACGGCTCGGACTACGCCGTCGCACTCCCCTCTCCCGTATTCGAGTCCCGCGACAAGCTTCAGGCGGACGCCCAATTCCGCGAGGGACAAATCGAGTATACGGTGACCGGCACGGGCGAAGTCTCCGGCCGCGATTGTTTCCGCGTCGAAGCCGCGCTGCCGCGCAGCCGGCGTCAAGCAATGGCGATTGAAAAGACTTCAGGACTGCTCGTCACGTTGAACGAGCGGCTGTTCCTCGGACAGGGCGTCAGTTTTGAACTACAACTCGAACTCCAATCGGCGAAGACACGGTCCGCCGAAGAACTCGCCAAGTGGAACGCGGGTTGGTCGAAGCTGTTGGAACTGCAAACGAAGCTGGCGCGCAACATCGACCGGCCGCGGGCCGACCTGTCGCCGGCACAGTTCGAGACCGCACAAGCCGCCGTGAAAATGTTATCCACCTCTCTGGAGGGAACGCCGTGGGAGAAACTGGCCGGCCTGATCACGCGCGATCTGCAACAACAATCGCGCCGGCTCTCGGGCGTCGCCGGACTCGAAAAGAAATACGTCGGCCAGCCGTTTCCGGAAATCACGCTGCGCGGCTTTGACGGCAAAGAGATCGAATCCACCGATTGGAAGGGACAGATCGTCGTACTCCACTTCTGGGAGTATCCCGGCGACAAACTGGCGGAACCCTACGGCCAAGTCGGCTATCTCGACTTCCTCTACGACAAGCGCAAGAAGCTTGGCGTGAAAGTCATCGGCGTCGCCGTCGATTCCCGGTTCACCGATCCGGCACAAAAGTCGGCGGCCCTCCGTTCGGTTCGCAAGCTGCAGCAGTTCATGAATCTGGCCTACGACCTCGTCAGCGACGACGGCGCCGCGCTGGCGGACCTCGGCGATCCGAGAAAACTGAACGCCAAATTGCCGCTGTGGATCGTCGTCGGCGCCGACGGCAAGATCGCGCACTACAAGACGGGCCTGTACGACTTGCAGCCGGACGAAGGATTGAAGCAGCTCGACGAGGCCGTGCTGGAAGCCGTGAAAAAGCGTCCGCGGTAAATTCCCCAAAGCCGCGGTTGGCAACCGCGGTC
>CAZDGB010000301.1:0-9072 GCA_964504645.1 uncultured Planctomycetaceae bacterium | reverse complement strand
CGATACCATCAGGGAACGCGACCTGCTCCGTCCGCGGAGTCCGTCTCGTTTCGCTGGCTGAAGTCCCTGTCCGGCAATGGCTTGCCGTACGGGGAAGGGGGATCAGCCGGCGACGATCGATGCAGTCACGGTGGCCGTTTGCCTGTCGCACGGCAGTCGATCGCCGCGGCCAGACGATGAATGCTTCCCCCGGCTGCTGACGATGCCTTGTCGCAAAGGGAAGTTCATGGCTGGCCTTCGTTCCGCCGGATGCATTCTGGTCATCGCATTGATTCCAGCAATGCTTTCCGGATGCGCCGGCTCTGGTTCCTATCTCTCGAAATTTCGCAAGCCGTCGGAATCGCCCGATCAGTTGTGGGCCCGCGCTCAGCAATACGAACGGGATCAGCAGTTCGCCGAAGCCCGGCAACTCTACGCCGAGCTTTATCACAGCGATCCGAAGACGGCCCGATACGTGCATCGGTTCGCCGTCGTGAGCATGATGCTCAACGATCATCAGCGGGCTCACTCGGCATTTCAGCGGGCGTACGAGCTGGAACCGGACAATCCGGAACTCCTGGCCGACATGGGTTACTCGGCTTACCTGCAGCAAGAATACGCCCAAGCCGAGCAACTGCTGTCGGCGTCGCTGCAACAGGCTCCGAACAACCCGCGCGCCAAAAGCAACCTGGCGCTCGCCATCGGTTGCCAGGGGCGCTACGACGAGAGCCTCGTCTTGTTCCGTGAAATCCACGGACAGGATGAAGCGGAAGTCCTCTGCAATCTGGCGTATGTCAAATCGCAGCGCGGCGACGTCGGCGAGGCCCGCAAGCTCTATAAGCAAGTTCTCGCGCTCGATCCCGATATGAAGAAAGCGAAGACCGCGCTCGCGCAGCTCAAGGCGCCGGGCAACGCGGCCCAGACCGTCGCCGACGGGAAACCCTATCACAAGTACATGAATCGCCCAGCGGAGACCAAGCAGAAACCCGCCGCGAAACCGGTCGAAGCCGTGGCCCAAGCGCCGGCTCACGACGACACGCACGAGGACGCCTTCTCGTTGCCCGAAGGCGTCAAAACGGTTTCTAACTCCCGCGAAGAACCCGCGAAAGCAGAGCCGGCCAAGCCGCAATCGTCGCCCGCCACGGAAGACAGTTGGGCCGCCGCGGCGGACGAATCTGCGTCGCAAGCGCCGCGCGAGTTCCCTGTGGAAGAGGAATCCGCCGCGGGTTCGCTGCAGAGCTTGAAAGAGCCGCAGACCGTCGCCACCGATGCCGCGCCGTTCACCGTGATCGAAGAGACGCCCGTGATCGCTGCGCCCGTGATTGCCGCGCCCGTGATTGCCGCGCCGGTGAAACCCGCGCCAACTGCGGCGCCGGCCGAACTCCTGGAGTCGTCCGACGAGCCGTTCAGTCCGGACTGGCTGAAGAACCGCGAACAACGAATTTCCGACCGCGCCGGGCAATCCGGATTCATGGGCTTCTGCCCGGTCGCGCTGCGGGACAAGTTGCAGTTGGTCGACGCCTCGCCGGAATATGCTGTGGACTACCATTCGCAGAAATTCCAGTTCAGCACAGACGAAGCGCTGAAGAAATTCCTCGCCGATCCGGATCGTTATCTTCCGGCCGCCGGCGGACTCGATGTCGTCGCCGTCAGTCAGGGAACCGCCGTCGCACAAGGCTCGCTGGAGCACGCGTTGTGGTTCCGACACAAGCTCTACCTGTTCCTCAGCCGCGAGCACCTGGAGACCTTCCGCACGCAAGCGCGGGAGTTCGCCGTGCCGCAGTAATTTCGCCGTCGCACAACCTCGTTCGATCCGCCCTCAGGCTGCCCGTGGCCTGGGGGTTTTTTATTGCGCGGCGGCAGTCCTTCCGGGTTGTCAAAGAGCGTGGGAACGACATCTCGTTCCCTCAACTCACCCGGTGGTGTTGCGCGACAAAGTGTTTGCAAACAGGCGTCGGATCGGAGGACGCCACGCGCCGACTATTGACGCCCGAATGACGCTTAATGACGCCTTAGCGACGCTTAGCTGGTGGTTAGCCGTCGCTTGGTGTGCGATTGCGGGCATCGCATCTGTGATTCGTGATGCGTGTTTGGTTGAGCTGGCGCTCTAGGCAACCGACCCGAACATTAGGCGCATTGGAAATTTTGGGGAGAGTCGATTTGCGAACAAGTTGTTGCGCAACTGCGAGAGGAAATGGAGACGAGAATTTCGCGTGGGGCTGACGCGCGACACACGCCGACGTCTGTCATTGGCTGACCTGCAACTCGATGTCCTCCAGCACGTCGCCGGCTTTGACTTCGATAGTCTTGGTTCCTTCCGGCGCCTCGGCGGCATTCAGCCAGAACGGATGCGCCTGCACGTAATGCTTGCCGGGGCGCACGAACTTCAACTCGAACGTGCCATCGGCCTGCGTGCGGACGGTGGGATCGTAGTAGCGATTTTCGCGCTGATGAAAATCGTGAGCCCGCACTTCGCGATCGGCGACGGGCTTTCCGTTCCGCGTCACGCGGCCGCGAATGACTGCGGGAACGGTGAGCTGCAGATCGAGGTTTTCGATCACCTGCCCCGGCGTCGTCTGCATCACTTCGGAAACGCCATTCGCCCAGCGACGCCACTCGCTGTATTTGCCGTCGTGCACGACGAGATTGTATTCCGCCTCGTTGCTCGCGGGCAGCACCACGTGATAGCGGCCCTCCTTGTCGGTCTCGACGCTGTAGCGCGTGTCGCCGGTGAGCGAGTTCCCGGTTCCGGTGCGGGCCGGCGCGACGGTGGCCCCTTCCACCGGCTGGCCGTTCGGATCGGTGACGCGGCCGGAAACGGCGACCCCCTGTTCCACCAGAATGGTGACGCGCGGCATCCCCACCGTGAGGTTGAACGTCAAACCGTCGAAGTTGCGCTGCCAGTTATTTTCCTCGACGTGAAACCGTTCGTGCTCGTGGATTGCCTCCGGCGACCACCAGCGGCCGAACGGACCGTGCTGGAAGACGTCGAAGTCGAAGCGCCTCATCCGCTCGCCGCCGCCGCATTGCACATCGATTTCGCCCGGGATCAGGTCTTCGAAGACGATCACGCCTTTCTCGTCCGACCGGCCGGAAATCCGCGGCGGCCTCCATTTGAACAATCGAAAGCCCCCGACGGGCTGCTTCGTCCGGCTATCGAGCACGCGGGCCTCGAACCGGACGCCGGGCTCCAACGGGATGTCGAATTCCACCGATTGATTCGGAGCGATCGGCAGATTGGTGCGCCGCATCACGCCGCGTTTCGGCGCGGAGGCCTGGATGTCGTACAAGTTCGGCATCACGAACAATAGAAACGAGCCGTCCTCGCCGCTGGTCGCCTCCGTCGTATATTCGGTCATGACGCCGCCGTCCATGTTGAACGGCCCGCAGGCGGCACGAATCGTCGCCCCGGCGACCGGTTGGCCGTCCGCGCCGAGGACCGTCCCTTTCACGAAGGTCTTGTCCCGCAGAATGACGATCCAGTCCTTGCGTCCGGTGCGGCGCTTCAGATACATCCGCGGCCCATAACCCTCTTTCGTCACGACCACCTGGGTGCCGGTCCGGTGATCCAAATCCTTCAGGCGGAACAGGCCGCGTTCATCCGATTTCGTCTCGTGGCCGGGAACCCAACTCCAGGCGTGCACCTTCGCGCCGGGGACGGGCCGGCCCTGCGCATCGACGACGATCCCGACCAGTTCGTCTTCGGCGACGTCCTCGACGCCGGCCGCCGTGAGCAGCTTTTCCGCGGCTCCCGACTGCGCCAGACGCTCTTCCGGAAAGTCTTCGACTTTCAACAGGATGTCGGAGAGATTGTTGAAGCGATTATTGGGCCGCTCCGGCTGAGCGAGCGCCGCCGTGGCGGCCTTCAATAATTCTTCGGAGACGAACAGATCGACGTCGACGACCGACTCGGGCTCATCGCCCAAGGCGTGTCGCTGTCCTGAGAACAAAACCGCGGCGAGCCCGAGCGTCCACAGGAAATTCCCGCCGCTATGCGCCAAACGCTGCTGGAGGGGAGTGGGCATGGAGTCGTCCTCTGGATGAAGGGGGAGTGAGCCGCTCGACGGGTTCTGAGCTTGATGTTGGCACTGGACGAACCGGCTGGCAAGCCCGGAGGGCGAAAGCACTTAGCCCAGGGCGTCAGCCCTGGGACTGGAATGAACGACAGGATTAGCCCGGAGGGGCGGCAGAAGTTTCTGTCGCCCTCCGGGCTAGATTCCGCGTGAGCGTGAGCTCTTAGATCCCCAGGACTCACGTCCTGGGCTAAGTTCTGCCGCCCTGAGGGCTCCCACTGGCGAATACCACGGCGGGCTGACGCCGCGCCGCTCGCCGGGGAAAAGTCGCTGCGCTCCGGACGCCGTTGTTTTCGTCCTGCGCGGCATCTGTTAAGATTTCGGTTTGCCCGATTTCGCCCGCTTCGCAGAGAGGTTAGTCAGAACCGTCATGGCCCATTTGACGCAAGAGGATTTGCAGCCGCTCAACCGCGCCTTCGAAGAACGGACTCCCGAAGAGTTGCTGCGCTGGGCGAAGGCAACGTTCGGCCCGCGGCTCGCCGCGCTCTCCGCCATGCAGAAGGCCGGCAGCGTCGTCTGCCACATGCTGCACGCCTACCGGCTCGACGTCCCCGTGCTGTTCGTCGATACCGGCGTCATGTTCCAGGAGACGCTCGACACCCGCGACCGGCTGTCGAAAACGTACGGCTTGAAGATCATCACGCTCGAGCCGAAAGAGACGATGACCGAGCAAACGAACCGGCTAGGGATTCTGTACCTCACGCCGGACGGCCAGAAGCAGTGCTGCCATCTGCGGAAGATCGAGCCGCTGCATTCGGCCCGCGGACAATACGACGGCCTGGTCGGCGGATTGCGGCGGGCGGAAGGGGGCCGGCGCGGCGACGTGCCGATTCTCGCCATCGACACCGAGATGAACGCCGTCCGCGTCAACCCGCTGGCAAACTTCACCGACGAGGCGCTGGAATCGTACCTGGTCGAGCACGACGTGATCGTGAACCCGCTGCACCATCAGGGGTTCTCGACGATCGGCTGCAACCGCTGCACGACGCCCGTGCTGCCGAACGAGCCGCCGCGCGCGGGCCGCTGGCGGCACCTGGGACCGTGGTCGGCGTATTGCCACATCAACCCGACCGACCGCGACGGCGGCCTGACGCACCACATCGACCTGCCGCAAGAACTGATCGACCGCATCCTCGGCCGCTCGACGGACTTCAGTATTTGATGGTCGCGCGGGTTAGGGCGGTTAGCCGCGACGCGGAGGCTCGGCGCAGCGGAGCGCTCTGCTGCGGAAACCCTTCACGTCGCGGCTAACCAGACTGCTTCAAATGCGTTGCACGGCCCACCAGAGCCAGCCGGGGGCGAAGAAGAGGCCGAATGTCGCCGCGGTGCAGAGGGTGAGGGCGAGAACCGACGGGGCTTCGGCCGGTTCGGCGTCCGCTTCACGCGGTTCGCCCAGCACGATGGCTGCGATCAGCCGCAGATAGTAGCCCGCGCCGATCGCCGCGTTGACGGCGAGGAGTCCTGCCAGCCATTTGCCTTCCGGCGACGGCAGCGACCACGCCGCGAAGAACAGGTTCAACTTGCCGAGGAATCCGGCGGTCGGCGGCAGTCCCGTCAGGCTGAACAGGCAAACGCAGAGCATGAGCGCGATGGCGGGCCGCGTCTTCGCCAAGCCGGCGACGTCGTCGATGGTGGCGAGCTTACGATCGGGCCGGCCGGCAGCAGCGAGGGCCGCGAACGCGCCGAGCGTCATTACGCCGTACACGGCGAGATAAAACGCCAACGCCTCGATGCCGTTGGGCGACGTCGTCACCTGCAGGCCGATCGTCAGGCCGACGAGCATGTAGCCCGCGTGCGCCACGCTGGAATAGGCCAGCATCCGCCGGATATCGGTCTGCACCAGCGCCAGCAGATTGCCGGTGAACATCGTGATCACGGCCAGCCACCACAACAGCGGCACAGTCTCCGGGACAACGAGCCAGCCGGAATGGGAAATCGGCAACGGCACGATCAAGAGCCGCACCAGCGCCGTAAAGCCGGCGATCTTCGGCACCACCGACAGCAGCGCCGCCCCCGTCACCTGGCAACCCTGGAACACGTCCGGAGCGTAGAAGTGAAACGGCGCGGCGGTGATGCGAAAGCCGATCCCGGCGATCAGCAACACTTCGCCGATCGCCACCAGGAGCGGCAGTTCTTCGTTGGGGTTCTGCCGGAAGGCGTCGTAGAGCGCCGGCAAGCTGGTCGTTCCCGTCGCGCCGTACAGATAGCTCATCCCGAAGAGGACGAGGGCCGACGAGAAAATGCTCAAGAGGAAATACTTGAGCGTCGCCTCCTGGGCCGGGGCATCGCGGCGGGGCATTATCAGGAAGACGTACGTCGGAATGCTGACCAGTTCCAGGCCGAGAAATAGCAGCACTAGATCGTTCGCCGCGGCGACGAAGCTCACGCCGGCGCCGATGGCGAGCAGGCACGCCTGGCATTCCGCGGCACGGGAGTCGTCGGCCTGGTTCCACTGCATCAGCGTGAGGAGCGCGCCGACGGCGAGCATCAACCCGCGGATGAACCACGTCAATTCGTCGAGTTGAAACGGGCCATGCGTTTCCCCGATCGGCGTGCGCCACCAGAAGACGGCAGCGACAGCCCAACCGACGAGCGCGAGCCCGCCCCAGCGATGCCGCAACCCCCGCGGCGCTTCGCCCCGCTCGCTGACGATGAACGGCGCCGCGAACAGCGTAAGGCAAGCGGCGACGATCAGCGTCACTTCCGGCAATATGTAACGCACGCCCTCGGCGATGCGCTGGACGGTTTCACTCATGGCCGCACCTCTTCCCTGGCGGCAGGGGGCTCGCTCGCGGCCAATGCCGGTTCAGACTGAAGGATCGATCGTTCGTATTGCCGGGTGATCGCCTCCACGTCGGGGCGAATCAGATCCAGCACCGGTTGCGGAAACAGGCCGAGCCACAGGCACAGGAACGCCAGCGGCGCGACAGCGAGAATTTCCCGCGGCGTCATATCGGTGATCGGCTGGTCGTCGTGGAGATGCGGCTCTTTCAACGGGCCGAAGAAGGCCTTCTGTAACATCCCCAGCATGTACCACGCGCCGAGGACCACGCCGGTCGCTCCCAGCGCGGCGTAAAGCGGGCCGGGAATCATCGGGCTGCGCGAACTGAACATGCCGATCAGACAGAGGACTTCGCCGACGAATCCGTTCAAGCCCGGCAGGCCGATGCTGGCGAACGTGATGAAGACCATCGCGACCGCCAGCTTGGGCAACCGATTCGCCAGACCGCCCAAATCGCTGAGCAAGCGGGTGTGATAGCGTTCGTAGAACATGCCGACGAGGCAGAAGAGGGCCCCGGTCGACAGGCCGTGATTGATCATCTGCAGGATGCCGCCGCTGATGCCTTCCATGTTCAAGGCGAACAGCCCGAGCATGCAAAAGCCGAGGTGGGCCACGCTGCTGTAGGCGACGAGCTTCTTGATGTCGTTCTGCGCCAACGCGCAGAGCGAGCCATAGATGATGCCGATGACCGACAACGCGGCGATGAGGGGCACCCCCTGGAATTCGCAGGCGTCGCGAAACATGGGCAGGCACAGCCGCAGAAAGCCGTAGCTGCCGAGTTTCAGCAACACGCCGGCCAGCAGCACCGAGCCGGCCGTCGGCGCTTCCACGTGGGCCAGCGGCAACCACGTGTGGAACGGGAAGAGCGGCACCTTCACCAAAAACCCGGCGGAGATCGCCAGGAACAGCGGAATCTGCTGCGACATCGGCAGCGGATGCTGCGACAGATGCTGGGCCAAAGCCGGGATCGAGAACGGCGTCTGGAGCGACATGTCGCGCTGCACAGTCAATACGAGCGCCACCAATCCGAGCAGCGTGATCAAACTGCCGGCGAGCGTGTAGAGGAAGAACTTGTACGCCGCATATTTCTTGAGCGGCCCGCCCCAGATGCCGACGAGGAAGAAGAGCGGAATCAGCGTGAACTCGAAGAAGACATAGAACAGAATCAGATCGAACGCGCAGAAGACGCCGATGAGTCCCGTCTCCAGGATCAGCAGCCAGGCGTAAAATTCGGCGGGCCGTTCCTGGATCGCTTCCCACGAGACGAGGACCGCGGAGATCGAGAGCAGCGCCGTCAGCACGATCAGCGCCACGCTGATGCCGTCGAGCCCGAGGTGAAACTCGAGGCGCAGCGGCTTGGCGGACGTGAAGTCGGCCCCGCCGTCTCCCAGCGCGAGCCACGTGTGCTTGAGTTCGACGCGGGGTTGAATCGGCCCGTCGTACGGCTCGTCGATGCGGTCGATCTGGCGAAACTGGTTGGTCAAGCCGCACGCCAGCGCCATCGTCACCAGCGTCCCGAACAGCCCGACCCAGCGGGCCCGCGCGGCGGGCGCCTGGCGATCCAGCAGCAACAGCAACACCGCCGTCGTCGCCGGAAAAAAGATCGTCGCCAGAATCAACATCGGCATGAAAAACTACCTTGGAAATCCCAACCTAAAATCCGGCCAGCGACCGCAGCACGAGGAACAAGCTCGCCAATACGCCGAGCAGCATCATCGACGCGTAATTCAGCACGAGCCCGTTCTGCACCGGCCGCAGGATGAAGCCCAGCCACTTCGGCACGTGGCCGACGAAATCGACCAGTTTGTCGACGACCATGCGATCGAAGAACTCCGCCGTTTCCGACAGCGTGCGGGCCGGGCCGACGACGAGCGCCTGGAAAATCGCGTCGAGGTACAGCCCTTCGAGCGAGAGCCGGTACAACGGACCGAACGTTTTCTTCCAGAATTCCGCCAGCGACCGGCTGCCGCCGTAGATGACGTAGGCCGCGCCGATGCCCACCAGCGCGATCACCGAGCTGACGGCCATCATGAAATAATCCGGATGGTGTTCCTCGGCGTGCGGCAGCCCCGGTGTGTGATGCAGGTAGCCCGCATACCAATGCGTCGGCCCGGCCAGCGCGCCGATGAAGACCGCCGCGAACGCGAGCAGGTACAACGGCCCGGCCATCGCGGGGGGCGCATCGTGCGGATGATGGCCGGCTTCCGCCGGGAAATGCTCCGGGCCGTGGAACGTCAG
>CAZDGB010000300.1:0-9081 GCA_964504645.1 uncultured Planctomycetaceae bacterium | reverse complement strand
ATTTCCCCAAAGGGGTGGAAAACATATCCAGATGCAAGGCGTAGTAGACCGCGCTCCCCTCCGACCACCAGGTCGGTCCATTCTTGTCGATCGCCGTCAGCAGGTAGATCAGCGCGATCTGCAGCACGATGCCGAACGCGGCCAGCGATGGCCGACACAGATAACGGTCGGAGTCGTTCTGAGGCGTTGTGCCGGTTCGAGGGCCGTTGTCTCGCAGTCGCGATAACACGGCATCGAGGGAGAACCGCGCGCCCAGCGGCAAGAACAGCGCCCACAGCGACATCGAGGCGAGCACCAAGTCGCCTCCGGCGCGGATCAGCGAGTTTCGATTCAGCACGCTGATGAAAAACAAGCAACTGAGGATCTGGAACAGCTTCGTCTGATAACCTGCCATGAGACCTATGTAGCACACGAGCCCGGCCAGAAAAATCAACTGGACCATTTCCAGCGACATGAAGCCGTCGATCAGCGAGAAGTGATACACTCCGCCGACGCGCGTCAGCGGGGCTTCGATCGGCAAGACGCCGTACGACGTGTAAAACGCCTCGAGATTCGGCCAGCGAATCGTCCAGTCGTAGATCAGTGTGGCGGCGAACAGGATACGAAACAGCGCGAGCGATCGCGTGTCGATCGTAAAATAAAACCGGGCGAGCGTTCGAATCCAGGACATGGCGCAGCGGACCGGAAAGGAACTGTTTCTCGCCGAAATGGGCGATGTTTGCGGCGTCATTCAGCGTAGCGGCCGTTGAAAACGCGTGTCACGCGCTTTTCCGGCGATTGGAGCGGACAAACACTCAACGGCCGCTGCAATTCTCACAACCCGTAAAAAAGGCGTGCCTCCGAGGAGATCTCCTCGGAGGCACGCACCATCAACTCCGTTCGCACCGACTCTTAGTCCTGCTCCGGACAGTGATTTTCCTGAATGTAGTTATCCAGGCACTCCGTATAGGGCGAGGTTTGAGCCGACGGGATCGACCCCGTGAGAACGTTGGTGTTGCCGATCAAGGCATTCGCGTCCTCCAGACAATCCATCGTCTCTTCGGTATCGATGGGCGCCCAACCGAAGGCCGCCACGCTGAACTGCACCGCGATGATCTGATGCGCTAAAGCCGGCAAGCCGTTGCCCATCGTCCCATTGGTGTCCAGGATTTGCTGGAGTTGGGTCAGATTGTAGAAGACGTTGCCGATCGACATGCCGCCGGCGTTGACGATAGCATCCGGCCAGTCCTCAGGATGGTTCTTCCAGAAGCCCTGGCTGAGAGTGCAGCCGTCCGGCGGGTTCTCAGGATTTTCAGGATTTTCAGGATTTTCGGGGTTCTCAGGATTTTCGGGATTTTCCGGGTTCTCAGGGTTTTCAGGGTTTTCCGGATTTTCGGGATTGCAATCGTCAGTGGAGCATTCCGTGCTGGCCACGACCTTGGCCTTATGCTTCGGCAGCGGACTGGGACACAGCAGTTGAATGACGTAGGTCCTGCCGCATTCCAGTGGTTCGGTGCAATCGGTGATGGCCCCCTGGTCGCCGAGCGAATCGCCGACGTCGATTTCGACGCACTGGTTCGGACGGAGGTTGAATCCGGCGCTCCGCGGGAAAGTCGCCGTACACCATTCGCCGCCCTCGACCGGCTGCCACTGGAGGACGAAGCCATTCGGGAAGCCCAGCGTGCCGGCGCAGACTTCGACCGTGACGCGAATCCGCGTGGCATCGACGCAGGTAATGGTCCCCGGCTTGATCACCGGCTTGGTCGGCTTTGGCGGCACCTTGGGCGTGGATTTTGGCGGCCCGGCGTTGATGCCCGTGGTGGTGAGAAGTCCCAGACCTAGGACGGCGAGGGCCGCTAGATTGAGACCGCGCAGCGCGAATCGTCTCATCGTGTTGTCCTTCCAGAAAACGTCACATGGCCCCCAATGCCGACGCTGGCAATTGGCTACGCCAAACACTGTCCAGCCGCAGAAATGGAGCAATTGTCGGACAGAACTGTTTGGGATGGCTGGGAAGGATTGTTGATGTTCGTCACCACGCGACGCCAAACAGAAAAATTGCTCGTCGCGCATTTTTGTGAAATCTCTCTTCCCTGATGTTCTCCTTAATCGTCGTAGGAGTTGTAAGGAACGAATGAATCGAAAGTGAAAGGAGCGTGGCACCGATCGGGATCGCTGTGAGGCGCGGCTTGAACGTAGCCGGAGAGATGGCGTCCGGGCCTTGTTGGTGACCGAGGCGACTCGAAGACGGGAAGATGGAAAGCTTGCTCGCCGGTTTACCGCGTGAGTGCGACCCGGGAGGGCCGTGAACTTTTTCGCACAGTAACCGTCAGCAGCGGCTGATCTGGATCGTCAGTTTTTACCGTGATCGCGGGGGAAGCGTTCCATTCCGCCTCGCCACGACAAGTGGCCGTGAGCCGATACAGCATTCCTTCTTTGACGGCCGAGACTTCGACCTCGAGAGATTCATCCGGGCTGACAACTTCCAGGATGCGCAGAGAGCGGCCCGCGTTCCTCAAGAGAACGCTACCTCGCATGGTGTCTCCCGCAGAGGCGCGGTCGACCGCCAGCCTCAGCAATGGGGGGGACACTATGATCCCTTTTTCGGTGAAAATCGTCAGTGGAATCTGCGGCTGGAATTCGGCGGTGGTCGTCAGCATCAGCGTGTGACTCACACGGCCGAACGGCGTTTCCGGTTGAAATGTGATCTGCAACAGATATCGGCCCGATTCCAGAGAATTTAAGGCCGCTTGCGCATACGGCGCGTCGATTTGGGCATCGGTCACGGCGACGGAATCCGCGGTGTTCAGCGTCAATTCCAGCATCGTCGGTTCGTTCGCGCTGAACTGCACGACCGGACTTTGGCTGGGTTTGACCTCGACGGCCGGAACGGCCCGGCCGGCCACCTTCAACCGGATTTTGGGCTGCTCGGGATCGTTGGTTTCTACATCGACAAACTTCTCGAATTCTCCCCGCAGGCGACGCGTGCTGAGTTCGAGCTTGATGCGGCTCTCCTGTCCTGCCTCCATCGACTTGGCATAGTCGACGACAGTGCAGCCGCAGCGGGGCTTCGCTGTGATCTCCAACCGGGCGGATCCCGAATTCGCTACGACAAACTCATGCAACACCGGCTTACCCGCGGGAATTTCGCCCACGTTCACCGTGGCGTCCGAGATCGACGCCCGTGGCGCGCCCCCAGCCAGCGCGGTTGCGGACGCCGGTTGAGGCGCAGCGCTCTCCGCCTGTTTCGGGACGGATCGAATCGCCGCGCCGACCGCGATCAAGGCGGCCGTCTGTACCGTAATGGCTATCTTGCGCCACATCGCAGCTCATGTCCTTCGGCGGGTATGCCTGACTGAAGCGCAGCAAATGCTGCTGAAACCAGTCTGGTTTGACGCCGCGTCGTCATGCAATCGGCAAGCGTGAACCGGCACTAGGAAGCGGACGAGAGCGCGATAAATTTCCGATTCCGACGGATTTGCCGCGTGCGAGGGCGTGGCCAACAGAAATATTCATCGCCGCGCCGGATCGACCGCGTATACGGTATTTGCGGGCGCGTTCCCTAATTTTCACTGTGCGAATTCGCGGCCGTTTCGCCAAAAGCGATGACGGGTCGCCACGTCGGTTGCGGACGAAAAGCGACGTTTCGCGCCGCGGGAAATCTGCGGAATGCCTCGCATTTGACAGTCCAACGCCATGACCCACGATTGACTTGGTTCGCGCACTTTTCGACCAGTTGGTTCCCCTCCAACGACGCCCCGTTCAGGGCCGCAGAGCCGCGCATCGCACGGAGTTTGTGCCGGGTCTGCGATCGTCCGCAGACGACAGTCTCCGCGATCTTGCCGGGACAGAGGGGAGGCTAAAGTGGCTCGCATCGTTTGGCTGACTGGAATGGCCGTCGTCATCGCCTTGGCGACTCAGGATGTCGCCGAAGGGGATGGCCCCTGGGCCTGGTTCGACCGTATCGAGGAAGACTGGGAGCTGGTCATCAGCGAACCGAACCCGGATGACGAATCGCCGCAGATTCTCAACGTGTTTTCGCCCAGCGGGAACCCGGACTACGATTTCTACATCTTCGAGCTGAACCATCGCACGCAGCCCGAGTACTTCGCCGGCGGGCTGCAACTGCAGCGGTGGAACGGCGAACTGCCGCGCGAGTGGACGGCGTTCCCGAACAACAACCAGCTTTCGACGCCCGACGAGACGATCACTTACACCTTGCGGATGCGGCTGCTCGACTCGTACTTGTGGGTCTCCGTCCGCGACGGGCACTCGCAAACGTGGGGCGAATTCAGTAGCTCGAACGGAGATTTGCGCATTGGCCAACCGACGTCGCTGTGGAACTTGAATGGCTACAGCACGGCCAATTCAGTCGCGAAGTCCCGCATCGGCTACGCCTCGTACCGCGTCGCCCGCTTCGTATTGAAGGAAGTCCGCTACTACTCGAACGGCGACCTGGTCTACACCGACGAGACCGACCGCGTCGTGCACGAGTATCAACCGTAACAGATCGCCGTTCGAATTATCTTCAGAGCACAGCCGTAGGGAGTTCGCCATGCACCGTCTGAAAGCCTATCGACAGAAGTCATCCATTCCTGATCGTCGTGGATCGGTTCTCGTGCTCGCGGCGGCCATGCTGGCGATGCTGTTCGCCATGACGGCCTTCGCCGTGGACCTGGGTTATCTCTCGATGACCAAGACCCAGTTGCAGTCCGGGGCGGATGCGTCCGCGCTGGGCGCCGCGCTGGAACTGACCAATGGCCTGGGCGTCGCTCCGACGCTGACGCCGAATCAGGCCGCGGCCAACGCCGGCACGGCCGCCACCACGCTGGCCCAACTGCATCGCAACGGGGACCGCAGTTCCACTTACGTGCTCCCGTCCCGCGACATGCGCTATGGTCAACTCACCTGGGATTCGGTCGGCGGGAAATGGGCCAAGACGTTCGGGGCCGCGCCCTACAACTTGGTCGAGGTCTCGTTGCGCCGCGATCAAGGAGCCGGCGGTGCGGACGGACGCGTGCCGCTGATGTTCGGCAGGGCGCTCGGCTACCAGGACGCCGCGCTGCACGAAACGGCCGCCGCGGGGTTGATGCCGGGCGTCGGCGTCAAGCTGTCCACCGGATCGACGGGGACCGTCGGCATCCTGCCGATCGCGTTGGATGAGCCGACCTGGGCCGCGTTGATGGCGGGCGTCGGCGCAGACAACTACCGCTACAACGCCGGGACGAACACGGTCACCAACGCTTCGGACGGCATCCTCGAAGTCGATCTCTATCCCTACGGCAACCAGGCTTTGCCGCCCGGCAATCGCGGCACCGTCGACCTCGGCAGCCCGAACAACAGCACCAACGACCTCAAGCGGCAGATTCTCTACGGACTCAACGCCTACGATTTGTCGTTCTTCGGCGGCGTGCTCACCACCGACAACGGACCGATCCCGATCAATGGCGACACGGGCATCAGCGCGGGCATCAAGGCCGAACTGGAAGCGATCAAAGGCCAACCGCGGCTGATTCCTCTCTTTTCGCACGTCGCTGGGCCGGGCAACAATGCTACCTACACCGTGACCCGGTTCGTGCCGATCCGCATTCTGAACGTCAAACTGACGGGCAACCCCAAGGCCGTCGTCGTGCAACCGGCGCCGTTCAGTTCGCCGGCCGTCATTCCCGGCCGCGTGAGCATCGCCTACGACTCCTACTTCTCGTCGCCGCGGCTGGTGGACTAGCCGAGCGATTTGTCGAGTAGGGTTTGCCGAGTCTGCGGGGCGAACCAGTGCTGGAAGGCGGAAGGGCGAAGTCGGAAGGCGGAAGTACGAAGAGACGTTTCCCGTCGGACTTCCGCCTTCCCACTTCCGCCTTCGGACTTCATCGAGCTGGTTCGCTTCGCAATACCTCGGCAAACCCTACGGGAAGGTGATCCCGTTCATTAAAGGTTCTTGCCATGCGTCGTCTCTCTGCATTGCCGAAATCGGATTCACGCCGGGGTGTCGCGGCGGTGGAATTTGCCCTCGTGTTGCCGGTGTTTCTTACCGTCAGCCTGGGGATCATTGAATACGGCCGCGCGCTGATGGCGGGAAATCTGGTCACCAGCGCCGCCCGCGAAGGCTGCCGCATTGCGGGCCGGACCGGGGCGACGAACAGCGAGGTCGAGAACGCCGTGCGCGACTTCCTGATCAGCTCGCTGAAGGTGTCGTCGAGCCAGGTCGCGGTGACGATCACCGTCACCGCCGCCGCCGGCAATCCCGATCCGCAGAACCAGTGCGCCAATGCGCGGCTGCGGGATCTGGTCATGGTGGAGGCGAAGGTTCCCTACACCGCCGTCGCCTTCGTCCCGGCGAAGTTTCTGGAGAGCGTCACGCTCACCAGCCGCAGCTACATGCGGCACGAGTGACCGCCGGATCAGAAGTCGATCTTGCCGCGGACGCCGAGGACGATGTCGGTATTGATTGGGTCGCCGCTGATTGTTTGTTCGCGCGCCGGCACGAGGATTTGCAGATCCGGCGTCAAACGAAACCAGGGCGTGACGGCAATGTTGTAGAACAACTCCACCACCTGATCATTGCGATTCGCCAGGAAATCGTGAACCGGCTGGGAATACCCCGTATACGCATAGCCGACGCCGAACGTGTCCAGCGGGCGCGAATCGAATGGCACGGCGCCGTTCACGCCGACGTTCGCCGACCAGCGCACGGGACTGGGGCCGTTGTCTGCCAGTCCCAGGTTGGTGAAGATGCCGTAGCTCCGCTTCGGATTCTGCGGATCGACGTAGAACGCCTGGTCGGCGGAATAGAACAGCGACCAAGAGCCGGTCTGCCGGCCGGTCGTGGTGACCGTTCCCAAAATCGGATCGTAATAGGATGTCGGCGATAGATCGCTGTACGTTCCGCTGCTGTAGGTGCCCCAGAATCCTTGATGGCCCGGCAGATTGTTGAACGTCACCGGAATATCGAGTCGGCTGACGATGGTCATTCCGTTATTGAAGAACGAGTCGAAGCCCGAAGTTGTCGGCGTGTTATTCGTGTCCAGGATCATCGTCGAAAAGATCGGCTGCATGTCGCGGAGCACGGCGAAACCTGCGCCCAGCGTCGAATAGGGCACCGTGCGAGACGCCGGCACGGGGAACGCCAAAGCCATGTTCGTGAACGAATCCGTGTAACGGCGCGGATTGAACGGCTGCCGGAACTCATCCAGCGTGTTGATCTTGCCGGCGAAGGCCAGGAAATTCTCCGAGAACGCTTGCATGAATTTGACGCCGGTGAGGGCGGTCACCGTCTGCCCGGGAATGGGAAACAGCAGGGGAAAATTCGCCGGCATGATGGCGCCGGTCTCGGCATTGATCGCCTCGCCGTACCGCGTCTCCGCGTGCAGCGTGATGAAGAACCCTTCGTGCAGGCCGGCTTTCTTGCCGTCGACGTTCAAGTAGTAATCGAACCGGCCGCCGTAGTCGAAATCGCGGCGGACTCCACCCGACGCCACCCCTTGATAGAACTGCGTATTGCTGACGTCGATCGTGTAGCCCGCGTCGGCCAGTTCGCTGCGGCCGCCCTTGAAGTCGCCCAAGAGCACCGGCCGCTCCCACAGGTCTCCCGCGTAGGGTGAAACGTAAACGGCGGGGCAGCAGAAGTCCGACGACGGCGCGATCGGAGTTTCGGGAACCGGAGCCGGCGGTTCAGCCCCTTCGTAGGCCTCGTCCTTCGGAGGCGCGGGCGGCGAATCCTGCGGCAGGATCGTCGGCGCATCCTCCTCCGAAAGCAGTCCCGGCAGATTGACCCGGTCTTCTGCCGCCGCCAGACCGGCGTTACAGATTGCCAGAACCGCCAACATCGCCCAATGCCGAGAGCCAGTCATCGCTGCATCCTTGCCGCGAGGAATCCGTGAATCCATTACGTCGTGATTTATCGGAGCATTCGGAACGGCATTGGAGTCAACACCGGCATTCTTTCGCGCGGCGAGGTCCCCTTGTGCCGGACGCGCCGGTTGTAACAGTTGTGCCGCATCCAAAGCCGCGGTCGGCAACCGCGGTCTTAGGCTTTCAAAACCCGCGGTTACCAACCGCGGCTTTGCGTGGCCGACTTTTCACGCGGCATACTCCGGCGATTCACGGTCCAAGATCCGCCGGATCGCCGCCAGATGCCGGTCCGCGAACGACTGGTCCTGCACCATCTGCTCATGCGTTTTGCGGCAGATGGCGTCATCGACGATCTTCAGCGGCCGCTGCGTCGATTGCGCCAAGACCTGGATCTGGCAGGCGCGCTCCAGGTAGTAGAGGTCGTCGAACGCCGCGGCGATGCTCGGCCCGACCAGCACCACGCCGTGATTCGCCAGAAACAGCGCCCGCTTGTCGCCCAGCGCGCGGCACATGCGGTCCCCTTCGCCGGAGTCGAGCGCCAACCCCTGGTAATCGTCGTCGTACGCCACGTCGCGATAGAACCGCAGCGAGTTCTGGCTGCACATCTCCAACCGGCCCCGGTCGACGCACGTCAGCGCCGTGGCATACGGCATGTGCGTGTGCAACACGCACTTCGCCCGCGGCAGGCTGCGGTGAATCCGCCAGTGAATGAAGAGGGCCGTCGGCTCGACCGAACCATTCCCCTCGGCGACGTTTCCTGCGGAATCGACCAGCAGCAGCCGGCTGGCCTGCATCTCGGCCCAATGCAGGCCGAACGGATTAATGAGGAAATGCGACTCGTCGACCATGAACGAATAGTGATTGCAGATCCCTTCGCTCAGTCCCAGGCGTTCCGACCAGCGAAAGATCGCCGCCAGATCGCGGCGAGATTCGGCGACGTCGACCGGCATGCTATCCCCGTTCTCCGAAAACCTGCGTCACCACCGCACCTTCGTTGACCGTCGGCCGCTCCGGCCGGCCCTGGTGTGTGTAAATCACGCGGGTGTGATCGAGTCCCAACGCGTGCAGGATCGTGGCGTGCAGATCGTGCACGTGAATCCGGTTCTCGACGGCGTGCATGCCGAAGTCGTCGGTCGCGCCGATCACCTGCCCGCCGCGCACGCCGCCCCCGGCCAGCCACATCGAAAACCCGTGCGGATTGTGATCGCGGCCGTCTCCCTTTTCGGACATCGGCGTGCGGCCGAACTCCCCGCC
>CAZDGB010000299.1:3079-9168 GCA_964504645.1 uncultured Planctomycetaceae bacterium | reverse complement strand
TTGGGGGGTGGGTCGTGTCTTCTACGCCCCCCAACTCCCGGCGCAATCGCGGTGGGCCTCGAAGACTCGACCCACCCTACAAATCCTTATTTTACAAACGGCCCGCGCATTGGCCGCGGTTTGATAGTTCCTTCCACGCTCAACAGCGTCGCTTCGACGCCGTTGACGTCGAGGCGTTCGGTCGTCGCGGCAAGTTCGTCGGACTTAACCGTGCTGAGCGAGATCTGATCGCGCCAGCGGTTGATGTTCGCCAGCAATTGGTCTTCGAGCGGGCCGTCGCCGCGCGGCAGGCGCGAGACGGAAAGTTCGAGCGGCGATTGATCGGTGGGGATGCTGATCGTCGCGAAGATGAAATCGAAGCCGGGCCGCTGCTGCCAGCCGTCGGGCAGCGTCCACTTCGGTTCGCCGGCGGTGAACCGGATCGATTGCAGGAACGATTTCAATTCCGATTCCCGCTGCGACATCTCTGCCACCGGTCCGGTGGCTTTGAAGAACCACAACTCGGACGCCTGCGGCACGATCGCGCCCCACAGTTTGCCTGGTTTGCCTTTTTCCACAGGTTCGACCGGCGGCTTACGGACGGCTTCTTTCGGGGCGGTGTAGCTGACAACTTTGGTGTCTTCCGCCGTGAACAAATATGGCAAGACGCCGATCAGGCCGCACGCTCCCGCGATGAGGGCAAGGCGGGCGAGAAAGACTGACCCGAGGAACGACTGAGACAGCGGGGACGGGGCGCTCATCGGCACGATTTCCGAAAGTTTCGGATTGTAACGTCTAGGCGGGACGGCGGTTGCGTTGCGATGGCGCTCGCAGGCCGCGCTCGGCAGGTTCAATGATTATAGTCGCCGAGCGGGAGGAAAGTACATGAGGTTGCGCGAGTCGTCGGAAATATGAAGGGGGTTGTAGGTGGTGGGTTGTCGGTCGGAGACGACAGAAAATGAGCGCCTCGGTTTCCAACCCCCCGCCACCCACCATCTGCTCTTGGCAGATTCTGCCGAAACGGGTAGCGTACCGGCACTTCCGTGTCATGATGACCGCCGAAACTCGCCCAGGGACGGGTCCATGTACAAACTGCTGCTGTGCGTCCGCTATCTCAAGACGCGCTACATCGCGCTGGCCAGCATCATCAGTGTGATGCTCGGCGTGGCGACGATGATCGTCGTCAACAGCGTCATGGCCGGCTTTGGCAGCGAGATGCGCAACCGCATCCAGGGACTTCTCTCCGACATCGTGCTGGACACCACCAGCACCGACGGCGTGACCGATTTCGCCAAACACAAGGAACTCATCCAGAAGGTCGCCGGCAAATACATCGTCGCAATGACGCCGACCGTGGAAGTTTACGGCATGCTGACGTTCCAGTACGCCGGCCAGCCGATTCATCGGCCGGTGACGCTGATCGGCATCGACCCGGACAGCAAGTCGGAAGTCGGCCCGCTGACCGATCATCTGCTGAGTTTCCAACCGGAACGGGAGGACGGCAAGATTGTCGCCGCGCCGCAACGGGAAGTGCACGAGCGGCCGAGCTGGAACCTGACGTCGGTCGCCGCCGAGCATCGCCGCGAGTGGGCCCGCCGCCAGCAATGGATGCTGGAACAGATGCGCCGCGAGCGGGAACATGACCGCCGGATGGAAGAGGAAGCCGGCGACCGGCAATCCGACGCGGATGGCGAATCGAATCCGTTCGACGCCGAAGTGGCGGAAGACGAAGTTCCCTCGGTGGAAGAGTTGTGCGAATTGCTCACCGGGCGAATTTTCATCGGCGCCGGACTCGTCAGTTTTCCCTACGAAGAAAAAGAGACCGGTAAGATCAAGACCATGTATATGGTGCGGCCCGGCGACAACGTGAAGTTGACGACCGTCACCGCCGGCACGCCGGAGCCGGCCCCGTTCAACGCCACCGTCGTCGACATCTTCAAGAGCGGCATGAGCGAGTACGACTCGAACCTTGTCTTCTGCAATCTCGAATATTTGCAGAAGGTGCGAAATATGATCGGCAAGACGCCCGACGGCGAGGACGTTCCCTCGTTCACGACCATCCAGATCAAGCTGCACGACTACCGCGACGCCGACAAAGTCGTCGACCTGCTCAAGTCCGCGTTCCCGCCGGGGATGTACAACGTCCGCACCTGGGAGCAGAAGCAAGGCCCGCTGCTTGCCGCCGTGGAAATCGAATCGGCGATCCTCAACGTCCTCTTGTTCCTGATCATCACCGTCGCCGGCTTCGGCATCCTGGCGATCTTCTACATGATCGTCGTCGAGAAGACGAAAGATATCGGCATTTTGAAGGCGCTCGGCGCCAGTTCCGGCGGCGTGATGACGATCTTTCTGTCGTACGGATTGTCGCTCGGCCTCGTCGGCAGCGGCGTCGGCGCGACGATCGGCCTGTTGTTCGTCCACTACATCAACGAGATCGAAGCGCTGATCTCGATGCTGACGGGCCGCAAGGTGTTCGACGAACGGATTTACTACTTCCCGCGCATTCCCACGCACGTTGAACCGATGATGGTGTTCTGGGTGGCGTTCGGCGCCGTGTTGATCGCCGTCCTCGCGAGCATCCTGCCGGCGCGGCGGGCGGCGCAGCTCCACCCGGTGCGGGCGCTGCGATATGAATGACTTTGTAGGGTGGGCTGTGCCCACCAGTTTTTCTCGTTCGATTTAATTGGTGGGCACAGCCCACCCTACAAGACCACGGACCATTCCCATGCCGACGGATCTGCTGACTCGCGAACCGGCGCCGAAACTTCATCGTGAGACGCTGCCGGTGGCGCCGCCGCATCTCGCCGCGAAGACCGTCACCAAGGCGTACCGCAAGGGGCAGCACCAGGTCTCCGTCCTGCGCGGCGTCGATATCACGGTGCAGAAAGGGGAGTTCCTGTCGATCGTCGGCCAGTCGGGTTCCGGCAAAAGCACGCTGCTGCATCTGATCGGCTTGCTCGACGCCCCGGACATCGGCGAGATTCAACTCGACGGCGACCGCATCGACGATCTGCCGGTGAAGACGCGCGATCAACTCCGCAACCGCGTCTTCGGCTTCGTCTTCCAGTTCTATCATTTGCTGCCGGAATTGAGCCTGATCGAAAACGTTCTCTCGCCGCTGATGATCCGGCACTCGGCGTGGACGTATTGGCAACGCCGGCGCGAATTTCAGGACCGGGCGAAAAGCATTATCGCGAAAGTGGGACTCAGCCATCGCCTGACGCACAAGCCGTCGGAACTCTCCGGCGGCGAGATGCAGCGGGCCGCCATCGCCCGCTCGCTGATCGGCCAGCCGGCCGTGCTGCTCGCCGACGAACCGACCGGCAACCTCGACGCCGAGACCGGCGGCGAAATCATGGACCTGCTCGCCACGCTGAACCAGCAGGACGGCCTGACGATTTTGATGGTCACGCACGACGCCACCGTCGCCGCCCAGGCCCACCGCATCGTCCGCCTCACCGAAGGCCGCATCCAGCTCCAGAGCGAAGCGGCGTGACGCGCCTACGTTAGCGGTTCCCATTCGTGGTCCCCTCGCCCCCGTCGCGGGGGAGAGCGGCAGAGAGAGGCGGCGAGCGCTTCACGACGCTCTCATTCGTGATTCTGCACGACTCGGAAAGCAGGTTCTTCCTTTCCCGGTCTGTGATTCATTGACCCCCTCTCCCCCACGAGGGCGAGGGGACAAGACAAAGCCGCGAACCATTCCTCCGCTGGACCGCTCCTGTCACGGATGCGATAATGCCGCGGTGTGACTTCGCTCGTCACGAACAACCCAAACTCTCAACGGCTGACAACTCCAAACCTATGCCTCTCAAGATCTTCCTCAACGACCGCCTCGTCGACGAAGCCGACGCCAAGGTGAGCGTGTTCGATCATGGTCTGCTCTACGGCGACGGTGTGTTCGAGGGCATTCGCGTCTACGGCGGCAAAGTTTTTCTGCACGACGAACATCTCGCGCGGCTCTACGAAAGCGCGGCGGCGATCCGGCTGACGATCCCGCTGGAATTGCCGGCGCTAAAAACGGCCGTCGAGAAGACCGTCGCCGCGAACAACATTCAGGACGGCTACATCCGCCTGGTGGTGACGCGCGGGGCCGGCGGGCTGGGGCTCGACATCCGCAAAACGAGCCATCCGCAGGTGATCGTCATTGCCGACAAAATCTCGCTCTATCCCCCGGAGACGTACACGCAGGGGATGAAGCTGGTGACAGCGAGCACGATCCGCAATCATCCCGGCGCGCTCAGCCCGCGGATCAAATCGCTGAACTATCTCAACAACATTTTGGCGCGGATCGAAGGGACCGACGCCGGAATGGTCGAAGCGTTGATGCTGAATCACAAGGGCGAATTCTCCGAGTGCACCGGGGATAACATCTTTCTGATCAAGCAGCGGGTGATCAAAACGCCGCCGCCCGACGCGGGGATTCTGGAAGGGATCACCCGCGGGGCCGTGATGCAGCTCGGCCAAGAAGCCGGTTACACGGTGCTGGAAACCGCCCTGACACGGCACGATTTCTACACGGCGGACGAATGCTTCCTCACCGGCACCGCGGCGGAAATCGTCCCGGTCGTCAGTCTTGACGGCCGCCCGATCGGCGCCGGCAAACCGGGATCGATCACGAAAGATTTGCTCGAACGTTTTCAGGCGTTGACGCGTAAATAGAGGGTTAGCCGCGACGCACAGGCTTTGCGAGCGGAGCGCCTTCTTCGTCGACGCGCTCCGCTCCGAAGACTCCGCGTCGCGGCTAACCGGAATCAAGGGGGGGGCCGTTCGATGAGATCGTTTCTATTGGGACTGTGCCTCGCGGCCTCGCTCGTGTCGCTCGCCGAAGAGAAGCCAGAATCGAATTCCGATGACATCATCGCCGCGCTGGAGGAGTTCAACCTCCTCATCGGCGAATGGCGCGGCGTCGGGCAACCGAAGCGCGGTTCGACGGCCGGTGCCTGGCAGGAAACCGGGGCGTGCGTGTGGGAAATCACCAAGCCGGCGACAGGCATCCGTTGGAAGCCGGAGTCGGGCAAACTCTGGTCGTCGGCCCTGATCGGTTATCTCCCGGAAAAGAAACAATTCACGCTGACGGTGACGTTGCCGGATGATTCGACGCGCACCTACGCCGGCAAGTTTGCCGAGCAGAAGCTCGTCGTCGAATCGGAACCGGACGACGCGAAGGAAGTCCACCGCGTGATACTGTCGCTGCTCAACGAGAATCGCGTCGCCGTGCTGTTCGAGAAGCGGCTGGAAAAGCAGACGTTCTACAACCGCGTTGCCGAGATCGGCTTCCAGCGGCAGGGAACGACGCTGGCAGCGTCCGACGGCAACGGCCCGGAATGCGTCGTCACCGGCGGGAAGGGGACGATCGCCGTCACACACCAAGGCAAAACGTACTACGTCTGCTGCACCGGCTGCCGTGACGCCTTCAATGACGACCCGGACGGCGTCCTCGCCGCGTACGCGGAGAAGAAGAAAACGAAGAAGAAATAGCCGCTGTAGTCCCGACGGGGTGGCCGGGGCTGGACTGAGCTTTGCGAAGGAAGCCCCGGAGATCGGTGCGAAACCGGGGCTTCGCCGCAGCGGCTCCAGCCCCGGCCACCCGACAACGGAATCCTCAATCCTTGATTGCCGCGGCGGCGAGTTTTTGGAAGTCGGCGCGGACGGCGTTGGCGTCGCCTCCTTCGAAGCCTTGCCGGGCGATGAGCAGCAGGTAGATCACCTCCTGCTTGGGATCGATCCAGCCCTGCGTGCCGAACGCGCCGCCGTGGCCGTAGGTTCCGGGCGACAACATCGCCGTGGCCCCCTCCGGTTGGGCGACGAGGGCGAAACCCAGTCCCCAAGTGGTGCCGGGGACGAAGCCCGCCGACATGTCGCCCGTTTGCGGTGTCGTCATTTGTTTCACGGCGTCCGTGGAGAGAATCCGTTTGCCGTTCAGTTCGCCGCCGTTGAGCACAGCCTGATAGAAACGCACGAGGTCGCTCGCCGTGGAAAGGAGACCGCCCGACGGATTCGGCGTATCTTCGTTGCCGATCCAGCTTTCGCCCGGCTCGATGTCGCTTTTGTCCTTCGTCGGCTGATACACAACCGCCGTGCGGGCCTTCAATTCCGTTGTCGGGAAGAAC
>CAZDGB010000299.1:0-3069 GCA_964504645.1 uncultured Planctomycetaceae bacterium | reverse complement strand
TGGTCGTCATGGAAGTGCGTGCTTGTCATGCCCAGCGGCTGGAAAATCCGCTCGGCGAGGAATTTGTCGAACGGCTGGCCGCTGACGACTTCCACCACGCGGCCGGCAACAGAAAGCCCCGGGCCGTATTGCCACTTGGAGCCGGGATCGAACGCGAGTTCCGATTTCGCCAGATCGTCGACGGTCTTTTCGAGCGTCCCCGTGGTCTTCTGATCGCTGACGAGGCCGTTCACGTGCGTCAGGCAGTCGCGAATCGTGATCTCCCGCGCCGGCTTCGCGCCCCCTTTAACTTTGGTCTCTTTGAACGCCGGGATGTATTTTGACACCGGGTCGTCGAGCTTCAGCTTGCCGTCGTCCTGGCAAATCAGCACGGCGGCCGCGGTGATCGGCTTCGTCATCGACGCGATGCGGAAGACCGTGTCTTTCGCCATCTCTTTCTTCTCGGCGACGTTCGATTGGCCGACGGCGCTCAGATGGATCACGCGGCCGCGGCGGGCGACGAGCGTCACCGCGCCGGAAATCTGCTTAGCGGCGATGAACTCCTTCATCCGCTCATCGATCGGCTTCAGCGCTTCGGCATCCATCCCGGATTCCGCCGGTTTGCCGTCGGCGATCAGGCCGGCGTCGCGGCTGGTCGCGGTGACAAGCTCGTCCTGCGGATTCTCGGTGAGAATCAAGCCCCGCCATTGGATTTCCTGCGGCACGCTGTTCGAGTGAAGTTGCAGCCCGATCGGCCCGGCCTCGCAGAGTTCGGGCTGCGGATCGGACCAATCGGCGACAAGCGTGCCGTTGACGACGTGCCGGATGCGCCGGCCGGTCGCCAGGATTTCCATGCGGTTCCAGTCGTGTTGTTTGCCGACGCGGCGGGCGACGCCGGTCGTATCCTGGAAGACGCTGTTGCGGCGGAAGAGGTCGTAGAAGCCATATGCCGAGGGATACATCACGAGATGCCCCTGGTAAGTGAAGGGGCCCTCGTCCTTGGTGATGACCTTGCCCCAGAGCGCGGTGCCGGAGTGCATTTCGCTGGTGGCGAGCTTGCTCTCGAAGATCAGCCGGAAGTTGCGGTATTTTTTCTTGGTCAACAGATATGTACTCGACTTCGGGGCGTTTTTCTCGTCGTTTTTCCCCACGATGACGCCGCCCGCGACGCTGAAGTACTTGGGCGCATGTCCTTCCCAGCCGTCGAGGTCCTTGCCATTGAACAGCTTCACCGGCTGTTCGCCGGCGGGAAGTTTCGCGAGCTGTTCCTCACTCCAATCGGCGGCCAACGAAACCTGCGCAACCGCCAGCGAGACGCACAACAGCAAACCACGGCGAGCGAGCATCGGGGCGTTCCTGATTCTGGGGAATGGTCTTTCGTGGGAGCTGAGACGATGATACCGTCGTGCTGAAGTCGATACTACGACCGGACGGGAATGCTGAGCGGGGAGTGCAGGAGCAGATTTCGGTTTTTCTTTCTCCCCTCTCCCCTGGCGGGAGAGGGGCCGGGGGTGAGGGTATGCCATCGACATGGCACGTGTGCAAGAAACCAGCCGAGTCCGTGACCTCCCCCTCATCCGGCCTTCGGCCACCTTCTCCCTCCAGGGGAGAAGGAAAAACGATCAAATGCAATGACACCCGGAGCGGGGAGTGCGTCGATGAGCGAGTTCCAGTCCACTGCGTCTGCGCCCGCGATCGAGTCACCGGTTTCCGTTCCTGTCGCGACGGCCAAGCGTTTCGACGGTCTCGACGGCGTGCGTGCGACGGCCATGCTGCTGGGAGTTTTCTATCACCTGCCCATCGCCATGTACGCCGGCGGATTCGGGATGGGATTCGGGTTCGGCGGCGGCGGAAGTCCGAAGGCGCCAATCGACCTGTGGCTGCACAGTTTCCGCATGCCGCTGTTTTTTCTGATCTCCGGCTTCTTCGCCAACATGATGCTGCAGAAGTATGGCTGGAAGAAGTATTTCGCACGACGCTGGTGGCGCATCGGCGCGCCCCTGGTCATCGCCTTCTTCGCGCTGGGAGCTTTCCGTATCGCCGTGGCCCATTTTCGGCCGGTCGGGGCCGCGCCGTTCGGCGCACCGGGTTTTGGCGGGCCGCAGGCTCCGGGGCCAGGGTTCGGACAACCGCCGCGCGGGAACACTAACGATCCGCCGCCCGCGGGAGGCGCACCGCCGGAAGGCGGGCCAGCGACTCCGCCTGGCGGCCCGCCGCGTTTCGGTGGACCGCCGCAATTTGGCGGTCCCCCGGCTGGCAACAGCCCCTTCCGTCCGCCCTTTGGCGGACCGCCGGGAGGCTGGGGCAACCCGCCGTTCGGACCGCCGGGCGGCATCAACCCCGCGAACACGACGCCTCCACCGACGTTTGTGATGCCGAAATTGCCGCCGCGGGTCTGGAACGAGAAGCTGTTCGGGTCGTACGGGCGGCATTTCCAACTCGAGCATCTCTGGTTCCTGTGGTATCTGCTGATCTTCGTCACGATCGGCCCCCCTGTGGTCGCCGCCATCAGTTGGCCGGCGAAAAAACTCGGAGACCGGTTCGGCGATGCGTTCGGCAGCGGACTCCTGCGGTGGAATGTCTTCGCCGTATTGCTCGGATTGGTTACGCTGCCGGCGCTGCTGCATGCGCGCGGCACGATGGGATGGTCGCTGGCGAATCCGCACGGATTTCTGGGAGCTTTTCCCGATTTCCTCATCCAGTACTACCCGGACGAGCCGTACTACTTCCTGTACTTCCTCACCGGGTGGTGGCTGTATCGGGGCCGCGGCGGGCTGTCCCATTTGGCGGATTGGTGGTTGTGGAATCTGACGCTGGGCGTCGCCGGCTTCGCGATTTCGCAACAACTTTCCAGCCGATTCTCCCAGCAGGCGGATCTACCCCAGTTCGAGTGGTATCGACTCGGCGGGTTTGCGCTGTATGGCGCCGGAGCGGCGTTCAGCGCGTGCGGGCTGATCGGCCTATTTCAAAAGTTCTTCGACCGTCCCACGCCCGTCGGCCGCTATCTGGTCGATACGGCGCTGTGGATTTATCTGATCCATCTGCCGCTCATTCCCTATCTCATTTGGTGGGTCCAGCCGGCGGGTGGCG
>CAZDGB010000298.1:0-9175 GCA_964504645.1 uncultured Planctomycetaceae bacterium | reverse complement strand
CGAAGAAACCGGCTCCGAAACAGCCGAATTAGTTTCGATTCACTTCCCTGAAGCCCGGCTTTTGCTCTGCAGAAGCCGGGCTTTCTTTATGGCGTGGGAATTTCGATGTTTCCGGCCCGCGCGAATGCGTTGAAATCATGGTACCCGTCCACGAACTTGATCCCGAACCCCATGTCCAGTTCGTCCTTGGCCCTGCGAGCCCAGGGCGTGTGGGGATGCTCATCGATCACCGCCTGAAATTCCTTCGTGGCGGAGTCTTTCTGGGCCGTGAGTTCCTCGAAATCGATTTTGGTCAGCTTGATCTGCATCGGGTCCGGTTCGAGCATCGCTTTTTGCCGCACGACATTCCAGACGTTGTTCTCCACGCCGTTCGCCCGCCGCGGCGCCGGTTCGAGTTTTTTGTGTTGATCCAGCGCCAGCAACAATTGAAACAATCGGACGCGATACGCCTGGCATTGCGCGTGCAACAGGTCGTAATTGGCGCGCCAGCGCAAAGAAGGCTCGTCGGCGCGCAGCGGCTGGACGGTCTCAAGGAGCTTGAGGCCTTCATTGAACAACTTCAGCGACCGAATCGCCTGCTGGAAGGCCCGGGCGCCTTGCTGGGAAAAATCTTCTGGATCGGTGCTGTAATGAATTTCCTGAATGGATAGTTCCCGATCTTTATACGGATTGAGGACATTGATGACCTGCCATTGCGCCGCCCGGAACTTGTTGGAGTCGCGCTCTTTGGCGTACTCGATCCGCGAAGTCAGATCGGGCAGGTACTTTTTCATCGCTGCCAACTCGGCGGGAAGATCTTTGAGCGAGCGCGGATTTGCGGCGGCTTCTTTCGCGTCGGGCAGGATGAAATAGAGGCCGCGTGTCTCGCGGGTCAGCCGCATCAGCTCGAACGGTCCGAATCCGGAGGGAATGCTTTCCGAATGTTCGTGCAAGCCGTCGGACTGCAGCAGTTCCGGGTAAGCGGTTTCAGGCCCCCGGTCAACGGTGAGCCAAAACCTCAATTTGAATTTCGGGTCGGTCCAGGCCAGCTTGGCATAGGGATAGCCGAAGCTGGCTTCCCGACCTAGCAGATAGACCCGCGATTGAAACTTCTTGGCTTGTTCAATGCAGTCTTCAATCGCTTCTCCATCGTCGCCCGATTCGTCGGACACGATGAGCACCACCAGACGGCGCTGCAGCTTCTCTGACAGTGGACCGTACTTCGCCAAGGCTGTAGACAACGCTTTGCAGGTCCTCTCTTTGCCGGACGGGTCGATTTGTATCTGGTCTATCGCATCGCGAATCTCCACGACTTGGGTGGTCGATCCATCGGTCCGCTCGGTGACAACTGCACCGAAGCTCATGATCGAGTTTATGAGCGTATTGTCGGTCGGGTTCTGTTTGTTTTCCTTTTGTGCCGCCAGGTCTTCGTGGAATTTGGGAATCAAGTCCCGGAGAATCTTCCGATCTGCAGATAGGCTGTCGGATTCATCGATCAACCACACGATCACGAGCGGCTTCTCCCGCATCAACGAGATGAGCTGCTGCTTCAATTGGTTGAATGCCGCCGGATATCCGTCGACGAAACGGTAGAAATCGTCGGGGCGATTGCCGGTGTCAGGCTTGTCAGCCGCGGGGGCAACGATCGTCCGGCTGAGCAAACTCAGAATCACGGCCCACGCCAGCCATCCAGATGAAATCGTTGCCTTCATTGGAACCTTTCTCGCCTCACGCCTGCCGCTTCACCATCGCCTCCACCCACACCGGCACATAGGGAATAATACAGCCTTTGGAGACCGGCCAGTCGCGGTACAGCCCGATCTTCTCGCCCAGCGCGACGACCCGCGGGCGGAGTTTCGGGTAGTAGATGCCGATGGCGGCGAGCGTGTTGTTCATCGTCCACTGCACTTCCGGCTTCGCTTTCGGCATTTCTTTCTCGATGCGATCGAGCAGCGCCGCCGCGTCGAGGTCGTCCGCGCCCTGGGCTTTGTTCACGCGGCTGGCGGTGAAGTGCCAGCCCGCGCGGGCGGCCCAGCGATCCTTCTCCTTCGGCTTCATCCACCGCTCGCGCAGAGTTTCCTTCTCGGGATGCTCCGCGACGACGTACGAGTTCAGCCAATCGGCCACCTGCGCGCAAGTGGTGGAGCGCGTCAACGCGTCGAGTTCTTCTGCAGAAAGCGACTTCGGCTTGATGACCAGCGTGGCCAGAAGCTGCGCTTCGACGTTGCCGGTCTCCCAGAGTTCGAGCGCAAGCTCGTGATTGGTTTTGATCTTCTTGGCCAGCGTGCGAAGGTCGCCGAGCTTCACGCCGAACTGATTGTCCGGCGCGCCCGCTTTGGCGTTGTGCTTCCGCCGCGCCTCGTCGCCGAGCGACTTGAGCTGTGCGAGGATTTCTTTGACGGTCATGGTGGCGATTATATGTTCCGCTCGAACCAGGTTAACCTTGAGCGTGATGCGGACGAACTTTGTGGGCACAACTCAATACGCCAAGTTGCCCCCAAACTGGGGAATGCGGTCCCCTTTCACATCGTCCACCCATCGTTCCAGTTCTTGACGAGGCGATTTCCAGAACTTCTTGCAGAGTTCGAAATACTCCAACACCACTTCTTTTTCGCCCTGTTCGAGCAATTCCTTGGCCAGCAGCATATTCGGACCGAACGAGTTCAATTGAGGCGACCCCGTGGTCTTGCCGGCGAGGAGCAATCTCGATTTGGCTTCGTCGGCGTTTCCTTCGGCCAGGGCGATTCGGCCCAGAATGAGATTTCCCTGGTGAATCCGATTGCCGAGATTCCAGCCCCCTTCCTCGTCCTCGAGCATCTTCGCCGCCGCTTTCCGCGCGTCGTCGATCAAACCCGCGGCAAAGGCCGTTTTCGCCAAGGGGGCTAGAAGAGCATCTTTTCCCTGCGCCTCGGAGAGCTTGTAGGCCAACTCATATTGTCGAAAAGCCTTCTCCGCCGTCGCTTTCTTGGCCGAACTCTCTGGCAGCGACATCAAATCCAGCGAATAGAGTTGACCAAGTGAGGCAGGCCACTGGGGATCGTTGGCGTCGAGCGTTTGCCCCTTGAGCAAGAACTCTTCGGCGAGTTTGCGATCGTGCAGCAGGAAGAACTGGGAGGCGTTCCTGAGGATGGCTAGTTTTTCCGGCGACGCTTGAAGGACCTTGAGCCAGGCTTGTTTGGCTTGATCGTAACCCTCGGGCTCCGGGATTCTGTCGATCTTGCTGTAAGGCAAGCCGAGCACTTCCGATTCGGGAGCATTCTCGATCAACCAGACGACGTGACGCTGCCGCGCGGGTTTGGCGTCGGCCTCCGCCCGCCCCTTGATGAAGTAGTAGCCCAGGAGCTTCGTGCGCGCATCGACATCATCGGGAGTCTTCGCCACCTGCTCTTCGAGCGAGGCTTTCTCCGCCGAACTCATCTGGCCGCCCACCCTCGCCAGGGTATGAGCATCGGCGCCGAAGCCTGCCGTCACTGAGACAAGAAAACAGGCCGACATCAGGAAGAGAACCAGCACGCCGTCGGAGAGCATCGTCGCATCCTTTTCGTTGGAAACGATTTCTTAGATGGTGCTGCTGGCGATTATACGCGCCGGTGCAGGCAAGCCAAGGAATCGTCATCCGCTGTCCCGAAGAGCATGAGCGGCAGTCACTTGTCTTCAGACCGGGTGAAAGGGACGGCTATCAGCGCCAGACGAAAGCCGTTGAGGGCGTTCCGGGTGCCGGGCTTGATCAAGGGATGCGCCATTCCACAGCCGTGTGTGCGGACCTTTGATTGAAGGTAATGCCCATGCGCCGCGGCTGTTGAAGTGAGCAGATGATAGTTATCATTTTAGCAATTTCCGCGGCGCAAAACTTGCACTGCCATAGGCAATCCCGCCGTATCATCTGGGTGATGGGACGGCGGTGTAGAGACTCGTTTCCAGATCGCGGCGATTCATGAATTCCAACTCTCTCAATCTGACAAACTGTGATCGTGAGCCGATCCATCAGCCCGGCGCCATTCAGCCGCACGGCATTTTCCTGGCGTGCGACTCCAGCACGTTGGAAGTGACGCACGTCAGCGAAAACCTCGCAGATCGATGCGGACTGCAACCCGCCGACGTCTTGGGGAAAAATCTGACCGACTTGTTCCCCGCGGACCAGCATCCGGACCTCGTCAATCTCTCGCACGAAAGCGCCGGCTCTCCGCCGCACTATTTGTTCACAGTCAAGTTGGGAAACTCAAATGGCGGCGTCGTTCCTGCGTTCGACGCGATCGTTCATCGCAGCGGCGAGTATCTCTTTCTCGAGTTCGAGCCCAACGTCGTTGAACGGGATCACTCGGCTCCGGAATTGTATCGCCTGGTCCAATCGGCGATCGCACGGATGCGGGATGTCTCGTCGGTCGATGATCTGTGCCAGTTGTGCGCCGATCAAGTGCGGTTGATCAGCGGCTTTGATCGCGTGATGACCTATCGCTTCGATCACGAGTGGAACGGCCAGGTCGTCGCCGAGACGAAGCGCGGCGATTTGGAGCCGTTTCTCGGGCTGCATTATCCGGCTTCCGATATTCCGCAGCAGGCCCGCCAACTCTACACCCGCAATTGGCTGCGGTTCATCGCCGATCGCGACTACGTTCCCGCCCGCGTCATTCCCGAAGTGAGCGCGGGGAGCGAACGGCCGCTCGACATGAGTTTTTCCGTCTTGCGGAGCGTCTCGCCGATTCACATCGAATATCTGAGAAACATGGGCGTCTCGGCGACGATGTCCGTGTCGCTGGTGCGCGACGGCAAGCTGTGGGGCTTGATCGCCTGCCATCACTATTCGCCTCGCTACGTGCCTTACGATGTCCGCACCGCCTGCGAATTGCTGGGGCAGTTCATGTCGCTGTCGCTGGCCGCGGCGGATGATCGGGAAAAGAAAAATTACCGCAAGAACGTGGAACAGATCATCGAAGCGATGATGGTCAACGTCGAGCAGACCGAGGACATCGCGTCCGCGCTCGTGGAGCGTCAGCCGGATCTGCTGGCGCTCATCCCCTCGGATGGGACCGCCCTGATTCTACGCGAGCGCATCGTGCGGTTGGGAAACACTCCCAGCGAAGAGGTGTTGCGGCAGCTTTCCGACTGGGTGGTGCGGCAAAAATTCGACGACCCGTTGTACGCCACGGACCGTCTGGAATCGACGTTCGGCTCCGCGCTGCTCGGCAGCGTCGCCGCGGGCTTCTTGTCCGTCTCGCTTTCGCGGTCCCGCGCCCATCAGATCTTCTGGTTTCGCGCGGAGCAGGTGCGCAACGTCGATTGGGCCGGCGATCCGAGCAAAACGGTCGTCAAGGGAACGGGGGAAGATGTCCGGCTCAGTCCCCGCGGCTCGTTTTCGTTGTGGAAAGAAACGGTTCGCGGACGGAGCGCGCCATGGACCGAGGCGCAAATGGATGCCGTGCGCCGTCTCCGCGAGGAGCTGGTCTCCGAACTCGTCCGCCGAACGGAGATTATCGCCGCTTCCAATTCGGATTTGAGATTGGCGAGCGTCGAACGCGAGAAGGCGCTGGAAGCGGAACGATCGGCGCGGGAGGAAAGCGAACGAGTCAGCCGCATGAAAGACGACTTCGTCGCGACCTTGTCTCACGAGTTGCGCACGCCGCTCAACGCGATCCTGGGCTGGTCGCAATTGTTGAAGCGTCTTCCCAACTTGTCGACTGAGGTCGACAACGGCCTGGAGGTGATCGAGCGCAATTCTCGGGCACAGGCCCAGATGATCGAGGATCTGCTCGACATGAGCCGCGTCATCTCCGGGAAATTACGGCTGGATCTGCAGGACACGCATCTTCCCTCGATCGTGGATTCCGCGCTGGACACGGTCAAGCTGACCGCCGCGGCCAAAGGCGTGCGAATTGAAAAGATGATCGATCCCATGATCAACGTGCACACGACGGGGGATCCCCAGCGGTTGCAGCAAGTCGTGTGGAACCTGCTGTCCAACGCCGTCAAATTCACGCCGCAAGGCGGCAAGGTTCAGGTCTTCCTGCAGCGCATCGATTCGCACGTGGAATTGTCGATTTCGGACACAGGCAAGGGCATTGAACCGGAATTCCTGCCATACGTCTTCGACCGCTTTCGCCAGGCGGAATCTTCGACCAATCGCAAGTACGGCGGTTTGGGGCTCGGACTTTCAATCGTGCGCAGCCTGGTCGAACTGCACGGCGGAAACGTGCGAGCGTTCAGCCGCGGACCGGGCTTGGGTTCGCAGTTCACCGTTTCGTTGCCCATCCGCGCGATTCACACGCCGGAACCGCCGGCGGAGCCAGGGAAGATGAATCTGGAACGGCCCAGCGCCGCGGATGGGGTCAACTTGGCAGGATTGCGGGTCCTGGAAATCGACGACGAAGAGGACGCACGCGGCTTGTTGCGACATCTGCTCGAGGAAACTCAGTGTGTCGTGACGACATGCGAGTCGATGGATGCCGGCCTCGCGATCCTCGAGACTCAGGACTTCGACGTGATCATTTCCGACATTGGCATGCCGGGGAAAGACGGTTACGAATTCATTCGCCAGTGGCGGGCGCGTGAAGCTTTGCTGAAGCGCCAAAAGATTCCCGCGGTGGCGCTGACCGCTTATGCCCGCAGCGAAGACCGTCGCCGCGTCCTGCTCGCGGGCTTTCAGGCTCACGTGTCGAAGCCCGTCAACCGCGAGGAACTACTGGCGATCGTCGCCAGCCTGGCCAATCGGGTTTGACGCATCGAAACAGCGCGCGAACCACGCCTCCAGCTTGCGGAACGTGTCTTGCGCCGCGGAGACGATGGCGTCCCGCTCCTGAGGATGAGTCGCCGCGTACTGCGACAGCGACTGCCGAAAGGCGTCCCACATCAGACCCACGCGCTCGCCATAGGCGTTGAAGAACGCTCCGCCATTTTCCGCCGAAATTGCCAGTTGCTGCACGAGCAGTCGCTTGATGATCTGACTGCCGAGCGTCGCTCCCTCCAGCACGTACAGGCAGCCGAAAGCCTCCGGCGCGGAAGCCACCGCCGGCAAATCGGTCGTACGTGGCAAGCTATCAACGTCGACATCCCACTGTTGCAGGTCTTGAACGAGCAAGGCCACCTTGCGCCGCGGCTCGATGTCCAGACCGGCCCGCTGCAATTCCGCACACTCAGCGAGTCGAGTCTCCACCGGCAAGTAAAACCCGTAAAACGCAGCCAGCAACTGCTGATAAGCCTCCAAACTCTGCAATCGTTGGGGCAGATCGACGCAGGCCTCCAATCGATCGTGCAGCGGACGCGTTTGCGCTTTGAGGGCATCGAGAACCGGATCCGTCGGCATCAAGGCAATTCAAGTTGAAAGATCAAGGAAACGACTCGCTTCGGCAATAATAGAAAGCGTGAAGTTCAAGTCAATCTCCGTGCGGCGGCTCTCATGCAGCGGGGCATTGCGTCGCCACCCGTCGCAAGTCGGCTTTTTTAATTGTCTTACATCACAGCTATTGCGGGGCAGGGAGTTCGGGGCATACTGGTTATCAGATACGGATGGGGATCGTGTCCAATCTTCCTGTCCCTCTGCGCCGAACCTGGCGCCGGAAAACACGGAATGCCCATCCGCACTCAAGAGCCGACGGTCGAGCGGCAGCCGCTGCAGATTGAAAAGCTGCAAGCCGAGAACGAAGAGCTGCGCTGCCGGCTGGAGAAGGCCGAGGAGGCGCTCCGCGCCATCCAGCAGGCAGCCATCGCCGAGGCGCCAGCGCGACGCAGCGTCGAATCCGAACTGGGCGACGCGTCGGACTGGCTCGAGCGCCAGCAGGCCGAGGAGTCGGAGAAACGGTATCGCTCGTTGTTCGATTCGATCGACGAAGGCTTTTGCGTCTTCGAGATGATCTACGATGAGGCCGGCGAGCCGGTCGATTACCGCTTCCTGCAAGTCAATCCGGCCTTCGAGAAGCACACGGGCCTGGTCGGCGCCGAGGGCAAAACCATACTCGAACTGGTTCCCGGTCAGGAACGGCACTGGTTTGAGATCTACGGCAAGGTCGCGGCGACCGGAGAAGCCGTTCGCTTCGAGAATCGCGGAGAGGGCATGCACCGCTGGTTCGACGTGTATGCCTTCCGCGAAGGCGGTCCGGAACACCGCCGGGTGGCGGCCATCTTCACCGACATCACGGAGCGCAAGCGGACCGAACAAGCCCTGCGGACATCGGAAGAAAAATACCGCACGTTGTTCGAGTCCATGGACGAAGGCTACTGCGTCATCGAGTTTTTCGATGGACCGCACGGCCCGCTGAGCGACTATGTCCATGTCGAGGCCAATCCGGCGTATGCGGCCAACACCGGCATCCCGAACATCGTCGGCCAGAAAGTGCGGGAGATGGTGCCCGCGGAAGCCGCCGGCTGGGTCGAGATCTACCGCAACGTGCTCATCACGGGCCAACCCGTTCGATTCGAGCGCGAACTGGTCGCCAAGGGCAGGCATCTCGAACTGTCCGCGTTCCGGATCGGACCCGCCGAGCAGCGGCGGGTCGCCGTGCTGTTCAAAGACATCACCGCCCGCAAAGAGGCCGAGGCCGCTTTGCGCGCAGCGCACACGCGGCTGCAGAAGGTGTTGGAAATCGAGACGGTCGGCGTGATGTTCTGGGATCTGACGACGGGCTGTATGACCGACGCCAACGACACGTTCCTAAACATGATGGGGTATCTCCGCGCCGAAATCGCGGCGGGCGAACTGACCTGGCAACGGCTCACCCCGCCGGAATACGTCGAGGCGAGCCTGGCGGAGATCAAGAAATTCCAGCAGTCCGGACGGGTCGGCCCCTACGAGAAGGAATACCTGCGCAGCGACGGCACGCGGCAGTGGCTGCTCTTCGCGGGCAGCTCGCTCGGCGACAACACCTGTGTGGAATTCTGCGTGGACATCGCCGACCGCAAGCAGGCCGAGGAAGCCCTGCGCGAGGCCGACCGCCGCAAGAATGAGTTTCTGGCGATGCTGGCCCACGAGCTGCGCAATCCCCTCGCTCCGATCCGCAATGCGGCGCAAGTCATGCGTTTAGCAGGCGATCAAGGCGAGTCCGTGGCGTTGGCGGCCGAAATGATGGAGCGGCAGGTCGGCCAGATGGTCCGCCTGGTGGATGATCTGATCGACGTGAGCCGCCTCAGTCGAGGCAAGATTGAACTCCGCAAGGACCGCATCGAACTCGCGCCGGTGATCGATCAAGCCCTCGAAGCGGCGCGTCCT
>CAZDGB010000297.1:0-9264 GCA_964504645.1 uncultured Planctomycetaceae bacterium | reverse complement strand
GCTCTTGGAAAGCGAACTCTTCGGCCACGTCGCCGGAGCGTTCACCGGCGCCAATCACGACAAAATCGGCAAGTTCCTGCAGGCCAACGGCGGGACGATCTTCCTCGACGAGATCGGCACGGCGTCGGCAAGCCTGCAGGTCAAACTGCTCCGCGTGCTGCAGGACCGCGAATTCGAACCGGTTGGCGGCAACAAGACGCACAAAGTCGACGTCCGTATGATTCTCGCCACGAACCTCGACCTCGAAGAGGAAGTGCGGAAAGGGACGTTCCGGCAGGACTTGTTCTACCGCATCAACGTGGTGACGCTGACGCAGCCGCCGCTGCGGGAACGAATCAGCGATATTCCGTTGCTCGTCGAACACTATCTGAAAGAGTTCGTCCAGCAAACGGGGAAGCCGGTGACCGGCATCAGCGAAGCGGCCCTCACGCTGCTGCAACGCTACCGCTGGCCGGGCAACGTCCGCGAGCTGGTCAACGTCATCGAACGGGCCGTGGTGCTGACGAAGAACGTCGTGCTGCAACCGCAAGACTTGCCGGAATCGTTCCGGTCGGAAGAGAATCACGTCGATCTGGTCGAGGGGCGTCTGCCGGGCTCGAATCTGAAAGCCGCGCTGGCGAATCCTGAGAAGCAGTTGATTCTCGACGCCCTCAATGCCCACGGCTGGAACCGGCAGGAAACGTCCGACTTCCTCGGCATCAACCGCACGACTCTCTACAAGAAGATGAAGCGCTACGGGATTTCGTTCGAGAAACAGTTGATGGGCACCTAACACGAGCTGCCGCGTCTCGCGACGGAACTCCATGAAATTTGAAGCCCAGGGATTGCGATCCCTGGGCTTCTGCGTTTACATGGTGACACATTCTGAAAGGCCTTCATCCATGCAGCGCGTCCCTGCTTATCCGCTCGTCTACGAGTTCACCCGGCATCTCGAACCCCGGGCCCGCATTCAAGCGGGCGAGCGATTGATTGTCGAATCGGAAGATGCCCTCTCCGGGCAGCTCCGCAAGGCCGGTGACAAGCGCGACAAGACCACGAAGCCGTACAGCAACCCGGTCGCCGGCCCGATCTGGGTCGAAGGAGCCATGCCGGGCGATACGCTCGCGGTCGACATCCATTCGATCACGCCGACGATCGGGCAATGCTCGACGTACTCCGGCCCGGCCAAGGCCCTCTCCGAATGGCTCGGCGTGGAAGGCCCGCACAACGCCCACGTGATGCCGATCAAAGACGGCAAGATCTACTGGAGCGACACGCTGACGATTCCGTATCGCCCGATGCTCGGCTGCATCGGCACCACGCCCGACTGGGGCGTGCCGACGACGGCTCCCTGCGGCCCGCACGGCGGCAACATGGACATCCTCGAAACCGGCCCGGGCAGCACGCTTTATCTGCCGGTCTTCATTCCGGGAGCGTACCTGTATCTCGGCGACGCGCACGCCGCGCAAGGTCACGGCGAGTTGAGCATCGTCGGCCTGGAGATGCCGGCGGAATCGGACATCACCGTCCGGCTGATCCAAGGGAAGAAAATCACATCGCCACGCATTGAGACCGCCGACGAACTGATCGCCATCTCGACCGGCATGTCGATGGAACGCTGCTTCGCCCACGCCACGAGCCTGCTCATTCTGTGGCTGGAAGAAGAATACGGCTGGAATCGCTGGCGAGCCTTCGACCTCATCACCCACACCGGCCTGATGACGCTGGGTTACTACGGTATCGGCACTGTCGGCATGAAAGTCGCGAAAAGCTACGCGGCGAACCCGTGTTGAGATTCGACGACGAACACGCATCGCTTGCGCTTCGCGGGCTCATTCGCTCCGCAGTAACTCCGCTCCGGTATCGATGCCCCGTGAAGCGCCGAGCGATCTTCGCAGGCGCAACAGCCCCAGCACCGCGATCACCAGAACAACCACCGGCGTCCAATACCACGGCCCGAACACCGCCGTCGCGTTGAATAGGATGAACGCGAAAAACGCCTGCACCGTCCAGAACCAGACGCGATGCCGGCGTGGCCAGTCGAGCCGAACCCACCAGCCGAGCGCGTCCAATAACCATATCGCCAGCAGCGCGAAGTTGATGTACAGCCCGAAACCGCTGTTCCAACCGGTCATCTCCTGCGTGCGAGCCCGCGTGTGCTCCCACGCCGCCGCATAGCTCCAGTGATGGACCACGTGAAACGCACACGCCGTGTGCAGTGCCAGAAACACGGCGCCGCACGTCCACCACCACCGAGCGCGCCGCTGCCACAGATCGTCCTGGAATCCCGCGACGCCGATCGCGATGCGCCCGGCGTAACCCGTCACCGCGAGCATGGCGGACAGACGCAGCAGAAGTTCGCCCAAATGCATGGTCGCCGTCCGCGATGAAATCTCACCTTTCCCCACCTGACATCCCGCTAGAGATGATAGTCGCTCGCTTGCGGGTTCGCAGCCTCTGACCGAAAATCGAACTCGGTTCGACTGTTTGGCGATTCGTGCATTACTACACGCTGAAAGTTCCCATGACCGATCCCCACGATCTCGTTCGCAAGCTCCGCAAAAACAACGGCTCGAAAATCGTCCTGCTCGTCAGCGATGGTCTCGGCGGGTTGCCACTCGAACCCGGCGGAAAGACTGAGCTCGAAACGGCCAATACGCCGCATCTGAACGCCCTCGCCGGGCGGGCGTCGCTCGGGTTGAGCATTCCGGTGCTGCCGGGCATCGCGCCGGGGAGCGGGCCGGGGCATCTTGGGCTGTTCGGGTACGATCCCCTGAAGTACGTCATCGGCCGCGGCGTGCTGGAAGCGCTCGGGATCGACTTCGAGCTCGGCCCGAACGACGTCGCCATCCGCGGGAACTTCTGCACGATCGATGCGAAAGGCGACATCACCGACCGCCGCGCCGGCCGTATCGCCAGCGACATCGGGAAGAAACTCTGCGAGAAGCTCGACAAAATCAAAATCCCCGGCGTTGAAGTCTTCGTGCGGCCAGTGAAGGAATATCGGCTGGTCATCGTCTTCCGCGCCGCCGGCCTGCAAGGCGACGTCGACGACACCGACCCGCAAGCGACCGGCGTGCCGCCGCTCGCCGCCGTCGCCCGCTCCGACGGTTCCAAGCAGACCGCCGAGATCGCTAACGAATTCCTACGGCAGGCGAAAGAGATTCTGAAGAACGACGCACCGGCGAATTTCCTCACGCTCCGCGGCATCGACAAGCTGCCGCACATTCCGACGTTTGAGGACGTCTACGGTCTGAAGGCCGCGGCGATCGCCGTTTATCCGATGTATCGCGGCCTCGCCCGGCTCGTCAGCATGAACGTCCTCGACGCCGGCCAAACCCTCTCCGACCAGATGGCCCGCCTGGAAGCCGTGTGGAAGGATTACGACTTCTTCTTCATCCACTTCAAATACACCGATTCGACCGGCGAGGACGGCAACTTCGCCGCGAAAGTGCAGAAGACCGAAGAGCTCGACTCCTGCATCCCCCGCATCACGGCCCTGAAGCCCGACGTCCTGATCGTCACCGGCGACCACAGCACGCCGAGCAAACTGAAATCGCACAGCTGGCACCCGGTCCCGACGCTGCTGGCCGCCGACAGTTGCAGGTTCGACGGCTCGAAAGAGTTCGGCGAAACGGCCTGCCGGTTCGGTTCGCTCGGCACGTTTGAGGCCAAATACCTGATGCTGCAGGCGCTGGCGCATGCGGGGCGGTTGGAGAAGTATGGGGCGTGAGGATCGACGCCAAAGAACAGCGATGAGGAACGAAGAGCATGATTTATCTGAAGTCGATTGATCTTACCAACTTCAAAGGGGTGACTCGGTTAAGTTGTGAACTTGATGATTTCACCTTATTGGCCGGGTTGAATAACTCTGGCAAGACGACGGTGCTTCAGGGTGTTTACCTACTGTTTTCCTCGCTTCCTCAAATAGCAGCTCATCCACACATCGCTCATGCAAACTCGGCAACACGGACCGTATCTCTTCAGCCTGCACTTTCTCCACTCGGTCTTAGAGACTCGACCTGGTTGTACTCAACCTTAGCCCCCGATGTCGTGGGAACCGTGTCGGGAACCTTTTCAAATGGGCTGCGTCTCGAACTTGGGATCATCCGAAATACACCGCAGCAAGTCACCTTCACGGTCTCACATGTGGCGTGCAATCCCCCAACAGAAAGCGTGCGTGAATTTCTGGCTCCTTATTCGAGCTTTTCTGCAGCAATCTTAACGCCGCCGGGTGATGTGCCGACGCGGGAAACGATGCTGAACGCGGATCAGTACCAAGATAGGTTACGCCAAGTCCAGGGAGCACAGCTATGGCGTAATGGTATCTGGTGTGCAATTCAAGCAGATGGCCCCGAGAAATTCGCACCGGTGCAACAGCAGATTGCCACGTATTTCCCGGATGTTGAATTGCTGCTACCAACACTTGGATTGTCTGGGACTCCAGAGATTCTCATCAAGTATCGGGAGCGAGGGAAAGGTCCACTCGACATTGCACAATCTGGTGCCGGCCTGCGGACGTTCATATCCTTAGCCCGTATTTTGGAACAATCTCCTGCGAAAGTGATTCTTCTGGATGAACCTGACTCTCACCTGCATGCATCACAACAATCAGTCATCGTTGATTTGATGCTGGATGCAGCAGCATCCGGGGAGCGGCAGGTAATTATTGCGTCACACTCGCCGGAAGTGATTCGCCGAGTGCCTCCCGAATGCCTTCGTTGGGTTGATCGGAGCAGTTCCACTGCGAGCGGCGGTTATGAATTGAGTACGGTTATGGAGAATCTGGGTGTCTCTGCGGAGACTTATTTCTCGAAAGCTGGATTACCTGATGTTTTGGTCTATGTAGAGGGCGTGGATGATCGGCCACATATCGAGGCACTGATCAAGTGGTGCCGTACCCAGTCAGACAACGAGTTGCCGACGACTCTGGTCGTTCCCCACCGTGACGGTCGATTTGAGGGGCCGGTACTTCAGAGTATCGTGAGATTCGCACGTTCGTTGAAGCATCAGATTGTGGTCGTCGGCATTCGTGACCTGGATTGGTATTACAGCGAACTGCCTGACGAGCAAGCCGACCTCGTTGAGGGTGATGGCTGGAAACTCCTGACCTTACCCTGCAAGGAGTTTGAGAATCTGCTTTGCGACGCAACACTGCTGTCGCAAGCATATCAGAGTGCGATAGCTGAAGCAGAGTTGCTGCGGATCGTCGTTGAGGAATCAAACGACCGAGAGCTTGTTGACGAATGGCGTTGCCAAGTCAGGTATCGGATCAGGGAACGGCTGTCTAAATCACTGGATGCGTCAACGAAGGAAAGAGATGCCGACAGATTGTTCCAATCATGGCAGAACGATGACGCAACTCGGCGACGGCTGGTCGCTGGAAAAGGACTATTGCGCAAGGTGCGACATCGAATTCATCAACAGCATGGCAAGACGTTTTATCCGAGCCGCTTACTACAAAATGTAAGACACCTAACTCCATCGCTGCAGCAGATCGCAACAGTGATCTTTCCCGACGTTGAGAAGACGATTTTTGCAAAGTCCGGGCCTTGAAACACTCAGATCAGCCCGGACGCAGAAAGCCCTGTTTGGGCCAATCTAACCATGGATAATGAGACCACCGGTATGATCCAAGCTTTTGTGGGCATTCTTGCAGTTGCTCTTTCGAGCACGCTTCTTTTCACAATCAGCGCCGAGGAACCAGCGGCAGAATCTGCACCCGCACAAACCACCGCCGGCGGCTTCACCGGACCGAAGTCGCTGCTCGTCGAGTGCGGCGACCTGGCCGTGCGGTGGGATGGCGAGAAACTCTGGACGCCGAGCCGCATCGACTTTCAAGGCGAACGGCTGGGCATCGAAGACAGCGCCTACGGCACGGTTTTCAATCTGGCGGGCGTCGGCTTCATCGGAACGGCGCATCGCGAGATTGAAACCGAGCAAATTCTTGACGTGCAATTCCTGCTGGACGGCGCGGCGATCTCGGGCGACCAGCCGCACGTCCGCGGGGACAAGTTCGTGTGCGTGCGGAAGTCGCAGGTGCGAGATTTGTCGTTATTGTCGACGATCGAATTGGGCGGCAATCGTTTGACGGAAACGGCCCGCGTGCAGGCGAAACAGGACGTGTGGTTCGAGAAGGTCTATCACTTCATGCACGCCTGGCGGCCTGAAGTGACGCATTTTCTCTACGGACGCGGCGCGGAAGTCTTGCGGGACGAGGCGTTCAGCGATCGGAAGGAAGACGATCGCCAGTTCTATTTCGAGGCGTCGCCCGATTGGGTCGCCGTGTTCGATGCGCAGACCGGACATTGCGCCGTCTCGCGACTCCAGGAAAAACCCAAGACCGGCGGCGTTGCGATGCAGTTGTGGAACGTCCAAGGCGTCTATCGCAAGTTTTATCTGGTTGCGTTCCTCGACGAGACGATGCCCGCGGGGTTCGACGGCACGTATCGTATGACAACGGAGTTCTTTCGCACCACGCCCGACCGGCTGCGCGACGACGTCCTGCATGTGGCCGCCGAACTCGATCCGCAGACGAAAGAATGACGACATGACCAAACGTTTGCTCGGCATGGTCGTATTGCTCGTGGCAGCATCGGCCCACGCCGGTGACGGACTCTCCCGCCTCACCGCCGAGAATCTAGCCGCGACGACGAAAGCCGTCAAACAGTTGCAGGCCGAACGCAAAGAGCTCGAGCAGCCCGGCGAATTCAAAGACTATCGCGCCAATTTGCACGTTCACTCGGCGTTCTCGCACGACAGCCGCGGGAAGATCGACGACATCGTCGCGGCGGCGAAGCGGGCCGGAACGAAAGTGCTGATGTTCAACGAGCATCCCGCCGAGCACTACGACTTTTTTGGAGACGGACATCGCGGGCTGAAAGACGGCGTGCTGCTGATTCCCGGGGCCGAGATGCGGGGGTTTCTCTGCTTTCCGACGCAGAGCTTGAAGGGACTCGACGGCGGCTCGAATCAGGAGTTCACCGATCTCGTCTGCGGCCGCGACGGACGGTTATTCCTTTGCCATCTCGAAGAGCGCATGGACTGGCAACTCGCCGGCATCACGGGGACGGAAATCTACAACACCCACGCCGATTTCAAGGACGAAGCCGCGTTGATCAAGGCGATGAAAGACCCGCTGTGGCTGTTCCGCTCGGCGCACCTCTTCCGCAAGTATCCACAAGCGGCGTTTTCCGCACTCCTGGATTATCCCGACGATTACCTGAAGCGTTTCGACGAACTCTGCCAGATCGCGCCGCACACCGGCGTTGCGGGGAATGATTCGCATCAAAACGTCGGCCTGCGGCTCGTGTGGAAGGAAAAGAATAAGGTCGTCGTCGAAGACTCGCTGGAAAAGCAGATTCTGGAACTCGACGCCGACGCCAATCCGCTGGTGAAAGGGCTGACGCTCGGCAAGAAAGAAGGCGACGTTCTCTTCAAGTTGCAGATCGACCCGTATGAATTCAGCCTGCGGCACGTTGGTACACATTTGCTGCTGACAGATCTCACGCAGGAAGACGTCTGGGATGCACTCGGCAACGGCCGAGCCTACGTGGCGTTTGACTGGCTGTGCAATGCAAGTGGGTTCGACTTCGCCGCCGTCTCGAATGACAAACGGGTCGAAATAGGCAGCCAGGTTGCACTAACGGACGGTCTCACGTTCCGCGGTCAGGCTCCGCACGCCGGACGCTGGAGGCTGATCCACAACGGTGACGTTGTCATGGAAGCCGCCGGCGACACCTTTGAACACGCCGCCACAGAACCGGGCGTTTACCGCATCGAAATCTGGCTCGACATCGCCGGCGAACAGAAGCCGTGGATTTTGTCGAATCCGATTTACGTAGTGGTGGAGTAAAAATAGCGCATTCGCTCCGCGAGTGTGGCTCGGCTGCTACCAAAGCCGCGGTTGGCAACCGCGGTCTTCTGAGCGACGCCGATGAAGAGAACCGCGGATGCCATCCGCGGCTTTGCTCACCCTCGACCGACGTACTCCAGCAGCGTCCACGCAATGAAATAGTATGTCGCCACGCCGATCGTGTCACTGAAGGCCGCGATCATCGGGTTCGACATCAGCGCCGGGTCCCAGCCGAGCCAGTCGAACAGCACCGGCAACGCCGAGCCTAAAAATGAGCCGATCGTCACGACGAGGACGATCGTCCCGGCCACGACGGAGGCCTGAATCCAGTCCTTGTGAAACAGGAAATGGCTCGCCAGCAGCGCGAAGGCGCCGAGGCAGATTCCCAGGAGGAGCCCCGTCAGGAGTTCGCGTTCGATGATCTTTCGTTTCAACGCCCGGGTCAGTTGTAGACTCGCCATGGCACGAATGACCAGCGTCGCCGATTGCGAGCCGGTGTTCCCGCCGCTGCCGAGCACCATCGGCAGGAACGCGACAAGCCAGACGTGTTTATCGGCGATCTCGTCGTAGGCGTCGAGAATCCACGCCGTGACGAGGGCCAGCGCCGCGAGCAATAGCAACCACACGCCGCGCTTCCAGGCGATGGTGGCGAGCGGCGTCGAGAAGTAGCTGTGTTCGAGCGGCTCCATTGCCGACTGCCGGTACGCGTCTTCCTCGGCCTCTTCCTGCACGATGTCGAGCACGTCGTCGTGCGTGATGATGCCGACCAACCGCTCGTCTTCGTCGAGCACCGGCAGAGCGAGGAGGTCGAACCGCGCGATCTGGCGAGCGGCCTCCTGCTGGTCGTCGGTGACGTGCACGGCAATGACCTTGTGCCGCATAATCTGCGACAGCAAAGCGTTCGGCCGGGCGAGAATGATTTCCCGCAGCGTGATGACGCCGTGCAAATGTCGGTCGTCGTCGACCACGAAGACGTAGTAAATCGTCTCGCGGTCGGGGGCCTGCTGCCGCAGACGCTCCAGCGCCTCGCGGGCCGTGATGTTTTCCGGCAGCGAGGCATATTCCGTCGTCATGATCGAGCCGGCGGAGCTCTCCGGGTACGACAGCATCTTGCGGATTTCGTCGCGTTCGGCCTGCGCGACGAGCGGCAGGATCGCCTCGACCCGTTCCTCATCGAAATTCTCGAGCAGGCTCACGCGGTCATCGGGCGCCATCGCCTCGATGATCTTCGACAGATGTTCGCGGTCCATCGCTTCGACCAGCTCGATCTGCTGAGCCGGCTCGATGAACGAAAAGATTTCCGCCTGCCGTTCGATCGATCCGTGCGAAAGGACCTTGTCGGCGTCGGCGGGATTGTCGAGCCCCTGCAGCACCTCGGCGGCGTCGACCGGGTACAGGGCTTCGCAAAATTCCCGCAACCCGTGGCCGTC
>CAZDGB010000296.1:0-9294 GCA_964504645.1 uncultured Planctomycetaceae bacterium | reverse complement strand
ATCGAGGGCCGCCTGGTCGGTGACGTTGAGTTCGGTGAGGGCGTCGGCGATGTGTTCGTTGACGTTGTCGACGGCGGTCTGCACGCCTTTGCCGAGGTAACGCGCCTTGTCCGCGGCGTCGCGAAGCTCGCAAGCCTCGTGGGCACCGGTGCTTGCGCCGCTGGGGACCGCGGCGCGGCCGACGGTGCCGTCTTCCAGTTCGACTTCCACTTCCACGGTGGGGTTGCCCCGGCTGTCGAGAATTTCGCGGGCGTGAACCCCGGCAATCGCCATGCTCATTGCGTATTCCTGGACGAGAGTCTGAGATTGAACCGGGACGAGTATACTCGTCTGGTCTGTCATCCTCCAGCAGGCTTTGACTCACCGGAAAAATCGTTAGATTCGCCCTTCCTTCCGCGGTGGGATGGGCAGACTTAACGCGGGGAGGACTTTCCCCCGCAGGGAACCGGCAACAACTGCCGATGAACGCTCATGCTCCTGCCGAAGGAGCCCCGAACCGCACGACGGCCAACTTTCCTGCCGAAATATCCCCGAGACGAACAAGGTGCTTGACTCCCTTTCCGTCTCCTTTACACTAAATGAAGCGATCCGGTTTTTTCCGATTCTGTTGCCCAACCTCTCTTGACCGGAAACGTCCTCAGTTCCTGAACTTGTGCAACAACTCGGAAGAAGCGTGAAACTCGCTCTGGCGGGCTGACTCGCCGCATTTACCGGCAGTAGATTCTCTTCGTGTTGTGTCGACTCGTGCGCATCTGCCGCCTCCCCTGGGGTGCTCGCCGCCAGGTTTCGGCCGGCCCGTTTTCCATCGCGTGAAGGAAGTTCCATGGCTCCCGTCGGTTCGAACAAACCCGTCGCGCTGCAGATGACCCTGGTGGCGTTCGTCCTGTTGACGCTGGTGTTCGGCATCATGGCCTACATGTTCCATCGCCAGTTCCAGGATCAGCAGGCGGCGAAGGGCGAGGCCGAAAAGAAGATGAAGGACGTGACAACCCTCTATCAGAACTCCACCAAGGACATCACGGCGCTCAAGCAACTCATCGGCGTCCTGGTCGATCGCATCGAAGATCCGAGCGCTCCGGATGCCACGGGCACCGTCCGCGGCGAAGTGCAGGCGCTCTTAAACAAGGTTGGGGCCAATAAGGGAACCGACCTGGTCAAGACCGTCGAGAAGATTCAGGGCGCCTACGCCGAGACCGACACCAATCGCAAGGAGCTCGCGAAACAGTTGAGCGATCAGAACGAGGAGTTGCTGGCACAACGGAGCCGCTACGACCAAATCGCCCAGGAGCACGACAAGGCGAAGCAGGCGGCCGAGAAGGAAAAGCAGGACGTCATCCGCAACCAGAACGAGATCGTTGCCGGCAAGGACCGGGAAATCGCCGCGCTGAAGAAAGACTTCAACGACGCCGTGGCGGAGAATGCCAACCTAACAGAGCAGCGCGAGAAGGAACGCAAGAAGTTCGCGGACGAGATCGCGCGGCTGGAAGGGATCAACGACAAGATCCGTGAAGAGCTCGACGAGTTGAAGCAGGTCAGCTTCGAAGTCGCCGACGGCGAAATTCGCCGCGTGGACAATGCCTCGCGACTGGTCTGGATCAACAAGGGCTCTGCGGACCATATCCGTCCCCGCATCACGTTCAGCGTGTACGGCAAAGACAACTCCGGTATCGGCCGCAGCCAGGAAGAGATCAAGGCGAAAATCGAAGTCACCCGCGTGATCGACGCTCATATGTCGGAAGCCAAGGTCATCGAGGAAGACCTGTACCGTCCGATGGCGCCCGGCGATGTGATCTACTCGCCGTTGTGGAACTCCGGCCGCACCGAACAGTTCAGTTTTGTGGGACTGTTGGATATCGATCGCGACGGCCGCAGCGATCGGGACCTGATTCATCAAATCGTCGAAACCGCCGGAGCGATGGTCGATAACGAAGTCGACGATGAAGGGAATCGCACGCCGGAAGGGACGTTCATCAACGAGCGGACGAAATTTCTGGTGCTCGGCGACATTCCCGACCCGTCCACAATCGCTCGCCCGGAAGATCGGCAGAAGGCCGAAGCCTTGATGAATCACCTGAAAGACATGCGGAAAGAAGCCCGTTTGAGCGGCGTTCGCATCATCAGTCTGAACGACTTCCTGGCGTACATCGGCTACAAGCCGAAGCGGCGCCTGTTCCAGCCCGGACAGGAACGGCCATACAACCTCAAGGCCGGCGCCCACAGCTTGAGCACCGACGAAACGATCGATCACAATCGCGATTCGACCGGCAACGTCTCCGGCGCCGTCAACAAGAAGTCTTACAAGAAGCAGGAAGTCTCCCCCGGCGAGACCAGCAAGCTCTTCGGACCGAAGAAGTAGTTGATCGCCGTCCGCCTTTTTAGCGGATGAGACAGGACAAAAACGTGAACCCGCAAGCGTCGCGCGACGCTTGCGGGTTAGCACGCTTTTCCGCCGGTTACTTCGCCGCCAGCGTCTTCGGGATCTCGCCGCATTCGCCCAGCGCCATGATGGCGAAGGCCGACGCGTTGTGCGTCAGGTAGTGCTTGCTGTCCTTGAACAGCGAGCGGGCGAACCAGCGGCCGCTTTCCCGCTGATTGGTCTTCAGCCACGCGACCCCCTTTTGGATGCGGGTGTCGTCCGCGGGAATCCCGGACTTGCGGAGGACGTAGATGACAAAGCCGGTGCCGAAGCCGTCGCTGACGTCGGTCTGTTGCGGCGTGTCGTCGCCGCGTTTGAAGTCGCCCAAAGCGGAGGCCGACCAGCCGCCATCGGGCAGTTGCTTCGCAATCAGTTCGTCGACGATGGCTTTCGACTGCTCGTCGGTCAACAACTGCGGGAGATAGGTATCGGCCCAGACGAGCATCGCCTTGTGATGCAGCGACGGCAGCGGCGTCTTGGCGAGGTAACTCTGAATCTTCGCCACGCCGGCTTTGGCCTGTTCCGTGTCGCGATAGTTGTCCGGCGCGACGCCGACGGCGATCAGCGCGAGGACCGCGCCGTATTCGTCGTCCAGTTCGGACGGAGGCCAACCGCACTTGATCCAGGTGAAACCGCCGTCTTCACGCTGCACGGTCCACATCTTGTCGAGGGCCGTCTTCGTCGTCGGGTGCAGGGTCTTCGTCGTCAAGGAGTCATTGAACGCCAGCGCCCACGCCGTGGCGATGACTTCGGTGTCCCACCGCGGGCCTTTCTCGGGCCAGCGCTTCTCGACAAGCTCCTCGGCGAACGCCCGCACCGTTTTGTGAGCCGGGGCGTTGGCGTCGAGATACGGCCGGGATGTCAGGTACGAATAGTTCGTATGACAGGCAAAGCAGCCGCGGGCGGATTGCCATTCCAGCGAAGCGCTATCGAGGAAGTGGGCCGGTTTCGTGCGGCGCGTGGGCGCGGCGGATCAAGACGAGATCCGCGCGATCGGCATGACTTCGACGAAAGCAAAAAAAACGGGACGCCCGTCGGCGTCCCGTTTCGGATAATTGCAGGGAGCTCAAAACTGCCGCCGTTCCGTCATGGAGGGCAGCAGCCGTTCCCGGACCAAAGGCGTGCTAGGCAAGCTGCTTCTTGCGGCCGACCAGCGTCCGGATGCGTTCGGCGAGCAACGCCGCGTCGAACGGCTTGCGGAACGTTTCGCTGAAGATCGAGCGGTCGAACCCGCTCGCGGTGTCGTCGTCGCTCAGCAAGGCCACGAGCACGCAGTCGGCGTAGTCCTGGTTCTTGCGGAGGTTCTGGGCGATCAACATGGCTTCCTGGCGTCCCATGCCGAAGTCGATCACCACGCAATCGGGATGCAGGGATTCGGCTTGAATCCCGGCCTCGAAGCCGCTGTGGGCGTATTCGAGTTTATAGTCTTCGGGCGGCATGAGCTCGATGAGCGAGCTCTTGACGGGGCCTTCGACGCCGACGAGGAGCAATTTGCCCATCGCCTCGTCTTCCAGCTCGCCGAGCGGCATGCCGTGCTCTTTGAGGAAGCGAATCAAGTGTTCGCGGGGGATGCGGCGGTCCTGGGAACCAGGAATGCGGTAGCCGCGCAACCGACCCGAATCGAACCACTTGCTCACGGTTCGTGGTGCAACTTTACAGATCTTGGCTACCTGACCAGTAGTGAAGATCGTTCTCATCGCGGGCTCTCCAATCACCTAAGTTATTATTCTCAGAAGGGCGTCGCGACCCTCCGGATCTTCACCCTCGAACGATTGCCTTGGCTGTCCGTGCCTACTACAACGAAAACACCAACCGGCAACCTGGACGTTGTCGCCCAGGCAAAACTCGATCGCCTCGTCGGCTCGGAGGACGGGCCTCGGAACCACCAAGAGCGTCGCTAGAGGTCTGAACGGGTGTGTGAACGATTCGGCGGACGCCGGCAACTCGATCCGCAAGTTGCGGCGCCCGAGGGGGAGGGAAATCTACGGCGAGCGCGGAACGTCGTGTTCCGCGTAAGACGTGTCGAATTTTCCTGCCCCCCGTGACGGTTGCCTCGAATCTGCTGTGCACGTCAGTTTTGCAATCTCTGGCGTGCGCGATGCTGATCCGCAGCGATCCGTCTGTATGATATTCGACGAAGTTGGCGTTCCTCTTGAGGATATGTGTCAAGAGCAATTTTCCGGCACGGATTCTCTCGAAAAACGGCCTCGCGCGGTTCCCCACACGCCGGAAAATTCTCTCAAGTCCGCCAAAATTGACAGGGTTGAGACTTCCGGGTGGAGGGTATAGGGTTGAGGGGCGGAAAAACTGCGAATGCGCCGGCGACGGGCGCTGGCGGCCGGCGCGTTCGCAGCAGTTTCCCCCCGCATCTGAACCCTCAACGCTCGATGTTTCTCCAATGAGCCGACTGGAATTGATCGCGACGGCCGCCTTCGGACTGGAGGCCGTCGTCTCGCGCGAACTCGAATCTCTCGGATACACCGAGCAGATCGTCGAAGATGGCAAAGTCACGTTCGTCGCCGACGAACTGGCCATCTGCCGCTGCAACCTCTGGTTGCGTTCGGCCGACCGCGTCTTGCTGAAGGTCGGCGGATTTCCGGTGCCCGATTTCCCTGCGCTCTTTGACCAGGTGGCCGCCTTGCCCTGGTCCGAATGGTTACCCATCGACGCTAAGTTTCCTATCTCCGCTAAATCGGTCCGCTCTCAATTGTACGCAGTGTCCACTGTTCAAGGTGTGACGAAAAAAGCGATTGTGGAACATCTGAAAAAGCAGACCAATCGGCATTGGTTTGAGGAAACCGGCCCCGACTTCCCCATTGAAGTCTCAATCCTCAAAGACTTTGCGACGTTGACCATCGATACGTCCGGGCCCGGTTTGCACAAGCGGGGCTACCGCGAAGAGGTTGGCCCGGCTCCTTTGAAGGAAACTTTGGCCGCCGCACTGATTCAATTGAGTTATTGGAAACCTGAGCGTCCGTTCCTCGATCCATTCTGCGGTTCCGGCACGATTCCCATCGAAGCGGCCCTGATTGCCCGCAATAAAGCGCCCGGCATCGATCGCAACTTCACCGCGGAAAACTGGCCGCGGCTGCCCCGCGAACTCTGGAAGCAGGCCCGCGAGGAAGCCAAAGACAAAATGCTCTCGAAGGCCCCGGTGCCGCTCGTCGGCCAGGACATCGACGGCAAAGTCCTGAAACTGGCGCGCAAGCACGCCCAGGACGCCGGTGTCAGCACCGACATCGACTTCAAACGCGACGATGTGCTGGAGCTGAAGAAAACGAAAGATTACGGCGTCATTATCTGCAACCCGCCGTACGGCGAACGGCTTGGCGACAAAGCCTCCGCGGAAGCCATTTACGATGACATGGCCGACGCCTTCGCGGCGTTCGACACCTGGTCCATTTACGTGCTCACGAGTCATCCCGGCTTCGAGCACTTCTTCCGCCGCCAGTCCGACCGGAGACGCAAACTCTACAACGGCCGGATCGAATGCACCTATTACCAGTTCTTCGGTCCACGTCCGCCGGGGGAAAACCCCACGGAAATAGCGAGCAGCGAATCGCCAACCCCCGGTTAGTCGCGACACGGCGGTTTCGGAGCGAGCACTACTTTCTTCTCCCTTCGAGACGAACAAATCGTGGCGGACATTGTCCGTTTCCTGCTCGAAGACATTCTTGGCGATGCGTTTGCGGGATTGTTCCGAACCGCGAAGATGCCACAGAGCCGCCGGTGGAAAGTGGCCGGATGGAAGTGGATGATCGCCTCGACTTGTGCCTTCATTCTGTCCGCGTTTCTTCCCCTTAGAAACGGGTTTGAATGGGCACTCTGCGGCGGACTACTCGCCGGTTTGGCGACATTCGGCTGTGGATTTTGGGCTTCCGTAGAAAACCTGCATCACGAACAACAGCCGCCGGAAAACTCGTGAACATGCCAGACCCCATCCACTTCTATAGCACCGCCGGCGAGTACGGCGAGTTCTCGAATTTCGCTCCATTCCCGATTCAACTTGCGGGGAAAACGTGGCCGACGGCGGAGCACTATTTTCAGGCGCAGAAATTCGTAGGAACGGAACATAAGGAGGCGATCCGGACGACAAAGTCGCCGATGATCGCGGCTCGCATGGGGCGGGATCGCAAGAAGCCGTTGCGGAAGGACTGGGAGTCGATCAAAGACAATATCATGCGGGATGCGGTGCGGGCGAAGTTCACGCAACACGCCGAACTGTGGGACCTGCTGCTTTCGACGGGCTCGGCGCAGATTGTGGAGCGCACGGAGAACGACGCCTACTGGGGAGACGGCGGCGATGGTTCGGGGCAGAACCGGCTTGGCCAGATCCTGATGGAAATCCGCGCCGAACTGGCGAAATGATCGGCAGGGCGGAGCTTCGCGTCCGCGACTACTGTCCTTGAATTCTCCGCACCGCGTTCACCAAACGGTCGATTTCCTCTTTCGTGTTATAGAACGCCAGCGATGGACGAACGGTGCTTTCGACGCCGAATCGCCGCAGCGATGGTTGCGAGCAATGGTGTCCGGCCCGCACGGCGATCCCTTCCAGGTCGAGCAAGCGGCCGACTTCTTCCGTCTTGCGTCCGGGCAGCACGAATGACAGCACGCCGACTTTTTCGGGCGCGGTGCCGATCAACCGCAGGCCTTTGATGCTCGACAGGCCGGCGGTCGCGTATTCCAGCAGTTCGTGCTCGTACTTCGCGATGTTCGTCAGACCCAGGCGTTGAACGTAATCGAGCGCCGCGCCGAGGCCGACGGCGTCGGCGATGTTCGGCGTCCCCGCTTCGAATTTCGCCGGCGGAGCGGAGAACGTCGTTTCCTCGAAGGTTACGTTCTTGATCATGTTCCCGCCCCCTTGCCACGGCGGCATGATCTCCAGCAGTTCCGACTTCGCATAGACCGCGCCGATCCCAGTCGGCCCGAAAATCTTGTGGCCCGAAAAGACGAAGAAATCGCAATCGAGGTCGCTCACATTCACCGGAATGTGGGCCACCGTCTGCGCCCCATCGATCAGCACGCGAGCGTTGTACCGTTTGGCCATCTTCGTCATCTCGGCGATCGGCAACACCGTTCCCAGGCTGTTGGACGCATGCGTGAGCGCCACGACTTTCGTCCGCGGTCCCAACAGCGACTGATACTCTTCCAGCATGACCTCGCCGCGATCCGTCACCGGGATGATCCGCAGCACGGCTCCTTTTTCCTTGGCGATGGCCTGCCACGGGACGATGTTCGCGTGGTGCTCCAGCGTCGAGAGGACGATCTCGTCGCCCGGCTGCAGGAATTTGCGGCCGTAGGTCTGCGTGACGAGATTGATTCCTTCCGTGGTGCCGCGCACGAACAGGATCTCATCGGGCGAACCGGCGCCGAGAAATTGCTGCACTTTTTCGCGGGCTTTCTCAAACGCGTCGGTCGAGCGAGCTGCCAACGTGTGCGCGGCGCGGTGAATGTTCGAGTTGTCGTGGGCGTAGTAATTCGCCAATGCGTCGATCACGCTTTGCGGCTTCTGCGTCGTGGCGGCGTTGTCGAGCCAGACGAGCGGCTTGCCATGAACTTCTTGATGCAGAATCGGAAAGTCGCGGCGAATCGCCGGCAGGTCGAGAGGCCGCGACGACGTCGGCGAGAGTTCGCCTTTCGCGGGAATCGGAAATGAAGCGAGCGCCGACTGATCGGAACAGAGTCCAGCCGACGAACTTCGATACGGCGTCGACTGCACCCGTTCGATGAACGCCCGCAGTCCGTTGAAGTTGGTGTCTTGCCGGGGTGTGGGAGCGGCCCAAGCGGGTGTTGCCGATGCGGAGGGAAAGGCCGAAATGGATGACGGCGTTACCGATCCGGGCGAGGGGACAGACGATGGCAACGTGGCGGGTATCGCCGGAATCGACGCGGGTGCGGCATTCGGAGGAGACGGCAGATGGCCCAACGCCGAGGGATCGGGAAATCCCGCGTGGGGCGGCGTCCGCAAACTGACGGGAGAATTCGCGGCGAACGGCAACTCGGTCACGGTCGGCAGCGGATGATCGACCGCCGGCAATCCCGGCTGCGTCGGAAATCCCTGGCCCTGTCCTCCCGCGGCCGCTTGCGCCTCGGAGAACAGACGCGCCGTGACCTGTGAAATCATGTCTGGGGTGACGTCTTGCATCAGTCGAATCTCATCATGTGTGCGTGCTGCTACGATAGACCGCGTTCAGGGGACTCACGCCCCCGCTCGGCGAGGATGAAGACGTCAAATTCCCGAACCGTCCTGGAAGCCTTTCGTCTCGCGCGAGGCGTAGTCGTGGTAGTAGCCGACCTCCACGTTCTCCAGAACGGCCAGTGCATCGTCCGTCTGCACGGCGAGCGAGAAGTAGCTCGTCAACAGGTATGACGCGACGCCCAGGCTGTCGAGCCCCATCAAACGGGCCGACAGGCTCGGCATGATCTCGCCAGGAATGCCGGTTTGATGCAGGCCGACCACTCCCTGATCGGCGTCGCCGACGCGCAGCAAGAGGATGCTCGTCGTACCGTACCACTGGTTCGAGCGATAGCGGCTCTTCACTTCGAGTTTGTCGCACGGCACCAGCGGGATGCCGCGCCAACTGATGACCGGCGTGCCGAACAGGTTGATCGTCACCGGCGGGACGCCGCGCCACGTACATTCCCGTTCAAATGCAGCGATAGCCTTCGGATGCGCGAGAAAGAACGCCGGCTTCTTCCAGACGAGCGCCAACAGCTCGTCGAGATCATCGGGCGTCGGCGCACCGTAACGAGTGCTGATCCGCATCGCCGGGTCGACCGAGTGCATTAGCCCGAAACGCTTGTTGTTTACCAGTTCCCATTCCTGCCGCTCCTTGATCCCTTCGATCGTCAGCCGCATCTGCTCGGCCAACTGATTG
>CAZDGB010000295.1:0-9327 GCA_964504645.1 uncultured Planctomycetaceae bacterium | reverse complement strand
AAGCTGACAAAAACGCCTTCAGGCGTGAGACAAGTCCCTCTCGATTGTACAATCGCACCGATTGAATTCCTGTCCCGCACGCTCCGGAGCCGTCCATGCCCGTCCTGTCGCGTCTGAAAGAACTGCATCCCGAGCTCACCGCGTGGAGGCGCGATCTGCACGCTCATCCGCAGACGGCGTTCGAGGAGACGTATGCTTCCGACCTCATCGCCCGCGAACTGGGCCGCATGGGGATCGAAGTCCATCGCGGATTGGCGAAGACGGGCGTCGTCGGTACTCTGCACGGAAAATCGACCGGAAAAGGCTCTGTCCAGGCGATCGGGTTGCGGGCCGATATCGATGCCCTCGACATCACCGAAGCCAACGACTTGCCATACAAGTCGCAGTACCCCGGCAAGATGCACGCCTGCGGACATGACGGCCATACGACGATGCTGCTCGGCGCCGCGAAGTATCTCGCGGAGAGCAAGAACTTCGCCGGAACCGTCCGGTTCATCTTTCAGCCCGCCGAGGAGAACGAAGGGGGCGGCCGGGTGATGGTCGAAGAGGGGCTCTTTGAAAAGTTCCCGGTCGACGCGGTGTTCGGCATCCACAATTGGCCGGGCATGGACGTCGGCCGGTTTGCCACGCGGACCGGGCCGATCATGGCGGCGTTCGATGTGTTCGAGATCATCGTCACCGGCAAAGGGACGCATGCTGCGATGCCGCATTGGGGCGTCGATCCCATCGTCGTCACGTCACATCTCGTGACGGCGTTGCAGACGCTCGTCAGCCGGAATGTCGATCCGCTCGATCAGCTCGTGGTCAGCGTCACGCAATTCCACGCTGGCGATACTTGGAACGTCATCCCGGCGTCGGCCATGCTGCGCGGCACCGTCCGCACGTTCCGCAAAGAGGTGCAGGACATGGCCGAAGACGGCATGCGGCGCATCGTTGAGCAGACGTGCGCTGCGTTCGGCGCGACCGGCACGCTGCGCTACGAACGCCGTTATCCGGCGACCGTCAATACGCCGCAAGAAACCGATTGGTCGGCGAACGTCGCGAAGAACGTCGCCGGCGAGAATCACGTCGATCTCGATCCCCAGCCGTGCATGGGAGGCGAGGATTTCTCGTTCATGCTGCAGCAGCGGCCGGGGTGCTACATCTGGATCGGCAACGGCCCGACCGACAACGGCCGGCTGCTGCACAACCCGCGCTACGATTTCAACGACGAAATTCTGCCGCTCGGCGCGACCTACTTCGCCCGCCTGGTTGAAACGCTGTTGCCGGCGTGACAAAGCCGCGGATGGCATCCGCGGGGTTTGCGTTGTTTGACGTCGAAAAATCGAAGAGAAGACCGCGGTTGCCAACCGCGGCTTTATTCGGCGACGTCGATCTGCAAACTGCCGATGGCGAGCATCAGCGGGGCGAACGTGCCAACGGGGGACGTGTTCTCGTCGGAGAAGCTCGCGTCGCCCATTTTGATGTGGCCGGCCGTCGCGCCGCCGACACCAAGCGTACCGTCGAGCGGCACCCATTTGCCGTTCAGCCACGCCTCCGTCCACATGTGGCCACCGAAGCTTGGCTGCTTCTGGTGTTCGACGTAGACGATCCCCACGGCGACACGACTCGGAATCTGCTTGGCCCGCAGCATCGCCGCCAACAGCACGGCATGCTCGGTGCAGTCCCCTTCGAGATTCTTTGCGACCTCCGCCGCCGAAGCCAACGCGGTGGAAAAGTTTTTCTTGTCGAGTTTGTTGCGGACAAATTTCTCCATCGCCCGCGCGATCGCCGCGGGGTCTGTCTCTTTCCCGGCGGCTTCATCCGCGAGCTTGCGGACGGTACCGTCCTCGGACTGCAAGAACTCCGAAGCTTGCAGGAATTCCGGCCCCGGCGAATTGGAAACGTCCCCTTTCTTTGGAATTGGTAACGGACGGATCGTCAATTCAATGGTTTGATCGTCGATCGGCTTGATCGACTGCACATCGTCGGCGGCGACGTACTCCGACGGGTTCTGACCGGGAAGATGAATCCGGTATGTGATTTCCTCGCGGTCGCGCAGGCCGGGAATCGGCTTCACCTTGATCAGGGTGCTGACGGCGAGATCGAGTTCTTTGGTGTCGATTTCCTTCAGCGCCTCATCGCGGGAGACTTTGTACGTCACCATCTCAGTCCCCAGCACGCTGGTCGACGATTTCAGCGTCTCGCCCTTGCCGTCGATCCAGCCGATCGTCGCCAGGCCGGGAATCGCCGACTGCGTGAGGCGGACTTTGAGCGCCTTCGTTTCCTGCTCGTCGAGCAATTCAACAGTGTCTTCTTTCTCCGCGACGATTTTGACGGTGACGACCTTGCCGAACTCCGGCAGGTACGCGTCGAACGACTGTGATTCGCCCGGTTCAAGCGGTTTCTCGCGGAGCACACGGTCCTGATAGACGGGCGATTTGTTCGCCGGATCCCACGGCTTGGTCGAGGTCGATTTTTTGCCGGCGACTTCGGTTTCCAGCGTGACTTTGTCGCCGTTGACGACGCCGGACGTCTTCTGCGTTCCCGCCGGCGGATTCGATTGCTCGAACGAGAACTTCCGCAACTGGCCGTCAGCGGTCTCTTCGGTGTGGAGCGTCGTCCCCATCCGCAATGTCTGGCCGAACCGCTTGATCGTCATGTGCATCTCGACCGACGACCGGACCATCGGCTCACCGTCGCGGTCGAACGGCTCCAAGAGCGACCGGCTGTAACCGATTCGCTGGCCGCTCATATGGATCACCTGCCAGCTTTCTTCTTTTTCGATCTTCGCGCCGGAGGTCCTGGCCGCGTCCTCAGCCGAGCCGACGCCGGCAACCGTTCCGGCCAGCAACACGCCAAAAGCCAGATGCCACCGATTCATGCGCATAACGTTTCTTTCGCCAGGGACGATTTCCGAGCGGGGGGGCGTGAGCCCCCTGAAAGCAGTGTCGATGTTGATGGCACGCACCATCAGGGGGCTCACGCCCCCCCGCTCGGTTCAGAGACAGTATATCCGTTTCATCCGTTGCCGTCGTGAACTTCCGGCGGCTTTCGCGAATGGACACCTGGTTCCGCTCAACTTTTCGTGATGCGTGCCGTTGGAACTGAGGGCGGGGGTGCGTCCTCTGCGCTCCCTCGGCGCCTTTCGGGTGTTTTGAGGGCGATGGAGACCGCCAAAACGGAACTGCTTACGCGGCTTGAGCCGCCAGCAAGTTCGCGCGGCTTTGCGCAAACGCCGTGCCGGGATGTTGCCGCTTCTCTTCCGGCGAAAAATCGGTGGCGCTGCGTCCACGCAAAACGCCTCCCGCAAATGGCGTGCTAGAGTTGGCTGAACGCCGAATTTCGACTGATTCGCTAACGCTGGAAGGAAACACCATGGGGTTCTTGAAGCGACTGTTCAAGAACACGTATCGCGACGGCGAACTCCGTAAGGGAGCTTCGAGTTTCGAGAACCTCAGCGAGGATCAGCTCGAAACGCATATGAACATCGCGAAGTACGGTAACTTCCTGCTGACGGACGCGATCCGCCCGTCGTACGACCTGCAGGTCGTCCCGCAGTCGGGCTACCGCCACGATTCCTATCACGACCGCGAGACCGGCATCAAGATCCCGGTGCTGATGGCCTCCGTCACCCGGCACAAGCTGCTCGACGTGTTCTTCGACTTGCTCGATCCGCTCGGCCCGGTCGTCGACGTCGTCCTCGAAACGAGCCACGAGCGCGCCGGCGGACACGAGGACATGTACCGCGAAGACATCGACCTGCCGATCCTCAAGAGCATTCTCTACGACTTCGAAGACGTGCTGCTCAACGACGGCTGCACGGGTGTCGCGGTCCTCAACCCGCGGATTCCGCTCGAAGTCCAGTTCGACGAGCACAAGCTGCTCATCATGTACGGCCAGGAACTCGTCGACTTCCAGGACACCCTCGACGACTACCGCCTGGACCGCATCGAAGACATGAAGTTCATCACGGAAGCCGAACACGTCCATTCCTCGACCGAAGACTTCGCCCGCCGGTTCGAGGAACTGAAGTACCAGTTGGGCATCGACTCGATGTAGGCGTGAGGCTTAAGACGCGAGGCTGAGGGCGGGCGACTTTGCTCCTCACGGCTCAAATCTCACCTCATTCTGCTTCTACCTCAGGTCTCAAGCCTCACTCCTCCAGCCTTGAGCCTTGCCATGAAACACGCCCTCGCTCTCGTGATGCTGGCCGGTTCGGCCGGCGGGTACTGGTATCACCAGCAAGACCGCGCCGGGGCGGGGACCAAGCTGCAGATTCCCGATCCCGGCTTCGACGAACTGGGAGCCGCGGCGCCGGAGTGGAAACCGCTGGAAATCGACTTGTTCGCGCCGGTGGACGATCTGCAGGAAAATCTGATCGCCGAACTCTCCTCGCCCGTGCAGACGATCTCCAACGAGCAAGCGGTCGAACCGCCGGAAGATCGCCTCGCCGCGGCGAAAAAGCCGAACGTGACGCGCTCTAGCGACTTCGAACCGGTCGAAACAAACGCCGGCGAGGAATCGAGTCCGCCCGTGAAAGACGTCCGTCCCGGCGATCAATCGGTCGATGGCCGGCCGATCAATGTGCGGAAGCTGGGCCACGGGAAGTATCGGACGGTGATCGTCACCGGTCTCGACGGCCGCGACGTCGCCGCCGTGCAATGGGCCGACGATCTCGCAGAGGCGTTGGAAAGCCGCAACGAGCTCCTCGATCAGCAGGAATTCGTGATTGTCCGGGCCGCGAATCCCGACGGCTTGGCTGCGCACACCCGCGAGAACGCGCGGGGCGTGCATCTGAACCGCAACTTTCCCACGCGCCGCTATCAGCACACGAAAACACCGTCGTCCGGCACCGGGCCGGCGAGCGAACCCGAAACGAGGGCTCTGTTGCAGACGTTATACGAACTCCGCCCGCAGCGCGTCGTCCACTTATGCAGCACGTCGGGCAAATCGGCGGTCTTCATCAACCAGCAGGCCGGCGACGTCGCCGAGCGGCTGCAGCGCCGCCATCGCCTGCCGACGGAACGATTGAACTACGACCAATTGCCCGGCTCGCTGGAGGAGTTCTGCGACGCGACATGGAACTCCAGCATCGTGCTGCTCCACCTGCACGGCGTGCCGGAGCAAGAGGTGGCTGAGAAGTTGCTGCCGACCGTGATCGCCGCAGTCGCGTGGCGGGAACCGGCGTCGCGCTCCACAGTCGCGCCGGTGTCCACTCCGCGGCAACCCTCGCGCTGGCAGAACGGCCCGTCAAGTTCCCCCGTGCCGGCGCCGGTTTATCAGTCCGACCGCCCGCGCCCGGTACTCCGCCGCGGCTATGAAGAGTTGCCGCCCCCGCCGCAGTAACGGATCTCAAAGCCGCGGATGGTATCCGCGGTTTCCGGTTCGACGCCGTTCAGAAGACCGCGGTTGCCAACCGCGGCTTTGCGGGTCGGATTCGTTACACCGTCCGCTGGCTGATAGCGGCGAGGGACGCCTCGACATCGCGTCGGGCGTCGCGGGCTTCCAGAATCACTTGCTGGAAGCGGTCCGGGTACGGGACGCCGCGCAACAGCAGCAGCGTGTCGCCGGCGGCATTCACCAGCCGGACGTCTCCCGTGCGGAAAAACGCCAGCCGCGAATCGGGATCGACCGTCACTTGTTCGATTTGCCCAAGCGGCACTTCATCGAGCTGGCGATAGCCCAGCGCGGCCAAACGCTTCACGGCCCGGTTCGTCACGATGTACCGGCTGCCGACCACCTTCATGCCGAAGTACCACAGCACGGCGAGCGGTAGCGTCGGCGGCACGAATAAGAAGTATGACAGTTTCACATCGTTCGTCGGGAACGGAATCGATTCGTACAACTGGTTGAGAACCTGCCCCAGCCCGGTCATGCCGATCGACGGGTAGAGTTCCTCGATCACGTTCTCGTAGCCGGCGCTGACGCCGGAAATCGCCTGTGTTTTCTGATTGATCATGGCCGTGTGCTGCAAAAATCGGGTTCTGTGGAGCCCAAGACCCTAGCATTTCCCGCCGGAGAACTCCAGTCCGCACCACCACCGCACTATTCTCCCGAAGCGGTGACAGCGACAGCAAAAATGGCGAGGTTTGCGCGACGATGTCACCATCAGGACGCGGCTCTCCCACGCCAGGCCTCGGTTTCGACATCCGCGACGCAGAAATTGCCGGTCCATTCCAAAAATCGGGAACTAAGTGCGTCCGAATCCTTGGGATCGGTGACTTTGACTGGACTTGCCGCCGGGGTTTCCATTATGAACCCGCCCGTCTCCCCGACACCAATTTCATTTTCAGGAAACAACGCGGCTCGCCGTCCCGTGGACGGTGCGCGCGGAGTCCAGCATGGCGACTCAAAACACATCTTTCTGGACGCATTCGACGGGATTGGTCTTTCCGATTCTGATCGTGGCCAGCGTGCTGGTGTTGATTTCGCCGCTCCCGCCGGCATTGCTGGATCTCCTTTTGGCGAGCAACATTACGATTTCGGTCGTCATCCTGCTGACGACGATTTACGTGAGCAAGCCGCTGGAGTTCAGCGTCTTCCCGACGGTGCTCCTCGGCACCACGCTCGCCCGGCTGGTCCTCAACGTCGCCTCCACGCGGCTCATTCTGACCCGGGCCAACATCGACGGCACCGGCGCCGCTGGCGGGGTGATCGAAGCCTTCGGCCAGTTCGTCGCCGGCGGGCAGCTCGTCGTCGGTCTGATCCTGTTTGCGATCCTGGTCGTCATCCAGTTCATCGTGATCACCAAGGGCGCCACGCGCATCAGCGAAGTCGCGGCCCGATTTGCGTTGGACGGCATGCCTGGTAAACAAATGGCCATCGATGCTGACCTCAACGCCGGGCTCATCACGCAGGAACAGGCGAAGACCCGCCGGGCGGAAGTCGCCCAACAGGCCGATTTCTATGGAGCCATGGACGGTGCCAGCAAATTCGTCCGCGGCGACGCCATCGCTGGCATCGTTATCACGCTGATCAACATCATCGGCGGGCTGATTATCGGTATCGTGATGAATGGCATGGACTTCCGCCGCGCTGCCGAAGTCTACACCACACTGAGCATTGGCGACGGTCTCGTCTCGCAGGTGCCGGCCTTTCTAATTTCGCTCGCCGCCGGTTTGCTGACGACGCGGTCGTCGTCGGAATCGAACTTGTCTCGCGACGTCGTCGGGCAGATGTTCCATCACGCCGAGGCGCTGTATCTCGCCGCGGCGTTTGTGATGACCCTGGCCTTCACCGGACTGCCGATGGTCCCGATGCTCACGCTCGGCGGCGGCTGCGGCGCGTTGGCGTTCAGCCTTCGGACGCAGAAGAAGCAGCAGGAACAGGCCGCCGTCCAGGAGATGGCGGCTCAGGCCGAGCAACCCAAGCCGGCGCCGAAACCGGAAGATCAACTTCTCGTCGATCCGCTGGAACTGGAACTCGGCTATGGGTTGATCAAGCTCGCCGATCCCTCCGCCGGCGGAGATCTCCTGGATCGCGTCACCCGCATCCGGCACAAGATCGCGCAGGAACTCGGCATCATCCTGCCGAAGGTCCGCATCCGCGACAACATCCGTCTCGATCAACGAGCGTATCAAATCAAGTTGCGCGATGTCCCCATCGCCTGGGGCGACGCCTATCCCGACGCCTGGCTGGCGATCGACACCGGCGCCACAACCGGCGGCATTCCGGGGATCGACACGCTCGAACCGGCGTTCGGACGGCCGTCGCGCTGGATCGAACCGGGCCAGAAGGAACGGGCCGAACTCCTCGGCTACAGCGTCGTCGAGCCGACATCGGTCATCGTGACGCATCTGACCGAAGTCGTCCGGTCGCACGCCGAGGAACTCCTCAGCCGCCAGCACGTGCACGAACTGCTCAACAATCTGAAGGAACGGTCGCCGAAGGTCGTCGAGGAACTGGTTCCCGATCTGCTGAAGCCGGCGCAAGTCCACGGGGTTCTCGGGAACCTGCTGCGGGAACGGGTGCCGATTCGCGATCTGGAAATCATTCTCGAAACGCTTGGCGAATACGCCGATCGGACGAAGGACCTGACGATTCTCACTGAATACGCCCGGCATTCCGTGAGCCGGACGATCTGCCAGCAATATCGCGACAACCGCCGCGTGCTGCACGTCGTGACGCTCGATCCGGCGTTGGAAGACGTGCTGTCGGCGGGCTTTGAATTCGGCGAGCGAGGTTTCCATGTGAAGCTGTCGCCGCAGATCGCTGAAGCCGTGACGAACGAACTGGCGAAGCAACTACAGAAATTGACGACTTTGGGACACACGCCGGTCGTGCTGTGCAGCCCGCAGATACGAGCCGGCTTGAAACAGATTACTTCGGTGGCGATGCCGAAGCTGGTGGTGATGAGCCTGAACGAAGTGACGCGCGACACCGCCGTCGAGCCGCATGGCCAGGTGCCGCTGAACATCGTGCGGCAAACGGCGACGACCAAGATGTCGGCGTGATTTGAGAAGAGATACCGGAAGCAAATTGAGTTTGGACTGCCAGGACGAGGATGTCCGTCATGACCGCTGACGTTCGCACTTTTACCGCCGATTCGATGCAAGACGCGCTCGACGTCGTCCGCCAGGAAATGGGGTCCGACGCCGTGATTCTGCACACCCGGCACATCGAGAAACGCCGCTTCTTCCCGTGGCTGAAGTCGCGGCAAGAAGTGGAGATCACCGCGGGCCTTGGCGTAAAGACCGGCGCGGCGACCTTGAGAACGGCTGAAACCTCTGAAGAATCTTCCCACGTCGCGACTGCCACGCGCCGCTTGATCAGCGCGGACGATCTGGCCCCGCCGCCTCAACTTTTGAAAACGGAAACCGCTGCGAAACCGCAAGTGTCCTCACCGGCGGTGGCGGTTTCGTCTCGAACCGGCGCACGGGCTCCGATTCCCGCCCGGCCCGACAGTGTCGCGCCGCGGAAGCCAATGAAGCCGCTGCCCCCGACTGTACAACTCTCGACACCGACGATCCCTTCCCTCAAGACGCCCGACGAAGACAGCACGGCGGAAATTCACAAGCGGCTCGACGCCTTGCAACAAGCGCTGGCCGAACTGACGCGGCAAGCGAAAACGCGGATCGGCGACGAAGTCCCCATCGAACTCTTTTCGCACTACACCAAGCTGCTCCGCGCCGATGTTGACGAGACGCTGGCCCGGGATCTGGTGATGCGGTTGAAACGCGAAGCGACGGCCGAACAAGTGGCGAACCCGCAAACATCGGCCGGACTGCTGATGGGATTGGTCGAGAGCGAAATCCGTTGTGCGCCGCCGATTCGCGCGGCTCGCGGACGCCGCAAGGTCGTGGCGGTTGTCGGCCCAACGGGCGTCGGCAAGACGACGACGCTGGC
>CAZDGB010000294.1:0-9414 GCA_964504645.1 uncultured Planctomycetaceae bacterium | reverse complement strand
AACACGACGCGATCCGCTTCGGCATGGCCGCCGCAGCCGACAACGCCGGCCAACTCCTCCCCGCTCGCATCGACCGCGCCCGCACGGAGTCACTCTTGCGCTAACCGCGGAGATGAGAAGAAAGTGAATGGGCCTCGCGCAGAGGCGCAGAGTTCGCAGAGAAGCGCCTGGAGACAGGTCAGTTTTGCAATCAATCTCTCTTGCTCTCCATCCTCTTTCCCATCCTCTGCGATCTCTGCGTCTCTGCGCGAGATCCGTATTCATTCCCGGTTCCATTTCCGCGCCCGCTCCACGGCGCGCTGCCATCGTCCGTGCAATCCTTGCCGCGCTGACTCCGCCATCGCCGGTTTGAATTCGCGGTCGAGCGACCAATGGCGGCGGATGTCGGCGAGATCGGACCAGACGCCGACGGCGAGGCCTGCGAGGTACGCGGCTCCGAGTGCCGTCGTTTCGGCAACAATGGGACGCTGGACCGAGACATCGAGCAAGTCGGCCTGAAATTGCATCATCCAGTTGTTCGCCGCCGCGCCGCCGTCCACCCGCAGCGCCCGAATCGGCTCGCTCGCGTCGGCTTGCATCGCGTCGAGAACGTCCCGCGTCTGATACGCCATCGCTTCGAGCGCGGCGCGTGCCAGGTGGGCCCTTGTCGTGCCGCGCGTCAGGCCGATGAGCAACCCGCGGGCATCAGCGTCCCAATACGGCGCGCCGAGTCCGACAAACGCCGGCACGAAATAGACACCGCCGTTGTCGTCGAGCGACTCCACGAGCGATTCGGTCTCCGCTGCATTCGCGATGAGTCCCAATCCGTCGCGCAGCCACTGCACCGCCGCGCCCGCGACGAAGACTGAGCCTTCCAGCGCGTATGTCGTCTCATTGCCCAATCTCCACGCAACCGTGGTGAGCAGACCGTGCTGCGATACGATCGGCGTCGGGCCGGTGTTCATCACGAGAAAGCAGCCGGTGCCGTAGGTGTTCTTCGCCATGCCGATATTGAAGCACGCCTGGCCGAATGTCGCGGCCTGCTGATCCCCCGCCACGCCGGCGAGGGGAATCTCCGCTCCCAGCACCGCGGCGTCGGTCGTGCCGTAGACTTCGCTCGACGAACGAACCTCCGGCAGCACGGCTCGCGGGACGTCGAGCAGCTTGAGCAGTTCCTCGTCCCAGTCGCCGGTGTGCAGGTTGAATAGCATCGTTCGGCTGGCGTTGCTGGCGTCGGTGACGTGCAGCCGCCCGTTCGTCAATCGCCAGAGGAGAAACGTGTCGACGGTGCCGAACGCGATCACGCCGCGCTCTGCCGCAGCCCGCGCGCCGGGCACGGTGTCCAACAGATGCGCAATCTTCGTGCCGGAAAAATAGGGGTCGAGCACCAATCCCGTTTTGTGACGAACGACGTCTTCCACACCGTCGGCTTTGAGACGCTCGCAGCGATCCGCCGTGATGCGGCTCTGCCACACGATCGCATTGGCGAGCGGCTTGCCGGTTTTCCGATTCCATAGAATCGTGGTCTCGCGCTGATTGGTGATGCCGATCGCCGCGATGTTCTTGGCCGCGACTTTCGATTTCTCGATCGCGGCCTTCGCCGTCGCGAGTTGCGAAGTCCAGATCGCTTCGGGGTCGTGCTCGACGTGCCCTGGCAGCGGGTAGAGCTGCGGAAACTCCTGTTGCGCCACGGCGACGGTTTTCCCGCCGTGATCGAACACGATGGCACGGCTGGACGTTGTTCCCTGATCGAGCGCGAGCACGTAACAGCTCATCTCCGTCTCCGCTTGGTGAGTTTGACGGTTGAGATCATACTGGGGGATCATGAATATCGGATAGCGGATATCGGATCGCGGATGGGAAACGCTGCGAACCCGCCAGCGAGCGGCGAGAGTCGCCGGCGAGTTTACAGCCGCCTCTCGCTTCCCCATCCGCTATCCGCGATCCGATATCCGCTATCAATAAGGCCTTCGTTCATGCTTTGGTCCTGGTGGAGAAACCGCCAACGAAAGAAATTACTCCTCACGCCATTTCCCACCGCCTGGGAATCGCTGCTTCCCACGCATTGTCGGCATTTCGCGGCGTTGAATGACGCCGAACGCCAGCGACTGCGCGACGACGTGCGCATTCTCATCGCGGAGAAGCACTGGGAAGGCTGCAACGGGTTGGCGATCACCGAGGAAATCCAGGTGACGATCGCGGCGCACGCGGCGCTGATGAGCCTCGGCTTTCCGCAGTTGCCGTTCGACCGTTTGATGTCGATTCTCGTCTATCCCGATACGTTCGTCTCCAAGCGGAACACCCGCGTCGCCGACGGGGCGTGGATGGAATCGGATGAGCCGCGGCTCGGCGAGGCGTGGTATCAGGGACCGGTGATTCTCGTCTGGCGGGAAATCCGCGAGCAGTGCGTCGAGGCCCCAAGCGGCCGCAACGTGGTCATCCACGAGTTCGCGCATCTGCTCGACATGGAAGACCGCGACGTCAACGGCGTGCCGAGCTTGCCGGACGAGGAGCAGTATCGCACGTGGATGGAAGTCACGAACGCAGAGTTCGACCGGCTCGAACGGCAAACGCGATTGGGCCGCCGCACGCTGATCGACAGCTACGGCGCGACGAGCCGGGCCGAGTTCTTTGCGGTGGCGAGCGAAACGTTTTTCGAGCAGCCCGCGCGGATGAAAGAGGAGTTGCCGCGGCTCTACGATGTGCTCCAGGCGTACTACCGGCAGGACCCGGCGGCGCGTGTCCGGACACGCTGACGACATTTGTCTCGGTGGCTCTTGGTGTGTTACTCGACAACTTGTTTAGGAACAGCCGCCAAAAGCGGCTTCTGAAACATTCCCAGCCATCCCGAACTGTGCAAAGTAGTGAAGATCGGGTCCGCGGAGTGTTTGGGATTGCGTGAACCGACGCCGAGCGACATTCGCGCGACACGCGGCGACAGCGAGCGCGCAGAAAAGCGACACGATTTGGATTGCAAACGGGCTTTGAACGCGCGTCGCGTGGACATTCTAAACGTCCGGTTTCGTGACAAAGCGCAACGAAACCGAGCGCTCGGACAGGCTCAGGACTTTCTCAACAACTTGTTGCGCAACCCCTGCCGTCAGGTTGGGAGGTCAGGAAACATGCGCCACGTTCGCGGTGTGTTCGCGCAGGATTTCAATCTGCTTCGCGAGTTCCTTGCGCATCAGGCCGATGCGCTTCTGCATTTTCTCGCCGTGATTCTGAACCGTATCCGCGGAGGTCTGCAGTTCGTCCAGCCCGTTCGCCGCTTTCTCGAGGTTCAAAATCGCCTTCTCGATCGCCTGAAAATCGGCCGATTGGGCCGCCTGCGATTTGTGCTGCCGCACGGCGAGCGCGCGGGCCAGGCTGACGCCGAGCTTGAGATACAGATCGCTGCCGCTGTCGTCGATGTCCCAGACGACGAACACATCGTCGCCGACGCGGAAAATCGATTCGATTCCGGTCGGCGCGGTCTTGCGGGAGTAGACGAACAGGCCGATCTGGGCGTCGCGGTTCTTGCGGGCCACGTCGATTTCTTCGCAGGCCTGCTTCAATTGATAGCCGGCGTCCTCTTTCGCTTCGATGACGATTCTCGCGCCGGCGGCGGCCGATTCCGGGCCGAGCTCCAGCGTGCCGTCCCCCTTCTTGCAGCTTTTGATGCGGCCGACCGAGTTGCCGGTGGGCGTGAAAATGTCCGCGGTTTTCTGGGCTTCGACGGCGATCAGTTCGAGGGCGGCGGCTTCGAAGTCGATGCCGTGCCGCGTCGAGCGAGCTGCTTCCTGCTTGCGGGCGAGCATCGTCTGCAACGCGATTTTGACGTCTTCCTGGAATTTCTGGTTCTGATCGCGCTGCGTTTCCATCAGCCCGAGCAGTTCGCGTTTCAGCCGCGCCAGGGCCGATTCGTCATCGTCGAGCGACAGATGCCCGGCGATCACGGTGTTGGTCTGCTCGAGCAGTCGCTTCAACCGGGACAAGGCCGAGGCGTCTTCGTCCAGCGAGAATTCGCGGGTGATCGTCCGCTGTGCGCGATCGACGTTCGCGACCAACCGGCTGAGCGCCGAGGTTTCGTCGTCGAGCGAGAACTCCTTCACCACGCAATCGATCTGCGTTTGCAGTTGCTCGGTGAGTTCGCCTTGCCGCGACGATAACTCGTGAATGAACCGGGCCAGCGCGCCGTCCTTGTTGTCGAGCGAGAATTGCTTCAGAACGTGTTCGCGCTGCACTTGCAGTTGCTCGTCGAGCGCGCCGCGGAACGCGCCGAGCAAGCCCTGCGATTGATCCGGGTTGAGCCATTTGAGCAATTCGCTATCGGAGCCGAAGTGCCGGGACAAGGTTTTCGAGAGTTCCGATTCGTCCTGCCCCAGTTGCTTGTGCAGCAGTTGTTCGAGTTCGCCGTCGCGGCGGATCAGCCGTTCGATGCGTTCCTGGAATCGGCCCGACTGCGGATCAAAATAATCCTTGAGAGTCTGCGACGTGCGGTCCTGCACACTGCGCGCATGCTCTTCCAAGCGGTTCTGCATCGTCTCGAGCAAGCGGTCGGCTTCGCGGCGGACGAGCTCGGCGTCGATCTGGCCGCGGGCCTGTCGCAACGCCATCACGCCGATGCGCAGCGCCTGCCGGGCATAATCTTCGCGTGCATCTCCCTCGGCGAAGCGGTATAATTCCGCAATCATTTCCGGATCGTGGACGACCAGTTCCACGAGCAGCGAGTCAGGCAAATCTTCCGGCGGGGACGAGGCGAATTCCGCGGTTGCCAAGCGGAGTTGAGGTGTCACTGACGGCTCCTTCCTTGAATCGGTCTGTCAATTCTTGACCACCCGTTGCGGGTGCGTGTTCGACGTCGCGACGCGGGCCATTGTATCACGCTCAAATCGGGTTGCATCTCACACGGAAACTCCGAGTGTTCATTTGCGGAGATCGCAACTGAACATCAAGCGTCACTGATCGTTAAAGTCGAGAAAATCGATTCCTTTTCGCTAGACAACGCATACCACGGATTTTAGTATTAAGCCGCAATCTGCGCCGCCATTGCATCTACGGGCTTCGATGGCGACGACACTGGTGGGCTCGAACGGGAATGTCCTGTTTGAGAGGCGTGGGTAACTCTTTGGGGGACTAGGTACAATGAAGCAATTAGGGTTGATTCTCGGAGTGTCACTGGCATTGGCGGCTGCGTCCGCCGAGGCCCGGTGTCACGGCCATCGCTCGCGCTGCCAGGCGAGCCCGGCCTGTTGTGGACCAGTGGCGTCGTGCGCAGGAGCCGGAGCATGCGGAACCGGTTGCGGAGCAGGCGCTGGAGTCGCAGGGTGTGGAACCAACTACGCGCCGGCTGCTGCGGCCCCGGCGGGTGCCGTGAGCTGCCAGCCGGCCATGGTTGAGCAAGTCGTCATGGTTCCGGAAACGGTGACCGAAACCCGCAAGGTGACGGTGACCGAGTATCAGACCGAACAGAAATCGCGGACCTACACCGTCAACCGCCAGGTGCCCCGCAAGGAAACCAAGACGGGAACGCGCACGGTTTCGGTCCCGGTCACCAAGACCGTCGATCAGACCTACACCGTCATGGTGCCCCGCACCGAAACGAAGACCGGCACCCGCACGATCTCCGTCCCGGTGACGAAGAAGGTCCAACAGAACTACACGGTCCAGGTGCCGCGGACGGAAACCCGCACCGCCACGCGGACGGTTTCGGTCCCCGTCACGAAGACGATCGATCAGACCTACACCGTCATGGTGCCCCGCACCGAAACGAAGACCGGGACCCGCACGATCTCCGTCCCCGTGACGAAGACCGTTGAGCAATCCTACACGGTCATGGTGCCTCGCACCGAAACGCGGACGGGAACCCGCACGATCACCGTGCCGGTGACGAAGACCGTCGACCAAACCTATACGGTGCAAGTGCCCCGTACGGAAACGAAGACTGGTACCCGGACCGTCGCCGTGCCGGTGACGAAGACCGTTGACCAGACCTACACGGTCATGGTGCCCCGCACCGAAACGCGGACCGGAACCCGTACGATCACCGTGCCGGTGACGAAGACCGTTGACCAGACCTACACCGTGCTGGTGCCGAAGACCGAGACGAAGACCGCCACCCGCACCGTGCACCGGTGCGTGCCGGTCCAGAAGACGCAAACCGTCAGCCGCGATCAAGGGCATTGGGAAGACCGCCCGATTCCCGTGATGAACGGCTGCGGCCCGTCGGGCGCTGTGGCGTCCTCGTGCGGCGGCTGCGGCCACACTGCGGCCTACAATGGCTGCGGCGGTTGCGGCGGCTGTGCCTCGGCCTGCGGCGGTTGTGCGGCGGCCCCGGCTTGCGGCGGCTGCGGCGGATACGCCAACGGCGGCGTGGCCTATGCCCCGGCCAACGGCGCTGGCTGCACCCAACGCGTGTGGGTCTCGAATGTCGTCACCGAGGAAGTCCCGGTGACCGTCAACGAGCTGCAGGCGTTCCAGGAAGAGTATCAGTACCAGGTGACGACCTGCGAAGCTCAGACGCAGACCCGCCAGGTCAACGTCACGACGTACGAGAACCAGCAGCAGGAATACCAGTACAACGTGACCGTCTGCGACCCGAAGACGGAAACCCGTCAGGTCAACGTCACGACGTACGAAAACCAGCAGCAGGAATACCAGTACAACGTGACCGTCTGCGACACCGAAACCCGGACGCGGCAGGTCAATGTCACGACGTACGAGAACCAGCAGCAGGAATATCAGTACAACGTGACCGTTTGCGACCCGAAGACGGAAACCCGTCAGGTCAACGTCACCACGTACGAAAACCAGCAGCAGGAATACCAGTACAACGTCACCGTCTGCGAGCCGAAGACGGAAACCCGTCAGGTCAACGTCACGTCGTACGAGAACCAGCAGCAGGAGTATCAGTACAACGTCACCGTCTGCGACACCGAAACCCGCACGCGCGATGTCGACGTCACGACGTACGAAAACCAGCAGCAGGAATATCAGTATGAAGTGACGGTCTGCGAGCCGAAGACGGAAACCCGTCAGGTCAACGTCACGTCGTACGAGAACCAGCAGCAGGAATACCAGTACGAAGTGACGGTCTGCGATACCGTCGCTGAGGAAAAGACCGAAAACTACACCGTGCAGGTGCCGGTTCAGGTCGAGAAGGAAATCCAGGTCCAGGTCTGCCGGATGGTGGAGAAGCGGATTCAAGTTCCGGCTTCGCCGTGCGGCAACGGCTACGCCGGCAATGGCGGCGCCGGCTGTGGAACGTCGGGTTGCGGCAACTGCTGCCGTTAATCTGAAGTTCGACTAAATTGGAAGCGGACGAACCCCGTCTCATCGCTGAGGCGGGGTTCGTTTTTTCTCACGCTCCCCCCACAGATGGAGCGATGGATAAAGAACGCGTCGGCGTCTCTTCCTTGCCGTCCGCGGTGCGCTCTCAAGATTGACGCCTGAAAAACATAGGAAGTCTGGGAAAGGATTCCCGTGCGACGGATCGCCGTCATGAATCAGAAAGGTGGCGTCGGCAAGACGACCACCAGCGTGAATCTCGCCGCCGGACTCGCCAAGGCGGGACGCTCGGTACTACTGGTCGATCTCGATCCGCAAGGCCATGCGACGCTGCATGTTGGGGTCGATACGCTGGGCCGCTTGCCGACCATGTACGACGTCTTCACGGGCCGGCATCCCGTGGCAGCGGTGAAGCAACTGGCCGTGGAACGTCTGTGGGTGGGACCGTCGGACCTCGACCTGGCGGCGACGGAGCTGGAATTGGTCGATTCGTCCCACCGGGAAGTCGTGCTCCGCCAGGCCATGGATGCGTTCGTCGCCGAGCAGCCGGTCGACTACGTCATCATGGATTGCCCGCCGTCGCTGGGCGTGCTGACGATCAATGCGCTCACGGCGGCGCACGAGGTCTTCATCCCGCTGCAGCCCCATTTCCTGGCGTTGCAGGGCCTTTCCAAGCTGTTCGAGACGACGTCACTCGTGAAACGCCGGCTCAATCGCGAGCTGAAAATCACAGGCATCATCCTCTGCCTCTACGAAACGGCGACGCGCCTCGCAGCGGACATTACCGACGACCTCGTCCGGTTCCTCGATCAGAGCGACCCATCGGCCCCGTGGAAAGAGGCGAAGATCTTCCAAAGCCGGATCCGCCGCAACATCAAGCTCGCCGAGGCCCCGAGCTTCGCGCAAAGCATTTTCGATTACGCCCCCAAGAGTTCGGGCGCCATCGATTATGAAGCCCTCGTGCAGGAAGTCTTGGCCACCGAATCGGTCCGCGCTCCGCTGTCTAATGCCGCGTGAGCCTCGAAGTTCCAAGTTCCAAATCCTAAGCTCCAAACAAGTTCCAAGGTAATTCAAGTTCCAAACGCCTCTCCTCGAGGACGGTTTGGAATTTGAGATCTGGAGCTTATTTGGACTTTGGAGCCTGGAGTTTCCTAGCCCTTTACTTTCTTGGCGAACTTTGCGGCTTGGCGTCTTTGCGAGAGACGCCTTCGAGACCGGCAGTTTCTGCCGGTTGGCGAAGTCTCACCCGATTCGCGGGACGCAGCGCAAAACGGGCTTGCCGGGCCGGCGAGCGATCGCGGCAAGTTCACCCGCGGTTTGATTCGACAACTCTAGGGAACAGCGAATTCTCTGGCGGAAACCGCGGACGCTTGTGTCGCGGGGAGCGGACCGCTAGGCTGGATATCGCTGCATCCACGGCGACTTTCAGCCGCGGCGCAGACTTCCTTCTCCCCAGGAAAACCGTTCATGAGCCAGACGATGTCTCTCGAATTGAGCGACCGTCAACGCGAGTATCTGCTGCGCGGTTTGCGCTTCGTGCGCCGCAGCTACACGCTGGAATTCCGCGATACCAGCGAACTGACGGAAGAGCAGCGTTCCGACGCGCTGCAGCAGATTCAGGATCTCAACGCCCTGCTTGAGGGGGGCCGCGCCAAGCAAACCGCCGGCGCACACTGATTTCGTCTTTCTTCGCGACGCTTCGCAAAAGCGTTGCCCGCTCTACGACGTTACGCCGTCGGTGTGGGCGCTGGCGGTGCCGTTTCTCCCGCCTGAAAACCGCACGTCTTGTGAGTGCCGTCGCAGAACGGCTTCTTCTGCGACTGGCCGCAGCGGCAGAGCGCGACGTTCGCCTTGCCCGTCAGGTCGTACACGTTCCCCAAGTGGTCGGTGAGCGTGATCGGGCCGGAAATCAGAATCGGGCCGTGCTCGCGAACTTTGACGACGACGTCGGACATGGCAAGTCCCCTGCCTACAATGTGTGGGTGGTTGATGGTGGGTTGGGGTTGAACACGGCATGACGCCGCCGCCACAACCTACTACAAACAACCCGCACCCCACAACCGACGGACACGCCATGTCTTCCTCACCTGCCGCCAACCGTCTCGCGCATGAAACCAGCCCGTACCTGCTCCAGCACGCCCGCAACCCGGTCGACTGGCATCCGTGGGA